>VBGJ01000062.1:526-6837 GCA_005880445.1 Chloroflexota bacterium | reverse complement strand
GCCCGGCGTGGACCACATCGACGTGACGCCGGTGTCGAGCTTCGTGGAGCCCGACGGCCGGGTTTTCGAGCTCAGCGTCGAGCTCGGTGATGATCGTGCGGTGCGCGTGAGCGCCGCCACCCTGCTCGAGTACCAGGAGCTGCAGGCGGCGGTGGCGCACCAAGCAGGCTGTCTGTATCGCAACCGTGCCGTCGAGGCGGTCGACGACCCGCTCCAGCGCCATCTCGCATGGATGGATGAGCTGCGCGCGTGCGTTCGGCGCCCCGATGCGGCGGACGCGATGTCGAGCGCGTGGCCGTGGCGGTGAGCACACCGTACACGCGCGCGACCGCGATGCTCGATGCCGTCTCGTGGCGAGGCATCAAGCCAGGGCTGGAGCGCACGCGAGCACTGTTGCACGTGCTCGGCGATCCTCATGTTGGCCTGAGCGGCGTGCTCGTTGCGGGCACGAACGGCAAAGGATCCGTGTGTGCGGTGATCGACTCGATCACGCACGCGGCCGGTCTGCGCACGGTGATGCTGACCAAGCCGCACCTGCGCTCCTACACAGAACGCATCGTCATCGACGGCGTTCGCATCACGGAGGAGGACTTCGCGGCCCTGATGGAGGAGGTGAACGCCGCGGCCTCCACGCTGCCGGAGGACCTGCAGCCGACCGGGTTCGAGATGCTCACCGCGGCGGGGCTGCTGCGGTCTGCGCGTGCCGCCCCCGACGTCGTCGTGTGCGAGGTCGGTCTGGGCGGTCGTCTGGACAGCACGAACGTGCTGGATCTCGGCGTTGCGATCGTCACCAACGTTGCGCTCGACCACCGCGAGCACCTGGGCGACACCGTCGTCGCGATCGCTCGTGAAAAGGCGGCCGTCATCAAGGCGGGCGATGATGCCGTCACCGCCGCTGGTGGGCCCGCGCTCGACGTGATCCGGCGGCACGCACACGAGGTTGGCGCGCCGCTGACGGTTGTAACGGAGGACGTCCCGGTAAACGGGCGCGACGGCGGGCTCGCCGGAATCGACGTCGACACAGAGTTCGCGGGACTGCCCATCGCGTTGCATGCGCCGCTCGTCGGTTGGTTTCAGGCGGCGAACATCGCCACCGCCGTCACCGCATGTGACGTGCTCCGGCGGCGCGGCGCGGCGATCGACGCGGGCGCGGTGTCGCGGGGTTGCGCGAGCACGCAGTGGCCAGGGCGCATGCAGTGGGTCCGCGGGTCACCGCCGATCCTGGTCGACGGCGCTCACAACCCGGCCGGCATGGCAGCCATGGTCGAGGCGGCGCGCGCCATCCTCGCCGGACGGCGCATCGTGGTCCTGTTCGCCGCGATGCGCAACAAGGACGTCGACGCGATGATTGCCGAGCTGCGCGGGCTCGGCGCAGCGGAGACCGTCGTGACCTCGCCGGCGGTCGAACGTGCCAGCGATGTCGCCGACCTTGCGAGGTTCTTCGACTCGGCGCACACGGAGGCCATCGTCTCGCGCGGGCTCTCGCGTGCGCGCATGCTCGCGGGGCGCGACGGGGCCGTCGTTGTTACCGGCTCTCTGTACCTCGCGGGAGAAGTGCTCAGCCTGCTCGAGACATGAGCCTTTCGGGTCAGGCCGCGAGCACAGCCTGAAGCTTGGCTTCGAGGGACTGCTTCGGCTGATACCCGACGATCCGCTCCTCTGCCTTGCCACCGCGGAAGAGCATCAGCGTGGGAATGCTCATGATGCCGAACATCCCCGGTGTGATCGGGTTTGCGTCGACGTCGACCTTGGCCACCTTGAGCTGACCGTCGTACTCACTCGCGAGCGCCTCCACGATCGGCGCGATCATCTTGCACGGCGAGCACCATGACGCCCAGAAATCGACCAGAACGGGAAGGTTCGAGTCGAGCACCTCCTCCTTGAAGGTGGTGTCGGTGACTGTCACGGGGCTGCCGGACGGCGCGGGCTTCGACGGCGATTCCGATTTCGTGTCGGTCTTCTTGTCGGTCTTCGCCGAAGCTGGGGCGGCGCCGTCTTTGCCCGTCTCGCCGCCGCCGGACCGGGCGCGATTGTCGGTGGCGTAGAAGCCGCTGCCCTTGAAGACGATGCCGGCCGGGAAGATCAGCCGCCTCCCGGCGCCGCCACACGCGGGGCACGGCGCCGCGGGTGCGTCCGTCAACTTCTGCCAGACCTCGAATTCGACGGAACAGTTCTGACAGCGGTAGCCGTATGTGGGCAAGTGGTCTCCTGAGGCTGAGCCTACGGAACGTATGTACCCCTGGGCGGTCGCGGCCAAACGATTGACACGACTGAACCTCAGACGGGGCGGAGCACGAGCCCGGTCGGCACCTTGGGATAGAAGTACGTCGATTTCTGCGGCATGGTCTCCCCGGAGTCGGCGACCGCGATGACCTCCGCGGCGGTCACCGGCTGCATGCCGAAACCGAGGACCGCATCCCCCTCAGCCACGGCGCTGGTGAGCTCGTCGGGGTCCCGGGTGTACGCCAGCGCTCCGAGTCCGATCGCCTCCCGAGGCACCCCCGCCGGAGCCAGCACTTCGTTCTCCAGCACGACGGCGTCGAGCGCCTCACGAGGCGATGGGCCGGCTCGACGCGGCCGGCGGAGAACAGCGACGCCGTCCGCCGCAACGGTGGCGAATGCGTGGTGATCGGGGCGCAGCTCGGCTGATCGCGCCAGCGCCTCGGCGAAGCTGCCCGCCGGCTCCTCGTCCCAGACATCGTCGAGACGCGCCCAGAGGTCGTCGAGGCTGTAGGCGACCCCGTGCGCGGGGCGGACGAGGCGATGCGTCGGCAGGATCGTGAGCGCGGGGTCCTCCGCCGCTGACAGGTACACGAGGCACCATCGAAAGGACGCGTCGGCGGACGCGTCGGGTTCGGACGCGTCGCGCTCGGCGGCATATGCCACAGCCGTCTCGTACCGGTGGTGTCCGTCCGCGATGTACAGCGTCGCGGGTGTCAGCGCCTCCACGAACGCCGCCGCGCGTTCCCGCTCCGCCTTCCAGAGCAGGTGCTTCTCCGAGCCGAGCTCGCCGTCGGTGCGCCCGCCAAGCAACGCGGGCCCGGAGGTGACGTCCGCCAAGAGGTCATCCATCCCACTCACGACCGACCACAGTGCGAACACAGGGCTGGTCTGGACGCGGGTCGTGCGCAGCAACGCGAGGCGGTCTTCCTTGGGTTCGCGCAACGTGCGCTCGTGTGGGCGGAGATCCGATCGCTCCCAAGGCAGCGCGGGGACGATGGCGAGGATGCCGCGCCTTGTCCGGAGACCGCCATCGGGATGCGTGAACTCGTGCGCGGCGACGTATATGGTGGGCTCCGCCTCGCGCACCAGGATGCCGAGGTCCAGCCACGACGTCAGGAACGCTGCGGCGCGTGTGTACGGATCGCGGGTGCCCGGGACGTCATCGGCGTGCGAGATCCCGTAATCGACACGGACGATGTTGCGCAGGTCACGCCCATACAGCGCGTCACGGTGTGCGCTGTCGATGACGTCGTAGGGTGGCGACAGCACGCCTCCGAGGCGAACGAGCGCGGGATTGAAGCGGATGCCGCGGAACGGGCTGATACGCGCCACCGGATCAGGCGGTGTACGAAGCCGCCCCGGGTCGCGGTGTCACAACCGCACCTGACGAAGCCGGTCGAGCTTCGCTGTGGTGCGTATCTCCTCGAGCAGATTGTTGGGGACCGGATCGTCGACCTCCATGAGCATGACGGCGTGCCCACGGGGCTGATCACGGCCCAGCTCGATGCCCGCGATGTTGATGTCGCTTTTGGCTAAAAGGGTCGATACGGCCGCGATCACCCCGGGCCGGTCTTGATGCGTGACCACCAGAAAGATGCCCGACGGCTGCATGTTCACCCTGAAGCCGTCGATGCGCGTGATGCGTGGTTCGGACTCGAGCTGCGCGCCTGCGATGCGCAGCCGCTCGTCACCCACCACCTCCACCAGCAGCGGGCTCTCCGGGTCCAGGCTGCGCGTGGTATGCCGCTCGTCGACGTCGACACCCATGGAACGCGCCACCAGCTTCGCGTTCACCGGATTGACCCGCGTCTCCGTGAAGTGGGCGAACAGGCCACGGAGAACATGACTCGTGACGATCGACGTATCGAGCTCAGCCAGCTCGCCGGCGTAGCTGCAGACGACGCGACGGACCCCACGGCCGCCGAGCTGCGCCGCGAGCGAGCCGATCTTCTGCGCCAGCTCCAGGTACGGGTGTAGCTGGGCGAGCTCCTCCGGCAGCACGGTCGGGGCATTGACGGCATACCGAGGCGTTCCGCCCTGCAGGTACTCGACAATCTGATCGGCCACGTCGAAGGCGACGTTCACCTGCGCCTCCCGTGTGCTCGCGCCGAGGTGCGGCGTCACCACCACCTGCGGCAGCTGCAGCAGGGGATGATCCTTCGGGGGCGGTTCCTGGACGAACACGTCGATGGCAGCGCCCGCAATGTGGCCGTCACGGATTGCCCCGGCGAGGGCCTGCTCATCGATGATGCCGCCACGTGCCACGTTGATCAGCCGCGCTCCGCGCTTCATGCGGCGCAGCTCGCCGGCGCCGATGATGCCGCGGGTGGCGTCGCTGAGCGGCACGTGCACCGTCAGCACGTCTGATTCGGCCAGGAGTGTTTCGAAGTCACACAGCTCCGCACCCGCCTGATGCGCACGCTCCGCGGTGACCAGCGGGTCGTGGGCGAGCACGCGCATCTGCAGGCCTTCGCGCGCG
Source organism: Chloroflexota bacterium (assembly GCA_005880445.1). Classification (GTDB taxonomy): domain Bacteria; phylum Chloroflexota; class Dormibacteria; order Aeolococcales; family Aeolococcaceae; genus CF-75. The sequence goes on along the minus strand of VBGJ01000062.1, from coordinate 2,135 downwards.
GCGTGCGCGACCTCGAAGCCGATCTTGCCCAGTCCCAGCACGCCGAGCGTCTTGTCGCGCAGCTCCATGCCCATGAACCGCGAGCGTTCCCAGAGCCCCGCACGCAGCGAGCGGTCGGCGCTGGGAATGTTGCGCGCCAGCGCGAACAGCATGGCGATCGCGTGCTCCGCCGCGGCGATGGTGTTGCCGGTGGGCGCGTTGAGCACGAGGACGCCACGCTGCGTGGCGGCGTCGATGTCGATGTTGTCGACTCCGACGCCGGCACGGCCGACGACACGGAGCCGCGTGGCGGCATCGAGCAGCTCAGCGGTGACTTTCGTGTCGCTGCGCACCACGAGCGCGTCGTAGCCGGCGATGCGCTCGCGAAGCTGTGCCGCGTCAAGGCCCGTCGCCACGTCGACGTGCCCGGCCGCGCGCAGCCGCTCGACTCCGTCGTCGGCGATCGGATCGGCGACCAGGATCCGGGTCGCGGTCGACTGCGCCGGCGCCGTCTCCGTTGCGACGGTCACCCGACGGCGGCCGGTTCCGCCGCGGGCTGTGGGCTTCGCGTTTGAGACTGCGCGGCGGCCGCCGCCAGCCCCACGCGGCTGCGAAGGCCGAGGTCGACCAGCCCTTGCTCGATGGTGCAGACGATGCTGTACACGTCGGAGTCATCGATCATCCCGAGATGACCGATGCGGAAGATCTTGCCGCTCAAGGAATCCTGTCCACCCGCGAGGACCAGTCCGTAGCGCGTGCGCAAGTGCGTCAGAAACTGCTTGAGCGAGTCGGACGAGTTTGTCGGGCTGTGCACGGCGGTGACCGTGTCGCTGCGATGTCCCGGCGCCGCAAGCAACTTGAGACCCATCGCCTCGACCGCCACACGGATCATGGTGCCGGCGCGCGCATGCCGTTCCCACACCTGCTCGAGACCCTCCTCGCGGATGATCGCGAGACCCTCCTGCAGCGCGTAGAGCACGGAGACCGCCGGCGTGGTGAACGTCTGATTCCGATCCTGGTATTTCTTCGCGCGTGCGAAGTCCAGGTAGAAGCGAGGCAATGTGGCGGTGTTCGCGCGCTCGAACCCCGCGGCGCTGACCGCGACCATGGTGACGCCTGGAGGTGCCATCCATCCCTTCTGTGAGCCGGTGATAACGACATCGAGCGCGAGGGCATCGGTGTCGAGTGGCAGGCACCCGGCGCCGCTGACGCTGTCGACGCAGAGCAGCTTGCCGCGCCCCTTGATGACGGCGGCGAGCGCGGGCAGGTCGTTGCTGACACCCGTGGAGGTCTCGTTGTGCGTCACGAACACGGTCTGGATGGCCGGATGCTCCGCGAGAATGCGGTCGACGTCCTCGGGATCGATCGCCTCGCCCGGTTCAACCGCGAGTCGCACGACGTCGACGCCGTACGCATCGGCGAGATTGGCCCAGCGGTCGCCGAACGATCCCATGGTGCAGAACAGTGCGCGTTCCCCCGGGCTCAGCACGTTGACCACCGCGGCTTCGAGCCCGCCCGTGCCGCTCGCGGGAAAGAGCAAGACGTCGTTTGCGGTGCGCAGCGCCCAGCGCAGCCCGGAAACGACATCCTCGAGCAGCGCGGCGAACTCGGGACCGCGGTGATTGATCAT
>VBGJ01000062.1:0-417 GCA_005880445.1 Chloroflexota bacterium | reverse complement strand
CCTGAGCCTTCTAAAGGGACAGCTCGTCGTACACCGAGTACCGGGACCAGCGCTGCTCGGTGGCCGCCGTGAGACGCCGCAAGCGCAGCTGCTGCCTTCGCCGGCGAGCCGCGACCCGATGGAACCGCACGACCGCCGGCGCGAGAGCTCGCGCGAGTGGACGCCGCCACCGCAGCATCCCGGCAAGGGCGGCGATGAGGGTCAACCACGCAACCACCGCGGGCAGTGCTGAACCCGAGCTGTCACGCAGAGGCGGCGGCGTCGCCCGGTGCGCTCGCGTCGCGGGAAGCCGCGCGCCAGGATGCTGCCGCTGCCACGCGATGAGCTGCGCGTGTCTCACCGAGATCTGCGGATCGAAGCGCTCGATGCCGTCGCGGATGGCGAGCGCCACCTGCTGGCGAAAGTCCTCTGTCGCCA
>VBGJ01000119.1 GCA_005880445.1 Chloroflexota bacterium | reverse complement strand
GACGCCTCACGATGTGACCGCTGCACCTGGAGGGGCCCCACTCCTGGCGCACGGCGCCGCAAGCTGGTTCGTCGATTACGAGCAGGTGAAACGCGAGCTCATGATGATCGGCGTCACCTGGCTGGGCGACGGCGACTCCGAACCGGTGGCTGAGCTGCTGGGGAGAGCGCAGCCTTCGATCGATGATTTCGTCGCCACCATCGACAGCATCACGACGCTGGAAGTCGAGGGGCATGACTCGTCGGTCCTCCGCGCCATGGCGCTCGAGATGCAGCATCACGCTGCGGAGCGCCTATGCGGAGCCTGATCGCGTTGACTTGGAGCCGCTGCCAAGGACGAGCGATTGCTGCCGCGACTGTATTGTCAACGGCCGACGAGGTTTGGCCAGGCTAGTGTGCTTTCCCCCGAGCTATAGGGTGGAAAGGTCCAGCACGAAGCGAAACCTGACGTCGCCTCGGACCGTCCGGTCGTACGCCTCACCAAGCTGCGCGAAGGTGGCGGACTCGATGTCCGCGGCGATACCTCGCTCCGCGCAGAAGTCGAGCATCTCCTGAGTCTCGCGAATGCCGCCGATCACGGACCCCGCCAAGCGACGTCGCCGGTCGGCAAGCGAGGAAGCCTTGAGCGGAGCGGGATCGGGCAGCCCGACCAGCACCATGGTGCCGTCACGACGCAGCATCCGAAGGTACGCGTTGTAGTCATGTCCCGCTGACACCGCGTCGAGGATGAAGTCGAAACGGCGCGCGTTCTTTGCAAAGGCATCGGCTTCGGCTGTCACGACGAAGTCGTCGGCACCCAATCGCTCCGCATCTGCTCGCTTCGCTGTGGTGCGGCTGAGCACAGTGACCTCTGCCCCTATCGCCTTGAGAAATTTCACGCCCATGTGGCCCAAGCCACCCAAGCCGAGGAGCGCTGCCCGATCGCCGGCACGCACCCCGAAGTGCATGATCGGCGAGTACGTCGTGATGCCGGCACACATGAGTGGGGCTGCAGCTTCCAGGTCCAAGCCTGCGGGAATGCGCAGGACGTACGCCTCGTCGACGGTTATGCGCTCCGAGTAGCCGCCATAGGTCGGAGTCGTGCCGTCGCGCTCGTACGAGTTGTACGTAGCCACCATCCCGCGTTCGCAGTACTGCTCGAGACCGGCTAAACACGCCTCGCACTCACGGCAGGAATCGACGAAGACGCCCACCCCCACGACGTCCCCAGCGTTCCACCGCTGCACACTCGCACCAACTGCTGCTACGCGCCCCACGATCTCGTGACCGGGAACCATCGGAAAGATCGCACCACCCCACTCGTCGCGCGTCTGGTGGATGTCGCTGTGGCAGATTCCGCAGTAGAGGATGTCGATCACGACATCGTGGGGTCCCGGCTCCCGGCGCTCGAATTCGAACGGCTGCAGGGGAGTGGTTGGACCGCGCGCCGCGTAGCCTCGGGTTCGGAGCATGCGGCGCTGCACACTAGCTCAAAGCGCAGGACCACCGGGGCGTCGTGACAGCTCGGCGAGGTGCTCCCAGTCGTGCTCGAGGATGCGGCGGAGTGCCTTGCTCAACGTGCGCACATCACCACCGCTCCGGCGCACCACCGCCTTGCGCTGCGCCGGCGTCGTCCCACGGACGATGTCGCCGATCATCCCGTCGACGCGCCGAAGCGCCTCCGGCAGCGGCAGCTCGCCGCGCTCAGCCAGCGTCTGCACCCGCGAGAAACCCGTAGCCCCACCCAGCGCCGCCGAGAGGTACGCGCCCGGTACGGCGAGCACGTGCAGCAGGATCGCGCGTGCCGTGCGCCCGCGCTCGCGGGGCGCCGCATCGAGCGAGCGCGCGCTCTGCGTTGCCGCCCACACCGCCAGGTCCTCGCGCAGCGCGTGGAACCGTGCCAGGTATTTCGTGATGTCGGCCGGCGTGACCGGGACGAGGTCCGGCCCGAACACGATGTCGGGCGAGCCGTTCCCGAGAAACCCTCCCTCGGTGATGTGCTCGACGACGTGGGTCTCGATGGCGCCGCGCTCCTCGACACGTTCGCCTTGGCGGCGCAGGAAGCGCATGTACGCGCGGATTGCCTCCGGCGTTGCCGCGAGCGCCTCATCCGTGGTGGGACCGTTGGCAATGCACCCGAGCAGGTCGAGCACGTGCACCATGGTCTTGCGTCGCATCGGCCCGGATTCGAGGTAGAGCCCGTAGCTGGCCATCGGTCTCACCACATTGTGCGGCCGGAACCGTTACAAGCACGTAGCCCTTGCGTCCAAATTTTCGTCGGTAGTGCGGCTCCACACTCTCGAATGGGCGGAGTCACCGGCGCCCGCCAGCCGGTCCTTCGCCCGTTTTTTATCCACAAGAGTTCACCGCCGCGTCCCGGAGGGGAGGTCCGCCGGAGCGCCCCGAGAGGCCGTCAGACTGTGCGTGCCGTGTTCACGCCCCACACGCTCGAAGTGGTGGTCGTCTCCTTCGAGGGACCCGACCAGTACTCCCAGGCAGGTGGTCTCGGGGTGCGCGCCCGGGAGCTCTGCAGGGCGTTCGCGGCCCGGGGCTATGCGACGACCCTCGTGTTCGTGGGAGATCCCACACTCCCGATGGAGGAGAAGGACGCCGGAGTTCGCCTCGTCCGGTGGGCGCAGGCTTCGAGCCGGCGGCATCCCGCGGGCGTGTATGCGGGCGAGGTCGAGAAGATGCGCGAGCTGCTGCGCACCCTGCCATCGTGGCTCGTCGACAACGTCGTGCGGCCGGCGGCGGCGAGCGGGCGCGTCGTCGCAATGCTGTTCGAGGAGTGGCAGACCGCCCGGCTCTGTCGCATCCTCAGCGACCGGCTCCACGCAGAAGGGCTGCGTGACCGCGCCGCGCTGTTGTGGAACGCGAACAACCACTTCGGGTTCGATGGCATCGACTGGGGTGCGCTCGACTTCGTCGCGTCGATCACGACGGTGAGCCGATACATGAAGCACCTGATGTGGCCGTTCGACGTCAACCCGGTGGTCATCCCCAACGGAATCCCCGAGTCGGCCCTCGCACCCCTCGACGGTCCGGCCGTGCGGACCATCCGAGCCGCGGCGGGCACCCCGTGCTTCGCGTTCAAGATCGGCCGGTTCAGCCCCGACAAGCGCTGGCATCAGGCCGTGGCGGCGATCGCCGAGCTGCGCGCCGAGGGTTTACCGGCGCGCCTGCTGATGCGGGGCGGCATCGAGCCGTTCGGCGCGGAGGTGCTCGGCTTCGCGCGGCGCGTCGGGCTCACCGTGGTGGATTGGTACGAGCCGGTCGAGGACGCGTCGGGGATCGTGGCCGCGCTTTCCGAGACCCAGGGTGCTCCCATCGTCAACCTGTGCCGCTTCCTTCCCGACGACGTCATCGCCGAGATCCACGCGGCGGCGACCGCGGTGGTGGCGAACTCCCGCCATGAGCCGTTCGGTCTTGTTGGTCTCGAAGCGATGGCCGCCGGCGGCGTGGCCATGGTGGGAGCAACTGGTGAGGAGTACGCGCGGCCCTATGGGAATGCGGTCGTGATCGAGACCGACGACCCCACCGAGGTGGCCAGCGCGCTGCGCGGATTGGTGGAGCAGCCCGCGCTCAGCCGCCGCCTGCGTCAGGCGGCGCGTCGCGATGCCGCCGACTTCTCGTGGCCGCTGGTCGTCGACGGACTGTTGGAGCGCCTGCGGTTCATGTGCCTGCACCAGCGCGTGCTGCTGCCCGCCGACGGGCAGGTGCGCATGCGGAGCCGCTGATCCGCTCGTCGACGCGCTGATACAGTCCGCGGGTGGAATCGCAACTGCACCGCCGTGCGGATGAGCTGGGGCTGAGCCCGGAAGAGGTCGCCGCCTGGGAGCCGCTCGTCGACGATGAGCTCGTCTCCGCGGTGCTCAGAGGACTCATCCAATTCGAGGATGCGCTCGCCGAGCTGGCGCGATGAGCTCCGACGTCATCAGCCTCGAAGCGGTGCGGTTCATCAATTTGGTCGCGGCGCGGCGCTTTGCGGGGGCGGCGACGCCGCCGCCACCCGGCGACGTGCTCAGCTCGGTGCATGGCGATTCCCCATACCGGCGTGCCGCATCGCTCACATCAGCGCTGCTCGCGCCGGGAGCGCTCGGCGTCGCCGCGTTGCCAACCGCGCTGCTCGCCGTCTGCTGCCAGTTGGGCCATGAGGGCTACAGCCTTTTTGCGCCACAGGGCGCCGCGGCGGGCATGATCCGCGAGCTTGCCGGCGGCAGCATCGATGTCGATAGGTTCGCCGACTGGCTTCAGGACCGCGCCGTCTCCACCTGAGACGATCGATCCGATCCATCACACAACTGTGGAAGCTCGGAGAACCGGCGCATATGATGCGAAGACAGTGGGTGCACTTCCAGGAGTCGGTCGGTGAAGGCCGTGGTCATGGCGGGGGGCGAGGGATCCCGGCTCCGCCCGCTGACGAGTAGGTATCCAAAGCCGCTCGTTCCGGTGGTGGGGACACCAGTGATCGAGCACATCCTCCGCCTGCTGCGCGATCACGGTATCCGTCAGGTCGTGGTCACCCTCGCGTACCTTGGCGCTGACGTTCGCAACCACCTTGGCGACGGCAGCGAGCTCGACATGGAGATCGAGTACGTCGTGGAGGATCGTCCGCTCGGCACCGCCGGGAGCGTGCGCAACGCGGCTTCGCTCCTCGACGAGACGTTCTTGGTCATATCCGGCGATGCGATGACCGATCTCGACCTGACGTCCGTGATCTATCGGCATCGGGAGCGCGAGGCGATGGCGTCCATCGTGTTGCATCAGGTGCCGAATCCGCTCGAGTACGGGGTGGTGGTCACCGACGACCACGGCAACGTGAAGCGGTTCCTGGAGAAGCCCTCGTGGGGCGAGGTCTTCAGTGATCATGCCAATACTGGCATCTACGTCGTCGAGCCGAAGGTGCTGGAGCACATCAAGCCGGATACCCCCGCGGACTGGTCGCAGGACGTCTTCCCGGCGATGCTCAAGCGGCGCCAGCGGCTGCACGGCATCGTCGTCGACGACTACTGGTGCGACATCGGCTCCATCCAGTCGTATTTGCAGGCGAATTGGGACGCGCTCGACGGCCGCGTGCGCTGTCACATTCCCGGCCGCCGTGAGGGTGAGGCGTGGATCGGAGAGGGGGTGGAGTTTGGGCTGGGCGTGCACATCGAAGGCCCCGCATTCATCGGCGACGAGGTGAAGCTCAAGGCCGGCGCCTGGCTCAACGACCACGTCGTGATCGACAAGTACGTGATCGTCGATGACTACGCGAAGGTGAGCAACAGCATCGTCTGGCCTCACTCGTACATCGGTGAGGGTTCGAGGTTGCGTCAGTCGATCATCTGCCGCAACGTGACGCTGAAGAACTCGGCGCTCGTCGAGGAGAACAGCGTGATCGGAGACGAGTGCGTGGTGGGCCATGGCTCTCGCATCCGCGCCGGCGTGAAGATCTGGCCCAACAAAGAGATCGAGCCCGGATCCACCGTCAACGAATCGGTCATCTGGGCGGGGGAGTGGCGCCGTGGTCTCTTCTCCTCGTACGGGATGGGTGGGCTCATCAACGTCGAGCTCACGCCGGAGTTCTGCGCGCGACTGGGCGCCGCGTTCGGGGCCACGCTGCCGAAGGGATCACGAATCGCCGTCGGCCGCGATCACGCGCGATCATCGCGGATGATAAAGCGCGCGATCGTGAGCGGCATCGTCAGCGCCGGAGGCAAGGTGCGCGACGTGCACGAGCTGCCCGCCCCGGTGACGCAGTTCGCCACCCGCGACGGGCGCTGCGACGCCGGCATTCAGGTGATCGTGTCGCCGCTTGATCAGCGCAGCGCAGACATCCGCTTCTTCGACAGCGAAGGGTTGCAGATCGACAAGCGGGCCGAGCGCAAGCTCGAGAACCTGCTCTTCCGCGAGGACTTCCGGCGTGCCGCCTTCTACGAGATGGGCGACATCGAGTATCTCAACCCGGTGCCCGCGTATCAGGAGCACCTGCTCGACGAGCTCGGCGTCACGACGATCCCGCTCAACGCGGGCCTCCGCGAGGGCATGCACCACCGCACCGTCCCCGAGGAGACCGCGCTGATCAGCCGCACGGTTCGCGCCGACGTGGGCTGCATGATCGGCCCCACCGCCGAGCGCATCGTGATCATCGACGACACCGGCACGGTGCTGACGGCGCACGAGACCTTCGGCGTGCTGGTGTCGTGGTGGTTGCGGGCGCGTCCGGGCATCGTCCTGGCGCCGGCGGCCACGCCGGAGTGGATCGGCACGCTGGTGCGCGACTCCGGAGGCACGTTCACCGCGACGCCGGCCGAGCCCGCGTCGGTGCTGCGGGCATCAGCTGTGCCCGGAACCTGCCTCGCGTCCGACGCCGACGGCGGCTTCGTCTGGCCGTACTACCTCGCGGCGTTCGACGCCATGTACACGTTGGTGAAGCTCCTGGAGCTGCGCGCCACCATCGGTATGCCGCTCAGCGAGGCGCGCCGCGCGCTACCGAGCTCCGCATATGTCACGGCCACCGAGTTCTGCCCGTGGGAGGCGAAGGGTCGCGTCATGCGCGTGCTGCTCGACACGCATCGCGAAGAGGCGGTCGACCTGGTCGATGGCATCAAGGTGTTCGTCAACGACGGCTTCGTGCTGGTGCGTCCCGATCCCGACGAGCCCGCGTACCACATCGTGGCCAGCGTCGCCGACGAGGAGCAGGGACGCACGCTCGTCGCCAAGTACGCACGCCTGGTGCGCGACGCGATGCATCACAACGGCGTGCAGCCGGTGGGTGAGGCGAGCCCCGCGTTGACCGAGTAGCGGGCGACGGTCCTCGCTCTGTGCGGAATCAGCGCTTACGCGGTGACGAGCGCGAACGCGAACCCATCGTGCTGCTTGACGCCGACCGTCTGCAGCACGGTTGCGGTGAGGCGCGGCTCTGAAGCGAGCATCTCGTTGAAGCGACGCAGCCCCTGAATATCGGCGTCGTCACTCGCCGCGTCGAGCACGAGACCGTGACGCACGACGTTGTCGGCGATGATCAGGCTCCCGGGCTTCGTGAGCTCGAGCGACCAGCGCAGGTAGTCGGGATACCCGTGCTTGTCGGCATCGATGAAGACGAGGTCGAACGGACCGGCACCTTCGCGGGCGAGTAAGGGAAGCGTCTTCTGCGCGAGCCCCAGCCGCACCTCGACGACGGCGGCGAGTCCGGCGTGCTCGATGTTGGCCCGCGCCACCTGGGCGTGTTTCGGATCCGCCTCGAGCGTGATGACCACGCCGCCCGGCGGCAGCGCGCGAGCGAGCCAGATGGCGCTGTACCCGCCCAGTGTGCCGATCTCCAGGATCCTTCTGGCGCCACCCAGCCGTGCGAGGAGGTGGAGCAGCTTGCCCTGCGACGGGGAGATGGCGATCCGCGGCAATCCCGCCGCGTCGCTCGCCTCGAGCGCCGCGTCGAGCGCAGGGTCCGGTGGCACGAAGAGTCCATCGATGTACGCGTCGACGTCGGCCCACAGCCCCGGTGCAACCTCCGCGCCGGTGCTCATGCCGGAACGGCCGCAGACAGCTCCGACGGCCGGCTGCGCTGCCCGTCGATGACGACGGGCACGCCGTGACGCGGCACCAGCGTGACCGCGCGTCTGGTGGTCCCGTCGAAATCGGGAGCGCCTGCGCGAAGGTGCAGCGACTCGAACATCGTCTGCAGCACCACACGCATCTCGAACGACGCGAAGCTGGCGCCGACGCAGCGGCGTACGCCGCCACCGAACGGCAGCCACGCGTAGGTGTCGGGCGCTCCCTCGAGGAAACGCTCCGGTCGAAATCGTTGCGGCTCCGGGTAGACGTCCGGCCTTCGCTGGGTCAGGTAGATGCACGGCGCCACGACCGTCCCCACCGGCAGCTCGTGCTGCAGCACCGTGAACGGCTTGTGCAGCCGCCGCACCACAATCGGTACGACGGGACGAATGCGCAGCGTTTCCTTGGTCACGGCGTCGAGGTACCGCGTGTCGCCCTCTTCGGCGGCCAGGACCACGCGGGCGTGCACATCGGGATGGTGCAGCACGAGATCGAGTGCCCACGCCAGCGCCGTGGCCGTGGTCTCGTGGCCGGCGACCAGGAGCGTGATCAGCTCGTCGCGCAGCTCGTCGTCGGTCAGCGGCCGGCCGTCGTCGTCACGGGCGTCGAGCAACAACGACAGCACGTCGTCATGGCCCGCGGTGCCCGCGGCGCGACGGCGTGCCGCCTGCGCGATGAGCGCTGCATCGACGTCGCGCTTGGCGCGCACGAAGCGACCCCAGGTCGTTGCGCCGCCCAGCTCGATGGGGAGGAACGCCATCGAGGCCAGCTGCGCGCTGCCCGAGCCCAGGCGAAGCATCCGCTGCAGCAAGGTGCGCATGCGGTCTCGCTCCGCGCCCTCGTCGAAACCGAGCACCGCGCGGAGGATGACCTCCAGCGTGATCCGCTGCATCGCCGGCAGGATCGCGAGTGCCTGCTGGCGCGGCCAGGTGCGTATCTGCTCATGCGTGACGTCACGCATGAGCTCCTCGTAGCGTCGCATCCGCTCACCGTGGAACGGGGGCACGATCAGCTTGCGCTGGCGCAAATGCTCTCGTCCGTCGAGCATGAGGAGCGAGTTCTCTCCGAGGATCGCTTGAAGCGGCGCGTTGGCGTCGCCCGCACGCAGATCGTCGGGGCTCGCCGCGAAGACGGCGCGTATTCCTTCGGGGTCCGCGACGAAGACGATGGTGCGTCCAAGGCCGAGTCCGGCGAAGCGCACCGAGAACACGTCCCCGTACCGCTCGCGGCATGCCTCCATGAAACCGAGGGGGCGCATGATCCACAGCAGCGTCTGCAGGGTCGCGGGAAGAGGAGG
>VBGJ01000251.1 GCA_005880445.1 Chloroflexota bacterium | reverse complement strand
TTCGTTTACCGTGACAGTCATGGGAGCTAGCGGAACACTCTCGCACTCTGCAGGTGTCGCGTATACCGTGACTGGTGCGCCCAACTTTACCGTGGCCGCTAGTCCTACAACGGTTAGTGTTGCAGTTGGGTCTCCTGGAACTTCGACGATAACGGTCGCTGCGACGAACGGTTTCACCGGGACAGTCGCACTGTCGGACAGTATCTCTCCGTCTACGGGACTCACGTGCACACTCAGCCCTACCAGTGTTTCGCTGACTAGCGCTGTCACAACAGGGACCTCGACTCTCTCCTGTACTGGTTCTGCCGCGGGCTCGTTCACGGTCACTGTTACCGGTGCGAGCGGATCTCTCTCACACTCTGCAGCCGTGACCTACACTGTTACGGCGGCCGCAGACTTTAGCGTGGCTGCAAGCCCGACGACTCTTACCGTCGTCGTGGGAACTGCCGGAGCTTCGACAATAACCGTTGCAGCGCTGAATGGTTTCACGGGCACTGTGACCCTCTCCGATACTGTCTCCCCATCGACAGGTCTAACCTGCACATTGTCGGCTACTACTGTTACTCTGACCAGTTCTACAACATCTGCCACTTCAGTTCTCTCCTGCACCGGCTCCGCTAGTGGCAGTTTCACGGTCACTGTTACAGGCGCGAGCGGTACCTTGTCTCACTCTGCGACTGTCACGTATACTGTCAGCCCCGCTCCAAACTTCACGGTAACCGCAAGCCCAACAAGTGTCACTGTCGCAGTCGGTTCATCAGGAACCTCTACAATCACAGTTGTTGCAACCAACGGCTTCACGGGCACTGTCGCATTGTCTCAGACTGCCTCAACCGGTCTAACATGCACTCTGACTCCTACGAGTATCACTCTCAGCACTACGACAACTTCCGCAACCTCGACTCTCTCATGCACTGGGTCGGCTGCTGGAAGTTTCACAGTCACTGTTACGGGGGCTAGTGGATCTCTGTCTCACTCTGCGACTGTCACATTTACCCTGACTGCGGCTCCAGACTTTGCCATCGCGGCCAGGTAACTGTTTCGCCGACGGTCTCTCCTTCAACAGGCCTAACCTGCACGCTGTCGTCGACGAGTATTGTCTTGACAAGTACGACCAGTTCTGGATCCACTACACTCTCGTGCACTGGCTCTGTGGCTGGCACCTTCACCGTGACGGTAACCGGTGCTAGCGGTGCTCTCTCTCACTCTGCGATTGTGACCTACAATGTCACGCTTCCGGCCGACTTTACCGTCGCGGCGAGTCCGACAAGCGTTAGTGTGGCTGTGGGAAGCCCGGGCACGTCAACGATTACCGTCTCAGGTCTCAATGGTTTCACAGGTACCGTAGCTCTCTCCGATACCATTTCACCGTCCACAGGTTTGACTTGCACTCTAACCCCGACTAGTGTAGTGCTGACTAGCTCCACTACGTCCGGCACTTCGACTCTCTCCTGTACTGGCTCCGTCGCAGGCTCGTTTACAGTGACGGTTACCGGTACCAGCGGTTCTGTCTCTCATGTTGCGACAGTCACCTACGCTGTGACTTCGGCTCCGAACTTTACTGCAACCGCTAGTCCTACGACGGTTAGCGTGGCAGTGGGTTCGCCTGGAACTTCAACCATAACTTTCGCCGCGACCAACGGCTTCACCGGGACCCTGACACTGAGTGACACCGTTTCTCCATCGACTGGTCTAACATGTACTCTTAACACGACTAGCATCGCTCTCAACAGCACATCAGCCTCCGGAACCGCAACGCTCTCATGCACAGCGTCTACGACCGGCAGCTTCACAGGCACCGTCGCACTCTCAGTAACCACCAACTCCACCAATCTCTCATGCACACTTTCCTCCACTAGCATCACCGGCGGGTCGGGAACCTCGACGCTCTCCTGCTCGAGTGCTACCGTAGCCAACTACTCTGCGGCTGTTACCGGGACAAGTGTTAGTCTATCGCACTCTGTCACGGTCATCTTCCATGTTACAACCGTCTCCGCGGCTCACTCGACACAGACAACTGTCACTTGTTCACCGGGATC
>VBGJ01000118.1 GCA_005880445.1 Chloroflexota bacterium | reverse complement strand
GTTCGCCGAGCTCACACCGCCACCCTCGGCCAGTCCGACCTGCACCAGCATGCCGAAGATCGCGGCCAGGAAGAACTGCAGCCCGCTCGCCGCGAGCCCGATGGTGCGCACGCGGCCGCGCTCCTCGTCCGTCCGGTCGGGCAAGAACATGACGACCAGGAACCCTATGAAGCTGATGAAGACGATGAGCGCCAGCAGGATGTTGGGAAACTGGAGTCCACTCGTCGCCGTGGTGGGGGTGGTCGGGGTCTGGGCGAGCATCGTTGCGCTCACGCCGAGTGGATCCAGAAGTGTCCGGTGGCGGCAAGGACCGAAAGGAGCGCGAGCAGCGCCACCACGGCCAGTCCACCGGCAAGGTACGTGGACGTCCGGGGGCTCCGCGCCCGCGTCAACAGCGACGCTGTGAACGTGGAGGTCGTTCCTACCGCCTCGCCGAAGGAGTCCACGACCGTGTCGTCGAAGCGAGCCACGAAACGGCCGGCGGCGACGACTGGAATGCTCAGGCGATGCGCGTACCTCTCCACGAGGAACCCGCGCGCCACGAAGCGAATCACCGTTTCGTACCGTGTGGCGAGCGCCGCGGTGGCGCCCCGGCGCGCCGGGGCGAACAGAAGCATCGCCAGCGCAGATCCGATCGCCAGCGCGCCGAGGCACACGACGAGCGCAAACCCGTCGACCGGCAAGCTCGGCCGCGCGCCCGCATACACGAACCGCGTGAAGGTGAGCCCGGGAATGCTCAACTTGCCGGCGTGAACCGGTCCGATGCCGGGCAGCCCGACGAGCACCGCAAGCACCGCACCGCCGGCCGCCATCAACGCGCCGCGACGCAGCGGCCGCTCCACCTCGGTAACGCGCTCAGGTTGAAACCCGCGACGGCGGGCCGGCTCCCCCGCGCAGACGTTCCAGACGACGCGTAACGCGTACACCGCCGTCAACAGGCTCGCCACTACCACCAGCGCCGCAACCATTACGCGAGCAGCGCCGTTGACGCGCGTGCCGCGCGGTGACACGTCGGCGAATGTGGCCGACAGCGCATAGTACGAGCTGAGCGAGAGGCCGCCGACGCCGAGCGCCCACGTGACCAGCGCCACCGTGGTGCCGCGCATGCGCCGCCACGCGCCGCCCATCTCATGGATATCTCGCGTCCGGTACACGCGCACCAGGTTGCCCGACGCGAGCACGAACACCGGCGTGAAGAGCGCGGCCTCGAAGAGCACGAACATGCTCTGGCTGTATCCGCCCATGCCCAGTGCCGCAGCGGCGAGACCGAGCTGGCCGACGGCGGAGAGCGCCGCGATGCGCAGCAGGTCGCGCTGAGCCAGGCATGTCAACGCGGCGAACGCCGCAGTGACGGCGCCGACGAGCGCAAGCGCCGTGAGCGCATGGCGTGATGGCTCCAGCAGCGGATAGACCCGAGCCAGCAGGTAGACGCCCATCATGCCGCCGAGCCCGCCCAGCAGCGCCAAAGCAGGCACCGGGGAGGTGGCGGCATCGCCGAGCCACACGTGGAATGGAAACTGCGCCGCGCGCACCACGGCCGCAAAGATGAAGATCGCCGCCAGTATCGCGACGGTTCGCAGGCCCGCCCCGCCGACGCCGCCATGCAGGGCCGCTGCACTCGCCTTGGCAATGGTGTCGAATCCGAAGGGGTCCGCCAGCGTTTGCCCAGCTGGAGCTCGCAGGCCCGACGCGTAGACACCGAACTTCACGAACTCGACGACGGCTCCGAGCAGCAGCGCTATGTCGCCGACGTACAGCGTGATCAGCGCGCGACGGGCGGGTGCTGCGACATCCTGACGTTCCCACCACAGTGCGGCCAGCAGGTAGATCGCCACTGTTCCGAGCACCCACATGAACAGCGAGTCGAACAGGCTCGGGCTGAAGACGAAGCCCAGCGTGGCGGTGGCGAGCACCGAAGAGGCCCAGAAGAACCTGCGATAGCCGGCTTCCCCTCGCAGCGAGCCGAGCGCGTACGACTGCACCACGACGACGACGAACGCCACAGCGAATCCGAACGCCGCGCTCAGGGAGTCAACGACAAAACCCACCTGCGGCTGGAACCGCGTCGCGAACACCGTGCCCTCTGGGGGGCTCATCGCGAAGAACGTGATCAGCCCGGATGACGGGGCACCCAGTGGATGGGTCAGGCGAGCTCCCAGCACGATCGCGGCGAGAATCAGGGTCAGCACCGAGAACACGGCACACACCTGCGCCGCACGCCGCGGCGTCTCCGCCAGAAACGAGATTCCCGCACCGGCGATCGGCAGCACGAGCACGGCCCAAGTGACGTTGTAGACGGCCACCGGTCAGCCTTCGACCTCGACCAGCTCGTCCACGTCCGAGCTGCCGGTCCGGCGCCACACCAGCAGCGCAATCGCGATGCCGACGGCGCCTTCGACGCCAGAGCCGACAACGGCGAACAATGCGAATGCGTCGCCGAGTGGTGGCTGTGACCCACCCATGCCCGTGTGCGTGAACCCCACCAGCGCGATCACCGGTGCTGCAAACAGAAGTATCAGCGCCATGAGCACGCCGACGAGGTTGGACCGGGTCAGAACGCCGTAGATGCCGAGCGTGAAGACGATCGCGCTCAGCGCCGCATAGTGTCCGGGGCCGACGCTCACGCCTCTGCCTCCACCGGCGTCTCCTCGCCGCGCCGCCGCTTGGCGCGCTCCCGATCCTCTCGCCGTCGCTGCACCCGCTCCTCGCGGCGCCGCCGTGCGGCGAGCACTTCGTCCGTCGCCCGTTCGTCGTCCCCGGTGCGCCCGATCAGGAGCGACATGGCAACGCCGGCCCCCGCCAGGATCACAGCGATCACGAGCGCGTAGGGCGTGCGGTAGTGCAGGACGGTGATCAAGCTCGCAGTGCCCGACCCGGCGTGCCAGCCATCATTGGAGGTGATGAAGACGGTGATGAGAAGCGCACCGAAGGCGGCGGCAACGCCTGCGCCGGCCCATCGCATCCGAGCAACCGCGCGTGCCGGCCCCGCCAGACCGCGGTATCCGCCTCGGCGGATCAGGAGAAGCCCGGCGCCCGCGCACAGCAGCGGGACCGCGAATTGCGCGACAGCGACGAGGGGCGCGCCCGCCGCGCCGGTGAGGATCGCGATGGCCGTGACGGCTAGCGTCAGCGCAGCGGCGGCGTCGCGCAACCGTGTGGCGCCGACGGTGGCGGCGGATGCAGCGACGATCAGCGCCGCAAGGATGTAGAAGACGACCGCGTTCACGGCGAGCCGCGACCGCAGGGCTCGAACATCGGCGGCATTGTAGTCAGCGGCTCCCGGCTACCGGCCGAGCACCGGAATCGCGGTCACACCGCGTCGTCGTCCTCGAGCGGGCGGGGTCCGGCGACACGGACTCGTCCCGGGTCGGGGACGTGCTCGAAGAGCAGCAGGAGGCTCAAGCCGACCACGGCCACGAGCAAGCCCGCCAGCGTGACCGGCGTCAGCCTGACGCCGACGACGGGAAGGCTCACGCCCGCATCCCACGGCCCAGGTCGCGACGAAGCAGCCGCGGCAGCGCCGAGGTGCTGCACCGCCTCGGCGCCGGGGAACGTGCGCTGCCCGACGATCCCGGCGACGAACGCGGTGCACCCCAGTCCGCACACATACGCCAGCCAGTTCCCTCCGCGCCAGCCGGCGTGCAATGCGGCCGCACCGCCCGCGCACGCCAGGACGACGGCGACGATCGCGAGCACGACGTCGCCCGGCATCGGCTGCCCGGGCATGACTCAGGCGGCGGCGCGGATCAGCCCGCCGCCGAGCACCTCGCCGTCGCGGTATAGGACCACCGATTGTCCAGGCGCGATCTGCTCCGCGAGGTCGATCAGCTCCAGACGCAGCTCGCCGCGAACGTCGGCATACGCGACCCGGCAAGCGAGCTCGGCGCCGTGGGCGCGCAGCTGGGCGGCGCACGGCATACGTAGAGCGGGGCTG
Source organism: Chloroflexota bacterium (assembly GCA_005880445.1). Classification (GTDB taxonomy): domain Bacteria; phylum Chloroflexota; class Dormibacteria; order Aeolococcales; family Aeolococcaceae; genus CF-75. The sequence continues at coordinate 4,420 of VBGJ01000118.1, read as the reverse complement.
CGTCCGGCCGGCCAGGGGCCACGGCCACACCCGACCGCTGCCCCACGGTGTAGAAGGGCAGGCCCGCGTGCTCACCAACCAGGCGCCCGGTGGCATCGAGCAGAGGACCTGGCTGGAAGCGCCCGGCGAGACGTCGCGCCAGCTCACCGCGAAGGCTGTCGCCGGCGATGCACAGATCCTGCGATTCGGCTTTGCCCGCTGTGGCCAGGCCCCGCGCCTCGGCTTCGGCGCGGACATCGCCCTTGCCGGCGACGGCGCCCAAGGGGAACACCGCGCGCGCCAGCTGGGCCTGGCTGAGCCGGTGGAGCACGTACGACTGATCACGGCGGGAGTCTCTGGCGCGATGGAGGCTGTACCGGCGTCCGCGCCGTCCCACACGTGCATAGTGTCCGGTCGCGATGTGCGTCGCGCCGGCGGCGCGCGCCCGGTCCAGAAGCAGACCGAACTTGACCCGTTCGTTGCAGCGCACGCAGGGATTCGGCGTGCGGCCGGCTGCGTACTCGTCCTCGAATTCGCGGATCACACGGTCGTCGAACTCCGGCTCCAGGTTCCAGACATGGTGTGCCAGCCCGAGATCCGTCGCGACTGCTCGCGCGTCGTGTACGGCGTCGGTGGAACAGCAGTTGCGTGCACCCATCTCGCGGTCACCGGGCCACAACTCGAGCGTGATCGCGAACGCCTGCAGGCCTGAGTCCGCCACCCGCGCGGCAACGAGGCTGGAGTCGACGCCGCCCGACATGGCCACCGCGACCACGGCGCTCCGGGGGAGCTGCTCGAGCGGATCCTCAGGAACGACCGCCGCCGGCCACGGCGGGGACGATGGAGAGCTCGTCGCGCTCGCCGACCGGCGTGTCGAGGCCTTGGCCGAAGCGGATGTCGGAGTCATTGACGTAGATGTTGATGAACTGGCGAAGCTGGCCCGCGTCATCGTAGAGGCGGTCGCGGAAGCCGGGGTACGTGGCATCGAGATTCTGCAGCGCGTCCTTGACCGTTCCACCTTCGACGCTGACCTCGGCACTCCCGTTCGTGAGCCGCCGCAGGGGACCGGGGACGCGAACCGTGACTGCCATCGCCGGCCGAGTATACGGAGGGGCGCCGGGCCGACCGTCCGGAGGCCGGCACTACGGTGCCGCGCGAAGGTCCACGACGAGCGGACTGCGCGGCGCCCGCGATACCGCGCCGTTCACCAGGTCGTCGAACACCAGCTGCGACCACGACTCCATGCTCAGGTAGCGATTGCGCATCGCGCCAAGTGCCATGCTCTCGCCCTCGAGCTTGTCGGTCTCGCGGACGTCCACGACGCCCAGCGCCGGCTCGACGAGAAAGACCAACCCCAAATGCACCCGCGACACCGGGCTCGAGTCATCGTTGATCGCGGCGACCAGCCTCGCGGTCGCAGGCGATCCGCAGCTGATCTCCTCGGCCCACTCGCGCCGCAGCCCGCCGATCACGGGATCGCCGGCCTCGCCATCGCCCGGATTGACGTGACCGCCGATGCCGAGCGAGTACAGATGGTGCAGCCGCTTCTCGCTCGAGCGCCGCAACCGTCGCGTTATCAGATAGGTGTCGTCGTGCGGGTGGTGCACGACGCAGTACGGGATGATCTGCTGGAGCGCGGGGTCGTCTTCGACGTCGGCCCGGGGACGGTACTCGGACACCGCGTTGACCGTGCGCAGCAGGCGTTCCAGACCGCGCGTGACCAGTCCATGCCAGGCGCCGTCGGGGAAGATGGTCGTGCGGGGCACGCAGAGCACGTCCTCAGCGTCGCGTGCGCGCGCAACCCGGCGGCGTGGATGCGCGGCAGCCCGGCCGGGCGTGATCCCCACCCGCGCATTATCCGGGTCCCCGGGCGGCTGCGTTCGGGCCGGTTGGATGGCCGGCGCAATCGGCGACGATGTCGCCAAGATGCCCGAGCTTCCCGAGGTCACCGCGCTGGCTCGCTCTCTCGACACACAGCTGCGGGGAGCGGTCATCGCCGGCGTGTCCATGCGATCGGTCGCCGCGCTGAAGACGTTCGACCCTCCTCCGGCCGCGCTGGGCGGGCTGCGCGTCGTGGGATGCGCTCGCTTCGGCAAGTTCGTCGACCTCCAGTGCGCCGGGCTCGACCTCGTGGTCCACATGGCCCGCGCCGGATGGATGCGGCTGCGCGACCAACCCCGCGAGGCGCGAGCCACCTTGCGTGGGCCGCCGGTCATGGTCGTGTCCTTTGAGGATGGACGCGCTCTCGAGGTCACCGAGCAGGGCACGGAGAAGCGACTCGCCGTGTACATCGTGAGGTCGGTTGCGGAGGTGCCCGGCATCGCGCGGCTGGGCCCGGACGCACTCGATGCCGGGCTCACGCCACAGCGCTTTGCGGAGCTGCTCCAGGCGCAGGCGGGCACGATCAAGAGCGTGCTCGCCGACCAGGCCATCGTGGCGGGCATCGGCAATGCGTATTCCGACGAGATCCTTCACGCGGCGCGCGTGTCGCCGTTCCGCAAGGCGAGCTCCCTCGACGACGCGGAGCTCCGCACGCTGTACGCGACGATGCGAAGCACGCTCGTCGATGCGGTCGAGAAAGCCGCGAGCGCTGAGCCGTCCACGCTGAAAGCCGCCAAGCGGCTGCGCCTGCGCATCCATGGCAGGACCGGCGAGCCGTGCCCCGTGTGCGGCGACGCCATCCGGCAGGTCTCGTTCGCGAAGCGGTCGTTCCAGTACTGCGCCACATGCCAGACCGGCGGACGCGTCTACGCCGATCGGCGTCTCAGCCGGCTGCTGCGCTGAGATCGTAGATTGCGTGGTATGCCCACCACGGCGAGCGCAGCCGCCGTCGAGCGAGCCCTGTGGTCGTTGCAGGCGTACGACACCACCGCACTGGCAACGGTCAGCGATGCCGGGCCGCGTGTCGGCGGGGCGTTCTTCGTCCCTGAGCGTACGAGTGAGGGCATCCGGCTCGTGATCGCGCAGCTGCGCGATTCGCGTGCGCTCAACGACATGGCGTTGGATCCACGCGTCGCGTTCATCTGCTCACCGGGAAACCCGGCGCGCTGGATCCAGGGCACCGGCATCGCCGAGGTGGTCGTCGACGAAAACGCGCACGCCGACCTGTATGAACGGCTTGTCGCGCACGCACCCGGTGCGCGGGCGTATGTCGAGCGGCTCTCCGTGATCCCGGCGATCATCACCGTGCGAACACTCAGCGTGGTCGAATCCGCGGATAGGCCGCCACTGCGTCTGTCCTTCGACGGCTAGCCTGCGCCCGACACGACCCGATCCAGCTCGTCGAAGAACCCCGGATATGAAACGGCTGCGGCGTCCGCGCCGTGGATCGCCGGCGGTGCGGATCCGGGGTCCGCCAGTGCAGCGGCCACGCCCCACGCCATCGCCAGCCGGTGGTCACCGAGCGAATCCAGCGCCGCGGCGCGCAGGCGCACGGGGCCACTGATCGCCATGCCGTCGTCGGTGATCTCGCAGCGCGCACCGACCGCCCGCAAGCCGGCCGCGATGCCGGCGAGCCGATCGCTTTCCTTGGTGCGCAGCTCCTGCGCGTCACGGATCTCGGTCGTGCCCTCGGCCTGCGTGGCGAGCACGCAGATGACGGGGATCTCATCGATGCACCGCACCGTCAACGCACCCGCGACGGTTACACCCCGGAGCGCGCCACCGCGCACCTCGACGTCACCCTGCGGTTCCACGCCGCCGGCCGCGTCGCCGGCATCGACATCCACGGCAGCGCCCATGGTGCGCAGCACGTCGAGGATGCCGGTGCGACCCGGATTCAGTCCCACGCCGGTGCATCGCACACGCCACCCGGGGCGTGCCGCGGCGAGCGCCAGGAAGAATGCCGCGGAGCTGATGTCGCCGGGGACGTGGAACCCGAACGGGGACAGCGGCCCCGGTGCGACGCTGACGCGCGATCCGTCAATGCTGACCGCGAGACCGCACATGCGCAGCAGCCGCTCGGTGTGATCGCGCGTGGGGTGCGGCTCTGACACCGATATCGGGCCGGCGGCGCTGAGCGCGGCAAGCAGGATGGCCGACTTCACCTGCGCACTCGCGACCGGCGTGGTCCAGTCGACCGCGCGCAGCTCGCGATGTCCGGTGACACGCACGGGGGCCGTACCGCCGTCGGTCGTCACCACCTCGGCGCCCATGGCGCGAAGGGGCTCCGCCACACGCTCCATGGGACGGCGCCGAAGCGAGGCGTCGCCGTCGAGTGTCGCGGCGACGTCGTGGCCCGCGAGGACGCCGGCCAGAAGCCGCATCGTCGTGCCGGAGTTGCCGCAATCGAGGGTTGCTGCGGGAGCGCGAAGACTCTCTCCGGGACCCGAGCCGTCGAGCACCACACGCCCGCGCCCGAAGGGCCGCACCCAGGCGCCGCAGTCGCGGAGGCAGCGCATCGTAGACTCGACATCCGCCGCAGGCGAGCAGTTGCCCACAT
>VBGJ01000117.1 GCA_005880445.1 Chloroflexota bacterium | reverse complement strand
CGATCCGTGCGGCAGCGGCGCTGCCGAGCCGGCACGCCAGGTTGTTATCGGTCAGGATCGTGGCGACGGCGGTAGCGAGCCCTCGGGCATCACCGGGGGGGACCAGCAGGCCGTCGATCCCATCGCGGACCAACTCGCGGAGACCGCGGACCCGCGTGGCCACGACCGGCCGGGCAGCGCTCATGGCCTCCAGGACCACGAGCGGCAATCCCTCCCAATCCGACGGCTGCAGAACCACGTCGGCAGCGCCGAGTATTGCCCGGGCGTCCGAGTGTGCACCCACAAGTCGCACCCGCCCGCTCAGACGGAGCTCCTCGATCTGCCTCTCCAGGGCGTGGCGGAGCGGCCCGTCGCCGAGGATGACCAGCGCTGCGCCAGGAACGTGCGCGATCGCGCTGACGGCGAGGTCGTGGCGCTTCTGCGGCACGAGGCGCCCGGCTGCGACGATGAGTCGCAACCCGGACGCCAGTCCCCATTCACGGCGCAGCGCTGCGACGGCGGCGGGTGGAGCGCCACAAGCGACGACTGGCAACCCTGTCCAGCGGAGCAACCGCGACGTGGCAATGTCATCGGCTGGACGTACGCCGTGAAGGGTGACCAGTCCCGGCCGGACGGTCCCACGCCGTGTCGCCAACGCAGTGACCACGGCCATACCCGGGTTGTGGGCGTGCACTACGTCGGGATTCCAGTCGTGAACGTGGCCGCGGAGTCGCCAGGACGCTGCTAGAACCTGAGACGGACGGCGATTCAGGATGGGAAGCGGTAGGTGCGGGACGCCGTCGGGCGGGACAGCGGCTCCGCCGTAAGCGACGGCGAACTGATCACCTGCCGTCAGCTCGGCTGTGCACAGCTGGCGCACCACCTGCTCCGCGCCGCCTGTGCCGAGCTCTTGGATCACGTGGAGGATGCGCATAGCTGCCGGTACAGGTCGAGCATCTCGGTGCCCGCCTCGGTGACATCGAAGCGATCGGTGATACAGCGGACCGCCGCGCGCCCCATGGCGGCGCGGCGCTCGGGGTCGCCGATGAGAACGGCGAGCGCATCAGCCAGTCCGTTTGGGTGGTCGGGCTCGACGAGCAGGCCGGTGACGCCGTCCTGGACGAGCTCGGCGATGCCGCCACCCCGGGTCGCGACGACCGGGAGCCCGATCGCCATCGCCTCGAGAATGGTGATCGGCAGATTCTCGCCGCGCGAAGGAAGGACGAAGAGGTCGGCCTCGAGAAGACGGTCGCGCACGCCGGGGACGTGGCCGTGGAAGGTGGCGTCGAGTCGGTGCATGGTCACGCGGCGCTCGAGATCGGCTCGCAATGAACCATCGCCATAGACGTCTAGATGCGTGGGCGGCGCCTGCTTGACAAGACGGGCGCACGCCTCGACCAGTACGTCCATCCCCTTGTGTCTCTCGAGGCGGGCAACTGCCACCAGCCGGACCGGTCGGTGCGGCGGTCCGGGCTCCCATCGGCGGATGTCGATCCGCGACGGCAGAACGTGGATGCGTCTCGGCGGAAAGCCGTGAGCTGCTAGGAAGCCCGCGATTGCGTGCGACGGGACTACCAGAGCTCCGAGGCGAGCGAGGAGCGCCTCGACCCGCAAGTGACCGTGAAGCAGCCACGCGCCGCGAAGCCGCGGGCCCGACGGCCGCGCCTGGGGCCGGCCGGGCAGCCCGACGAGCTCATCGGGAAGTCCGTGGTATGTGTGCACCAGCCTCGCCCCCACCGCGCGCGCCGCCGCTCCACAGAGCAGGAGCGCCCGACGGTCATGGGTGTGGACGATCTCAGCGCCGCGCAGCCGCGGCCACAATTGCGCAGCGCGCGCCACGTCTGTCTTGCTGCGCAGTGGCGCGGCGCCCGCGTCGAGTCCGAGATTGCGCGCCCGAGTAGCAATCTCGCGGTTGCCGCAGAGCAAGCGCACGCTTGCCCCTGCGTGCGCAACCGCCGGCGCGAGGTTGAGCAGGTGCGAAACGGGGCCCCCTTCGGTGAGGGTGCTCACGTACACGACCCTCACGGAGCAGCGTCGACAGGAGCGCCGCCGAGTCTCGTCTTCGCCTCCTGCCACAGGCACGTGGCGATCGCGCCCATCACCCAGAGCGGCGCGGAGTACTGCTCCGAGAGTGTCAACGCTGCCATGACGGCGACAATCATGCTTGCAGTCACGGCGATGGCGAACGACGGTGGCCCCACTCGCTGTTGCATGACGCTGCGGAGCCTTTTCCAACTCGTCACGACGTATGCCACGAGCAGAGCGAACGCAGGCAACCCGATCTCAGCGCCGACTTCGAGGTACGCATTGTGGACCACGGTGGGGTCGTCAGGAGTTGGCGGCCGATTGTCGACTATGGCCGTGTACAGCTGGAAGTTTCCTGGTCCGACCCCGATGAGAGGATGCGACTCGATGAGCAAGAGCGCGGATCGCCAGGCGTCGAAGCGATGGTCAACATTACTTACGGCCACTATCCCCTTGTCTCGAAGCGCGATAGTGATCCGCGCTTGTTGAGTCAAGGCGACCACGCCGATGGAGGCCGCGACAATCATCAAGGGTGCGAGGAGCGCGCGGAGCTGGCTGCGGTGCGTGACCACTGCCCAGACCAGAGCGCAGCCCAGTCCAACGGCGGCACCGCGCGAAAGGGTGAGCGCATCGGCGACGCCGATCACCGCGACGAGGGCGAGCACCGCCAATCGCTGTAGCCCATGGCGGCGCAGCAGCCACAGTGTGAGCGGGAGCGTTGTCGAGAGAATGTAGGCGAGATCGTTCGCGTCTCCGTAGCTCGGGGTTGCACGCGTGTCGAAGCCGATGAGCAGATTGCGTATGGCCAGAGCGCCGGCGATCGCGCTGGCCACCGAGAGCACCCATACGAATCGCTCGAAGGTGCGATGGTCGCCGGCGAATGCAGTGAGAACGAAATACAGGCCGACATAGCTGGCGTACCGAACGGTGACAAGCGCAGCGCTGTCGACAGCATTCGCCGCCACCGTGGCGATGAGGATCAGGCTCAGAATCCCGAGCAGCATCGCGTGGGTCACGTCGAGGCGAAGCCGCTTGCGCCGCAAGGCCAGCTGGACGCCGAAACTTGCGAAGCACAGCGCGCCGGCGAGCTTGACGACGGTGAGCTGGGGGTTGCCACCGAGAGCCACTGAGTACTCCAGCGGGATGGCGGCCGCGACGAGCAAAAGAGCAAAGTCGAGCCGTACCAGGGCGCCGACGACCACCGCCAGAGCAACCGCGCCAGGAAACACCAGCAGGGGCCACCAAGTCGCGGACACGGCCACGGCCGCGGCGACGGCCACCACGGTTGCGGCTAGTGCAGTCCACAGCCCGATCCGCCGAGGCTGGCTGGTGACCGCGACGACGGTCACGGGACATCACTCCGCCAAGTCGCTGCGGCGATCATCGCCATTACCGCGGACCTCAGGATCAGCGCAGCGAACGAGACGGCAACATCGAAGTCGCGCTTCACAACCTGGGCCGAGCGGCGGACAGTGCGAGGTGCGAGTATGCCCCACAACTCGTGCGGATGCGGGCATCGAAGCTGAGCTCGAACAGGGGCCAGAGCCGGATCATGCCTATGTCGCGGATCTGCGCGACATCCGGTCGGTCACGATGTAGGCGTCGATGCCTCCGTCTGCCAGCACGACCAAGAGCAGTGCAAGGCCCGCAGTTGGATATTGATATGCAAGCTTGGCGGGGCGACAATTTGTTGGTCAGTACTTCAGTTAGGAGTTGATGGATAGCCGTGGTCGTGGCCTGCGATGAGACGGACCAGTTCTCTCGTCCGGACATTGACTGGAGCACATCCAAGGCCTTACGCGGAGTCGTCATATGGCGAATCCAATGCAACTCCCGTAGACCCGGCACAGGTCGGCCGACCACGGGAAGTCCCAAGGCGGCAGCGTCAAGCAAGGCGAACGGCGAACCCTCGTACAATGCAGTATGCAGGAATACCGTGCATTGCGCGAGTTGTTTCGCCACATCATCGCTAGACAGCCAACCAGTCACCGTCACGCCCGAACGCAGCAGAAGCTTCCGGTAGTGGGCGGGACCGTCTCCGACCCATGTGAAGGTGAAGGGCAGGTCGGCCGCCGACGACAGACGGGCTACTGCCGCAAAGAACTCGGGATGCTTCTGCGGCGTGAGCCGGCCACATCCGGCGACGCGCAGCGGATCACAATAGCGTGCTGTTCCACGGGCTTGGACGGTTGGAAGGTTGGTTAGACGGACGACCCGGCTGCGGGGCGACATCCGACGCGCGCGGCATGCTTCATCGTCGCTTACCGCCGCGATCGTGATACCGCGGAGGCCGAACAGTCGTTCCGTCTGGCCAGCCCACCACAACGACGAAAATCTAGGAGCCAGTGATGCGAGAGCGTGTGGGGTGTAGACGACCCGCACGTCGAACGGGAGAGTACGCACCAAAGCACCTGCATGGCTCGAATGTGCGTGTACAACGTCGAAAGAGCCGGACGATATGAGCTCGGAGATCACTGATCGCGCGTTTCGCCACTGCCTCGGGAGGATGCGGATATTGTCGAACCCCGCGCCATAATCTGGACACGGAGCCCATCCGGCACTCGAGGCCGCCAGCGCATGCTGAGCCTCGGGCAGCGCTTCGGCGTACTGGCGTATCGCTGTGGCGATGCCTGCCCCCAAAGCCCAATGGACCAGTGGTCCACATAGTGAAGATCGAGACGAACCGACTCCTCCCAGGACAGATCAGAGCGTCCACTTACCTGCCAGAGCCCGGTGATACCTGGCTTAACCAACAATCGCCGGTGGGCGTCGAAGCCGTACCTCTCAACCTCGGAGGGCAATGGGGGGCGCGGACCGACGAGGGACATGTCACCCTTCAACACGTTCCACAGCTGAGGGACTTCATCAATCGAAAACCGTCGTAGCAGCCGACCGAAGCGTGTGGTCCGCGGATCCTTCCGAAGCTTGAACAAAACTCCGTCGTGCTGGTTCAGGTGCTCGAGTCGGCGACGGTCGCTTTCAGCCGTCCGAACCATGGTTCGGACTTTGAGCAAGCGGAAGTGCTCGCCATTTAGGCCAACTCGAGTCTGACGGAATAAGATGGGTCCCCTGCTGCTTATCTTGACGCCGATGCCGACCAAGATAAGCAGAGGCGAGAGCCCAAGGAGTAGAACCGCCGCGATGGCTCGGTCAATCGATGTTTTGACGATGCGCCGCACACCGGCAAACTGCGGCCGGTCGATGTGAAGCAGCGGTAGTCCCTCGACTGGCCGGATTCTAATTCGCGGCCCCGCGATGTCAGTCAGCGCTGGCGCCACCACCAAGTCAATCTTGGTGCCCTCCAGCTCCCACGAAAGCTGGCGCAGACCACCTCGCGCCAGAACGTGCGAGCCCGCCAGAACCAAGGTGTCCGCGCCTAGGCCAGCCACCGCTGCAGCGACATTGTCCAGTTCGCAACCGGCCCACGACACGCCTTCCGGCAAGGAAGGGCACACGGCTTCTCGGGGCGTCACAGCGGCTACGACTCTGAAGCCAGAGTAAGACGCTCGGTGCATATGGCGCACGAGGTCAGCGATCTCGACGGTCGATCCAATTGCCACAACACGGTGCGCCGTCCAGCCTGCTGCGAAGCGACGGTGCAAGAATTTCCGCGCGGCAAATCGCTCGATGATGGTCAGCAGCGCAACGACTGGCACGGACAGAAGAACAAGGCTTCGGGAAACACCGGAATGCAATGCGAAAGCGATGAACGTCATGATGGCCAGCAGCCAAGCGGCCCCATTCACGATGCGACGATATTGTTCAGCGCCCGCCGCAATGAAACGAGTGTCGTACGTCCCGGCAAGTGTCAGAGTCAACAACCATGCCGGGACAAGCGAGATCGCCAGGATTAGGTAGTACCCGCCGCTGGAGGGCACCAGCTCGAGGCCAAAGCGCACAGCTAACACGGCTAGCGCCGCAATACCCGCGGCGGCCGCGTCCACCATCGCCATTGGGATGACCCATTCGTCCAGGTTGACCACCCGGGCGCGGGGGTTCTCAGCTAAGGCGAGCAATTGAGGGGTTTCGGTCGCCTCGGTTGCCACCGACGCGCCACTGCTGATCAGCGAATCTATGCGGAGAGCCGTTCGAAGATGCGCCGCAGGCACGCCATCAATCGTTCGCGTCGATCCTTCGCGGCCATGGGCGCGCAACGTCCAGCTTTGCGAAACGTGCTTCCCCATGTCGCCGCGTCCTCCTCAGCCCCCGGAGGTGCCCGAATTCCTTCGGGCTCGAAGCCCGAGTCCGTATGATCCTGCTCCGCTTGGCGCGCCCGCATCAGTTGAATCACTGATTTTTCCTGACTCCCGCTCGCCGGTTCACCTGGAGAGCCGCGGGCCGCCTGCGTCGGGTGAGTCGGCGGCGTCGGGTGCGCAGAGTTGGACTGCTCGGCGTTGCCTGCTGGTTCGGCGCGCTGGGCTGCGCGGCCGGTGCCGTGGATGGGCCGGAGCGTTGGGGTGGGTGGCGCCCCGACGCCCCTGCCTCGATCCGACGTGGTGCAAGGTCGCCGCAGCGCTGGGACACATGACGGCGGATTCGGAGAGCCGGTCACGTCGGCCTTGAGGCCGATCCCGGCAGTGGCAAGGAGCGCTCGCCGCCAAACGCCGCCTCATCGAATGCATCACAATCGCCCCACTACGTGATGAGGGGTGCGCGCTACCGGCCTGGTTCTGACAAGGACTTTGAGCGCCTCTACCGCAACAGCTACGGTCGCATCATGGCCACGGTCCAGGCCATGCTGCAAGACCTACCTGCCGCCGAGGACTGTGCCCAAGAGACCTTCGTCAACGCGTATCGCGCCTGGAACCGCTGGAAACCGGAGGCCCCGGCGGAGGCGTGGTTGCACCGCATCGCCATCAACACCGCGGTCACCTTCCGCCGGCGCGAACGGCTGCGGCGGCCCGACGAATTGATCAGGCGAATCGGCTACACGACACCGTCGCTTGATCCAGGCACCGACGACTCGCAAGCGCTGCTCGATGCTTTGCGCCGCCTGTCACCAGAACTCGCGGCACTCATCGTGCTCCGCCACGTATGCCGAGCTCGCTGCTGCGGGCATCGAGCCGCGTTCACCACGCCCCGTTGCCGCGCCACAGCTGGGCGTTCTTATCTAATGACATGGCGCCGTCCGGCATAACACCGACATGAGAAGCGCCCTCGATCGCCAGCTTGATCGGGAGCTTCCGCGGTTGCTCGTGCGCTCGTCTCCGCCGGCGTACCCGCGCTTCCTCGAGATGCGTCCAGCGGGAACCAGAGATCGCGTGCGTTTCGGTGCGGTTCGACCGCGCTTCGGCACCGCTGTCATCGTCGGCACCGGCATCGCATTCATCGCCACCGCTGGGGTCGGTGCGAAGACAGTGCTGACCGGGTCGCCGAACCCCTTGGTTTGGAGTCACGTCACTCCGCCGGGCGCGCCGCATTGCAATGTGCGAGGGTCAGTTGCCGTTGCCGGAACTGGCGGTTGCGCGAGCGGGGCCCCGCGGCAGACGAACGCGGGCGCGGACCGTCGCAGCACCCAGCCTCATCCCACCGGCTCGGCGCCGGCCGGAGCTTCGACTGTGCCCGGTGCAGTGGTCGGGTCCAGCCCAGCGGCGAATCCCACGCCGCCGCCACACCCAAGCCAGGCGCCATCGCCGTCTGGGCGGTCGAAGCCGAGCCATCCGCCCCAGGCCGCGAATCTGCGCCACGGGAGCTCGACCCCGGCGCCCTGAGCTGCGCGCTTCACAGCAACGAGTCCGTTACTCGGCACCACTCAAACGTTTACTTAGTTATGGTGGCGGCTCGGGGCAACTAGTCAGCGGGAAATGGCGGTGCAGGGGATAGTGGTGCAACGCGGCGTTGGTCCGCGCGGAGTCGGGGCGCCCGCGCTGGGGCAAGGGAGTGCACGCGCGTGGTCGGACGCATTCCAGGGTCGGGAACGCGAGCTCGAACGCCTTCGCTGCGCGCTCCACATGCTCAGCCAGGGAGACCCGGCGCGGATGCTGGTTCTCGGCGAGACCGGGAGCGGCAAGTCGCGGTTGCTCGACGAGGCGGTGTCCAACGCCTCGCCAGCACGCGTAGCTATCTTGCGCGGGCGCGCGCTCGAGTTCGAGATGGACCGTCCCTTTGGTGTACTGGTCGATGCCCTCGATCTGCGGGTCGACTCGCTCGACCCGCATCGTGCCGCTCTGGGGCGCCTTGTCTTGCGCGCGCGCGACCCCGCTCGCGCCGAGGAACGCCACAATCTCGTTCGTCGCATTGTCGAATTGGTCGACTCGCTCTGCTGCACCGGACCGCTGGCGCTGCTGCTCGAGGACATGCAGTGGACCGACGTCATGTCCGCAACCGCCGTCGGCGCAATCCTCGAAGCCCTGTCCGAGCGGCCGCTCGGCGTGTTCATGACGAGTCGCAAGCTGCCCTTCAACCCGGCAGCCCATGACCTGCTCGAGCGTGCCCATCCAGAAGTCGAGCGTGTCGAGCTTGACGCACTGCCGTCAGATGCCGTCAACGCCTTGGTGCGCAGCCTGACGGGTGGCCAACCCAGCCCGCGGCTGGCACGGCTCGTCACGGGCGCGGGTGGCAATCCCGGCCTGGTGATCACCCTCCTTGACGGATTGCGCGATGACGGAATGTTGACGGTGATGGGGGAAACGTCGGACACCGACACCACGGAGCCCCCGGCGTCGATGCATACGGTGGTGATGGCGCGGGTATCGAGACTTCCAGATCGCTGCCAGGATCTCCTGATCGTCGCGGCGGTGCTCGGTGAGCCATTGGAGGTGGCGATGCTGGCCGCCGCGGTGGGTCGATCGGTGATCGAGGTGCTCGCAGATCTCCGCCAGGCCATGGCCGCGGGAATCATCGCTGAGGTCGATGGGATCCTCGGCTTCCGCCATGAGCTGGTGCGGGTCATCCTCTACAAGCAAATTCCAGCGTCCACCCGGTCCATCTTCCACCGGCGCGTGGACATCGCCCTCCGCATCGCCGGTGCCGGCGCGACTGTCGTGGAGCGCTGGCAAACCTTGACCAAGGCCGAGCGTGAGGTGGTACGGCACGTCGTGGCGGGACTCAGCAACCGCGAGATCGGCCAGCGCCTCTTCGTGTCCGCTCGCACCGTGGAAACGCACCTCTCTCATGTATTCGCCAAGCTTGGCATGAGCTCACGGGTGGAGCTGACCGGCGCCGTCGTGCGCGCCGAGGCCGTTCGCGACCGGCCGGCCGATAAGCCCGGCGCCTCCTCCAACGGAAAGAACGGGCACATCTGATCCGGCTCGAGGAACTGTCGCCGCTCCGCGGGAGAAACACCAGGCCGTACAACGTGATGGTGCCGCTCGTGCTCGGCATGGTCAGCTCAAGGCTGCCATTCATCTGGACCGTCTTGTAGGCTTCGGGGGGTGCCTTGGCACAGCCGAGCGGTGTTGGCGCTCGCGTGGAGCGGTAGGACCAGATGCCCGCTGCCACGACGAGCAGGCGCTGACCCGGGGATAACTCGACGCATGATTTGGCGTCGTGTGTGCTTCAACGCGACGAAAAGAGAGGTGTCGGCCAGTGCGGCCTCGGCGTTGAGGGCCGTCACTCGAACGGAACGTCATCAGTCGTGTCAGACATGAGGTCCGCGAGGTCCTTGGTCAGCTGAGAATCGGCCTTCCAGCTTTCGCTTCCCTCCATGAACTCTTCCCAGGTGATCGACGACGGGCGACGTGGAGGGGCCACGAGCTCGGCCACCGGACGGTTACGCGGACATGGTCAGAGCCACGGTCCACAAATAAAAAAATGGGCGACGCGGTCTCCCCCAAGCTCCGCGCCGCCCTGGTCGCTCAGGCAGTCTTGTCGTGACTCCCGCCGGCGACGGCCCGCGCGGCGCCGTGGCCCGGAACCACCGCAGTGGGGTCGATGTCCCCGTTGGGTGGCGCCGGCCTGTACGGCGCAGTGTGATTCAGGATCTCCGCCGGGTACATGGAGCGCGCCATCGCATCGTCGTACGCCACGATGCCAGAGCGCACGAGCCATCCGAGTGCGGACTCGAGGGTGCACATGCCGGCGTCGGACGACGTGACCATGACGTTGCGCAGCTGCCCCACCTTGTTGTCGCGTATCAGGTTGCGCACGGCCGGTGTCGCCACCAACACCTCGAACGCCGCCACCCGTCCGCCGCCGATTCGCGGCAGCAGCTCCTGGTGCACGACGGCGATGAGCGTCGAACCCAGCTGCACCCGGATCTGCTGCTGCTGTTCCGCAGGGAAGACGTCCACCAGGCGGTGGATCGCCTGCGCGGCGTCGTTGGTGTGCAGCGTGCCGAACACCAGGTGGCCGGTCTCGGCGACGGTCAGCGCGATGGCGATGGACTCGAGGTCGCGCAGCTCGCCGACCAGCACGACGTCAGGATCCTCGCGCAGGGCGCTCCGCAGTGCATGCGCGAAGGACGGCGTGTCCACGCCCACCTCGCGCTGCTCGATCACGCAGCGCTTGTTGTTGTGCATGTACTCGATCGGGTCCTCGACGGTGATGACGTGCTGCGCGCGGTTCGCGTTGATCCAATCGATGAGGCTCGCCTGGGTGGTCGACTTACCTGCGCCGGTGGGTCCAGTGAACAGCACCAGACCATGCGGGACGTCGGCCAGCTCTCCCACCGTATCGGGGAGGAGCAGCTCGGCGTACGACGGGATGTGCGTCGGGATGGCGCGCAATGACACCGCGACTGTTCCCCGCTGGCGGAACGCGTTGCCGCGAATGCGCCCATGGCTCCCCCATTCGAACGAGAAGTCGACGGAGTTCTGCTCGGCGAACGTCAGCCGCTGCTGCGGAGCCAGGAGCTCGCGCACCAGAGCGTCCGTGTCGGGTGGCGTGAGCCGCTCTTCGTTGTAACGGACCAGACGACCATCGATGCGCAACGAGGGCGGCGCGCCGGCGCTCAGCACCAAGTCGGATCCGCCGCGTTGAAAAAGCGCGTCGAGAAGCTCGCCGATGGGGACCGCGGGCATACTCGCAGTCAATCACTGCCACGGCCACTTAGCTTGATGCAGATGCTCTAAGGCACGGTGGTCAACTGCCGTCCTTGCAGCAACGCGCCGGCGGACTGAGCCTCAGTGTGTGCCGCTAGGCTCAGCCCGCTCAGCGGGCGATGTTATCGCAGCCCCCGGCTCGAGACGTCGCCGTGGCTCGGTCTAGCGTCTGCGATTGCGTCGGTGCAGATGGCCGGCGCCGCCGACGAGACTGCCGCCGAGCCCCACGAGAAGGAGCCCGATGCCAAAGTCAATGTCAGCGCCGGTGTTAGGTGTCGTTGTCGACACGCCGGCTACACCGCTGGCTTGGCTGCTGCTGCTACTGGGGTTGGTGGTGCTCGTGCTCGCAGCACCCCCACCACTGGAGCTCTGACTGGATCCCGAAGACGTCGTGGTCATGGCGACGTGGACGTTGTGGTGACGGTAGAGGTCGTGGTGGTCGGCTTTGTGGATGTTGTGGTGACGGTGGAGGTCGTTGTCGTTGTCGCCGGCGCGCATGTGCCCGACAGGACGAAGTCGTCACCCTCGGCAGCAGTGCTGTCGCTGGCCTCGTCTGTCCCAGCGTCGCCTACGTATGCCCAGTCCAGGGTGGCGCCCGCCGCGGACGTGACGAGCATGCCTTTGCCGCTCTGCACGATCGTGCCGCCAGTCCCATCCGATCCATCGAAGACGGTGTGGAACAGGCTAGCGTCAGTGAACTTGAGCTCGTCTGGATTCGAGTTGTCTGTGTGTGGGCTAACGAAATGCCAGTAGTTGTGGTCAGCGTCCTCGGTGACGAACCCACTTATGTCACCGCAGCCACTCTGGTCGGCTGTGGTGGGCACCTGACTCGGCTTGATGCACTCCTGGCCGGTCGTACACGTGAATACTGCGGTCACAGGAGCACTCTTGAAGATAGTGTGGGAGCTCAGCGTGCCCATGCCGAGGAAGGCGAACCCGGCCGTTGCCAGGACCGCGCCAACGATTCGGGTAGCCAAAATGCGGCGCATCCGTGGGAACTTTGCAAACATTGGCGCCATCGTAGGTCACCGCACTGGGTCTCCGCCTAAGGCATTTGCCCTAGACGAACGACTCAAAATGCTTCAAACGAGTTCGGGCCGCACGCTCGTTCGGCCGGCGCACCTCCTCCGGAGGCCGGCGCGTGCCGCCACTCGCCCGGTGATGTGGCTCTGGGCTCACCGGCTCCATCCTCGCGCCCCACTGTGGCTGCTCGGCGTACTCAGTCTCGGGTCGCTCGGCGCTCGGGTGCTCTATCTGGGCAACCCGGTCGATTCAGCCACCGGCAAGTCGTCGCTCATCTTCGACGAGGCCTTTTACGTCAACGCTGCCCGCGTGATCCTCGGTATTCATCCGCAGTCAGGCGCCTCGTACGTCACAGCGCCGCTCTTCCACGACCCCAACGCCGAGCACCCGCCGCTCGCCAAGATGCTCGTCGCAGGCTCGATGAAGGTGCTGGGCGACAACGCCTGGGGCTGGCGCATCTTCCCGGTCATCTTCGGGAGCGCCGCCATTCTCGGCCTGTACTGGCTGGTCCGGTCGGCCAAGGGCAGCTCATGGCTGGCCCTCGGCGCCGCGGCGCTGTTCGCCGCAGACAACCTGATCCTCGTGCACGGGCGCATCGACACCCTCGAC
>VBGJ01000057.1:8737-9929 GCA_005880445.1 Chloroflexota bacterium | reverse complement strand
TCACCGCGCAGACGCAGCTGTGGCGGGCGCACCCGGCCGCGAAGCGCCTCGTCGACGGTCTCGGCCACAGGCGCGTGCACGGCCACACGATCGCGTTCCTGGATCTCTATGAGCACGTCGAAGGTGGGTGGAGCTTTGCGTTCGAGCACCGACTTCTGCGTGCCCCGGCGGCGAGCCTCCTCGTCGGAGAGCGTCACCGTCTGGATGCCGCCCACCAGGTCGTTGAGCGTGGGGTTGACCAGCAGGTTGTCGAGGTTCGTGCCGTGCGCGGTGGCGACGAGCTGCACGCCGCGCTCCGCGATGGTGCGCGCCGCAGCCGCCTCGAGCTCGATGCCGATCTCGTCGATGACGATGCACTGCGGCATGTGGTTCTCCACCGCCTCGATCATCACCGCATGCTGCAGCGCCGGCGTGCGCACCTGCATGCGACGCGCGCGCCCGATGCCTGGATGCGGTATGTCGCCGTCTCCGGCGATCTCGTTCGAGGTGTCGACGATGACGACGCGCTTGCTCATCTCGTCGCTGAGCACTCGCGCGCACTCGCGCAGCATCGTCGTCTTGCCGATGCCGGGCGGACCGAGCAGCAGGATGGACTGCCCGCTGACCACGATGTCCTTGATGATGTCGATGGTCCCGGTGACGGCTCGGCCCACGCGGCACGTCAGCCCGACCGCCTCGCCCTTGCGGTTGCGGATGGCGCTGATGCGATGCAGCGTGCGCTCGATGCCCGCGCGGTTGTCGTCTCCGAAGTCGCCGACGTGCTGCATCACGTACTCGATGTCGGCGTGTCCGATGTTCGCCGAATCGAGGAATGCCTCGCCGTCGGTGAAGCGTGCCTCCGGCTGGCGACCGAGGTCGAGCACGATCTCCAGTAGGTCGCCGCGACCGGCCGAAAGCCGTTGTGCCGCCGAGGCGATTCGGGGTGGAAGTGCCTGGAAGAGAAGGCTGAGCTCCTCCTCCCACGAGGATCCATAGGGCATCATTTCCGCGACGATCTCTCTCTCCTCTCGGAACGCTGAACGATGACTGGGACGCTTTGAGCGATGCCTGCATGGATGAGGAGTGGCTTCTTGCGGCGCACCGACTGGCGGATGCGCATCTTCACGCCAAGGTCGCACGCGAGCAGTAGCTGCGTGCCGTACACGACGAAGCCGCGCTGCTGGAGCGCGCGGATCAGCTCCGAGTCGTAGTG
>VBGJ01000057.1:0-8474 GCA_005880445.1 Chloroflexota bacterium | reverse complement strand
GTCGTAGTGGCGCAGCACGCATGCCGCGGGGCCGGGCGGCAGCTCGGCGAGCACCGCGTCGATGATCGCGTCGCGCAGATCCGCATCATGACCCTCGCACATCAGCGTGAGCTGCGCGGGCCGCATCGCCGACGGCGGCCGGATCGCCGCCCACGCGATCAGGCCAGGATGCTCCACCACGTAGTGGCGGACGTCGTCGCGCCCCAGGCGCGCCACCACCCCCTGTGCATAGCCGGCGAGCCACGTGTTGAGTGATGGACCCTCGAAGTCGGCGACCTGCGAGGGCGTCGTGCGCAGATACAGGAGATGAATCGCGGGAATGTCTTCGCGACGCGCGGGGCGGATCAGCGTTGGGTGGGAGATGGCGCGCACGGTGTCCGCCGCCTCGTCCCGATACAGGATCTGCTCGGTGGCGAACTGCGTGAAGTGCTGCTGCAGGAAGGCGGGGATCAGCGGATGGTCGAGCGGCAGTCGCACATGAAAACGATGCACACCGTGCTCCAGGCCGAAGTTGCAGAGCGCCTCGATGAGGCGCTCGCTCGCAAAGTGGCCCGCCGCGGTCGACGACGTGCAGAGATTGAGAATCTGCCACGCCTTGGTGCGCCCGGGTGGCGCCTGCGCCTGGATGAAGCCGACCACGCCCTCGGACGCCTCCTCGGCGACGAGCAGCGCGTCGCTCGAATCCGGAAACGGCATCAGCGACGAGAGCGACTTGGTCAGCCCGTGCCAGAGACGGAGCAGGGTCGCCTGCGGCACCGGGCTGTCCGGTGACATCTGCCCGGCGCCATCGTCGCGCTCCACCGCCTGCCGGTACAGCTGCTCGACGCGCGCCAGGTCGCGGAACGATGCGGGCCGGATGTTCACGCGACGCTGCGCTCCGTCGCTTCGTCGACGACGCGCAGAAAATGCTGGTGGACACGGAGGTCGTCGGTCATCTCCGGATGAAAGCAGAGCCCGATGTGCGGTCCCTGCTCCACCGCCACGGCCGCCCCGTTCAGCGTGGCGATGACGCGCGCCTCGTCGCCCGTCGTCTCGATCTGTGGTGCGCGAATGAACACGCCGCGAAACGGTGCGACCCCGAGCGGCTCGATGTGCAGGTCGGCCTCGAACGAGTCCACCTGGCGCCCGAATGCGTTGCGCCGGGTGACGACGTCGAGCGCGCCCAGCGCGAGCTGGTCGGGTCTGCCGTCGACCACCTCGCGGCTGAGCACGATCAACCCGGCGCACGTCGACAGCGTCGGCATCCCCGCAGCGAGCCGCTCCCGCAGCGGCTGCTCCAACGCGTAGACGCGCAGCAGGCGGCACATCGTCGTGGACTCGCCGCCGGGCAGCACCAATGCGTCGACGGACTCCAGCTCCGCCACCGTGCGCACGCCGACGGCCTCGGCGCCGGCACGCGCGAGAGCGCTGAGATGCTCTCGCACATCGCCCTGAAGGGCGAGGACTCCTACTCGCAACAACCCTAAGTCTACCCCGGCCGCGAAGCCACCACACCTACCACCCGCGGGTGGCGAGGAGCTCCTCCTTCGGCATGCCGGCGACGTCGAGCCCGCGCATCGCGTGGCCCAGCCCGGCGCTGACCTCGGCGACGACCTCGGGTTTGTCGAAGTACGTGGTCGCGGCGACGATCGCCTTCGCGTAGCCGAGGGGATCGTCGCTCTTGAAGATGCCGCTGCCGACGAAGTTGCCTTCCGCGCCCAGCTGCATCATCAGCGCCGCGTCCGCCGGCGTGGCGATGCCACCCGCGGAGAAGTTCACGACGGGCAGCGTTCCCGTCTCGTGGATCTCTTGCACCAGCTCGTACGGCGCGTCGAGTCGCTTTGCTTCGGCCATCAGCTCATCGCGCCGCAGCGCCTGCAACCGGCGGATGCCACCCTGCACCGCGCGCATGTGGCGCACCGCCTCGACGACGTTGCCGGTGCCCGCCTCACCCTTGGTGCGGATCATCGCGGCGCCCTCGCCGATGCGCCGCAGCGCTTCACCGAGGTCGCGCGCGCCGCATACGAAGGGTACTGTGAACTGCCACTTGTCGATGTGATGCTCCTCGTCCGCGGGCGTGAGCACCTCGGACTCATCGACGTAGTCGACGCCGAGCGCCTGCAGCACCTGCGCCTCGACGAAGTGACCGATGCGTGCCTTGGCCATGACCGGGATGGTCACCGCGGCGATGATGTCCTTGATCAGCGAGACGTCGCTCATCCGAGCGACGCCGCCGTCGCGGCGGATGTCCGCAGGAACCCGCTCGAGCGCCATCACGGCGACGGCGCCGGCGTCCTCCGCGATCTTCGCCTGCTCCGCGTTGACGACGTCCATGATGACGCCGCCCTTCAGCATCTCTGCCAGCCCGCGCTTGACACGGTCGCCGCCGGTGGCGTGCTGGTGGCCGTTCGAGGCCGTTTTCTCTGTGGTCATCGCACTGCTCCGGGCCGGGTGCGCCTCCAACGGCCCAAAGCCATTCTAGAGCCTCAGCACAGCCTTCTCATGCCTGGTGGCCGCCACCCAGCCGCGACATGGTCACAAACACGCTACGCAGTCCGGGGGCTCGGAACTGCGCTCATAGGATGCGGTGAGTGAGCGCGAACGCCACCTTTCTCCGATATGGGCCCGTGCGTCACGCGCTCGGCCTCGACGGGCGGACGCCGATCGAGCGCCTGGCCAGAGCGACTGTTGCGGCGACCGTGGCGGGCTGTGGGCTTCTCGTGCTCGTGAACTTCGTGATCGCGCCATTGCTCGGCCACTTTTCTGGTCAATTCGAGGACTTCGGACCGCTTCTGTACGCCGGGCGCGCGGCGGGCAACGGCGGCGATATATACGGCGCGTTCGTCCCCGCCGCGCAGTCATCGCTGGTCACCAACCTGGGGTTCGACTACCTGCCGGTGGTCGCCGTCCTCGCCCGCCCACTGACGGCGCTGCCGCACAACGTCGCGGTCATCGCGTGGCTCTGGGTCATCTTGGGTTGCACCATCGCCGGCTCGATCATCATCGCGCGCGACACCCTGCCGGCCAACTGGCCGCGAACCGCGATCGGATTCTGCGTCGCGGTGCTCTTTGCGCCCGCCATCTACAACGTGTGGCACGGGCAGATGAATGCCGTCGTGTTCCTGAGCCTCGCCGTGGCGCTGCGGGCCTGGATCAGAGGCGACGAGGTGACCTGTGGCGTCGCCCTTGGGTTGGGAGGCGTCGCCAAGGTTGCACCCGCGGTGCTGTTGCTGTTGCTGCTGCGCCGCGGTTGGTGGCGTGGTGCGCTGGCGGGTGCGGCCACCGTGGCGGCCGCGCTCGTCACCGGCGGCGTGCTCCTCGGTTTCGATCGACTGCACGAGTGGTTCACCCGCGTGCTTCCCGTGCTCGGTCGCGCCGATGGTTGGTTCTTCAACGAGAGCGCAAACGGGATCGTCAATCGCCTCGCCAACCACAATGTCGTCCGACTCGACGCGCCGAACATCGCTCTGCAGTTCACGGTGACCATCGTCGCCGTCGCAATTCTGCTCGGCGCCGTGGCAGTGGTGCGACATGGTGTCGCCACCGCGGAGCGACGTCAGCTCGAGTTCTCTGCCGCGGTGGCGGCCATGCTTCTGGCCGGTGGCATCACCTGGTACTCCGCGTACGGTGCCCTCGCCCTCCCTCTGATGGTGGTGGCCGGGCTGGCCGCGCGGCGCCGTGTTGACCGGCGCGTCATTGGCGCCGCCGCTGTCATCGGGGTGGTGGCCGGCGTGGCGGCGCCGATATTTCTCGCTGCAGGAGGAGAGAGTTGGGTGATCGGATCACGTGGGACGGTTTGGTGGTGGCCGGCACTCCAGGTTGACTCAATCCCCGCGTATGCTCTGACGCTGCTCTTCGTGGCACTGCTGGTGACCCTTGCCCGCGGCCGTGCTCGCGAGCGCCCGGGCAGCATCAGCGGCGAGCGGTTGCGTCGCGCGGCGGCGTGAGGCCAGAAGCAGCATGAGCATGGCGCAAGCGGTCCTCAGACGATCACCGATCTCCGTGTCGCACGGCCGGTTGTTGCTCCGTGTCGCGGTGGTCGCCGCAAGTCTCGTGGCGCTGAAGTCCTTCGTCATCGATCCACTCAGCGGTCATTTCACGGGAACCTTCGAGGACTTCTCCGCATACTTCGGCGCTGCACGCTCGATCGCTGCGGGCGGCTCGCCATACGCGCAGTTCGATCCCGGCACGGTGGTGATGTCCGGGCTCATCTATCCACCGTTCGCCGCGGTCCTGCTTCGCCCGCTGGCGCTGATGACGGAGCATGAAGCGCTGACCGTCTGGCTCATCGGATCGCTGGCGTGTACCGTCGCGGCAGCCATCATCGTCGCTCGCACGGCCTTGCCCGCGAGCTGGCCACGCGTCGAGCTCGCGGTTCTGGCCGCCGTGGCATTCGCCCCGGCCACGTACAACTACTGGCATGGGCAGATCAATCCTCTGATCTTTCTGTTGCTGGCGCTGGCGTACCGCGCCTACACGCGCGACCGCGAGATCGTCACCGGCGTCCTGGTGGGGCTCGCCGCCGGAATCAAGATCGCGCCGGTTCTGGGATCTGTGTTTCCCGCACTGAACCGAGCCACTGGTTGGATCTACGATCAGTCGCTGGGTGGAACGGTGAGTCGCCTCGGCGAGCAATCCGTGCTGCACGTGCAACCCACGTCTGCCCTCGTGCAGGTGGGCAGTCTCATCGCCGGCGTCGCGATCCTCGCGGTCGCAGCGTGGTCGACACGGGCTGGAGCTCGCTCGCCATACGAACGGAGCGCCGAATTCGGGCTCGGCGTGACCGCCATGGTCCTGGCCGGAGCCATAGCTTGGTTTCCCCACTTCACATATCTGCTCATACCGCTCTTCGCTGCCTGCGGACTCGCGGCGTCTCGTGGCTGGCGCGCCGAGCGCGGGTTGGTGCTGGCCACGGCGTCCACCATCGTCGTGTTCGGCGTCGTGACCCCGGTCGCGATCGCTCAGCTCAGCATCGACGGCATCGCGGCGATCAGCCAAACCAGTGCGTGGTGGCCGTTTCTGCAACTCTGCTCGCTGCCGTGCATCACCGCCGTGTGGTTTGCAGTGGCGCTCGCCAGGAGCCTGCGCGCTCAGCCGGAGCGGATCACCCCGAGGCGACTGTCGCGAGGTGCGGTTGCGGTTCCAACGTAACCCTGGTGGCGAGGGACGTGTCGTGATGTTCGCGTGAGGCGCTCACGATAAGGGCGACAGCGAGCAGCCCGATTCCGATGAAGTACTGAGGGAGACTCCGGTCACCGAACCAGAGAGCAAGGCTGCCGGCGATCGCCGCGACGCCTGCCGCGGAGCGTCCGTGGCGAAGAGCAAGCAAGGCGGCCACGAGGGTCGCGGCACCAAGCGCGAGGCTGAGCACCAGCATCGATCCGGGAGTGAAGCCATGGTTGGTCAGCGGCGCAACCAAACCGTCACCGCTTGGGAAGAGTGGGTCGACCATGGGTGCCAACAGCGAATGGAGCCAAGCGGCAGGCGAGAGCACCACAAATGGCGCATTGATGGCCCCGAAAACCAACCCAGCCACACCGCCGGCCAACAGGGCGGGGCGCCACCCATCGCGACGCCAAACGGTCACCAAAAACGGCAGCACCAGAAACCACGTTGTTTGCTTGACGGCGCAGGCGGCGCCGAGCAGGGCGGCGCCCGCCAGAGGCGAAGGCGCGAGCCACGCAAGCACCGACAGACCGATGGCGACGCCATCTGGATGTCCGCTGTCGATGACGGTCCACGTGGTGGTCTGAGCGAGCACGGCCAGCGCGGCAGCGAGGCGCGCCCCACGTGCTGCCCTGCGCACGACGGCGAACGCCGCGGCGGCGAGCGCGACAAGTGTCCCGAGCACGAGCGCCGTCTCGCCGGCTACGCCCAGCAGTAACGCGCCTGCTGGATACGACAGCCGGCGCTCGATCGCGCTCGTGGCCGGATTGCTCAGCGCATCGCGTGCAGCGCGTTGAATCTGCGTTGTCGTGGGGTACGACTGCGCGCCGGCGAACTCCCCGGTTCGGAGTGGCGTACCAGACAGCGTGCCGCAGGTCTGGGCAAGCGCCTGGATTTCATCGTAGGTCTGGTACGGGTTGTGACCTGCTCGTATTTCGGCTGCACCGACCACAGTCGCGACGGTAGTGTCGTCGCGACACGCGATGTCCGAATGGGTCACTCCGTACAGCGTCGATGCGAGCACGGCGATCGACCCGAGGCCCGCGAGGCTGAGAACGACGGCGGTGACGGCCAGATGGGGTAGGCCGGCGGGTGCGCCGCGACCCCGCAGCGCTAGTACACACAGCGTTAGACCGATCACAGCCAACGCAGTGATAAGTACCCAACGAGCCATACCCGGTTGATTTCCACCGAACGACAGGGCGCCCGCGAGCAGCGTGGAACCAAGCCCGCCTAGGAGGATGCTTCGCTCAGCGCGATTGGGGGCGAAGATAAATCCGAGCGCGCGAGCCGTTCCCACAGCGAGCCAGGGTAGTAGTGCCCGCGCAACCCGCCCTGAGGGTGTGACCTGCTTGTCACCAGACCGGATCCGGCCCTATAACCTCAGCGCTTCTTGGCCGCTCGTGCCGCGGGGCGCGGTGCCAGCTTCTCGGTGTTCGATTTCAGCGTCTTGACCGACTGCGCGAGGTTGGCGCGAACGATCGGCTCGGCCGCACGACCAAGGACCTTGCCCGCGATGCCGCCGCCGAACTCGTACTCCATGTCGAACGTGACGTCGGTGGTCGCGCCTTTCGGCTTGAACGACCATTGACCGGATTGCTTGAAGCCCTCGCGCGACGTCCACCCGATCGCCCGGTTCTCCGTCCAGGTGGTGATGTCGACCACAGAGCTGAGCGTGGTGGGGCCGGCCTTCATGCCGACCGCGAATTGCGCGCCCTTGCCGTGCGTCGTCTTGCCGGTCGGCTTCCACTTCACGAGGTCTTTCATGTACTTCGTGGTGTTCCGATAGTCGTCGACATAGCCGAAGACCGCCTCGACGGGCGCTGCAACGACCTCAGAGATGACGATGTGACCCATGTGGCTGCCTCCTGCAACCGCGTGCTGAGCGCATGAGTATGGCACCGTCATCAACTCCGGCCGAGTGGCAGGGGGACGGGAACCACCGAAGCCGCAGGCGGGACGGCGAACTCAGTCGTGACGCCATCCGAGTAGATCCTCATCCATCGTCGCTCATGCGCGTCATAGACATCGTGCGAGGTCAGTCGCCGGCCACCGAGCCAGAAACTGCATACTTCGGTGACGGCACCTCGGCCAGGCGCGCGAGCAACACAGTACCCAGCGACGGATTGGCCGTTCATCACAGCCGCCGCACTCGCCTTCACGATTCCTGCATCGCGCGCGATGAGCAACGACGCCTCACCCTCGAAGAATGCGTACCCCGGAACCGGCGACCGCGGCCTCGGTGCCAGCACTGCCGAGCCGATGTGGATGCCCGAGGCGTCTTCATATATCTCACGAGGCGGCTTGGTGGCGGCCAACCACGCGCCCGCCGACGACGCGAGCACTGCAACGACGGTGAGGATCGCCAGCGAGTGTCGACGCCAGCAGGTGACGTGCCAGGCGGTGCGAGCGTGCGCCGGCGCGAGGTCCCGCAGGGGAATCGCCAGGTACTGCCCGGACCGCTCGAGTTGCGCGATCGGCGCGTCGCCTCGGTGCCTCGCTCCCCTCATCGCCCAGCCGCCAGCAGATGGATCGCGCAGTCCTCGATCCGACAGGGCTGAATGGAGAGGCGCAGCTCCAGCCTGATGCGACGGCGCGGAGCCGGCAGCAAGCGACCGTCCGCGGTCTCGCGCATCGACCGATCATCGAATTCGAGCAGCGCAGTCACGGGCTGGTCGTGCAACAGCAAATCGCCCTCGACGTGGAGCTCTCCATAGGCACCAAAGTCCGGCCTCATTGCATCGCCACTCGCGAGAAACGGTTCCACCGCCGCCTCGAGACGCGCCCTGAGCTCGGGCGTCGCAGTGGCACCGAGCTCCGGGTCGTGCCCCGCAAGGAGAAGCCCGAGGCTGAAGGTGAACTGCTCGACGGTGTCGCGAAGCTCTTCGAGCCGTCGCTCGCGGATGTCGTCGCCGTCGCTCACCACCCTTGTGCGTAACGCACGGCCTCTCAAGCGGAGGTTCATGGCGATGGCCGCTTTGGCACGGTGGCGACGGCTTCGGCCAATCGTTTGTATGCCAAGCGCAACCGGGGCGAAACTGCGTCGAGCGGGAGACCCTCCATCACCGCAAAGCGGACGGGCTCAGCCTCATCCGGAACCTCGACGACGCGAGCGACTTGCTGCTCGATCGCGTCGAGATACCTACGAGCCAAGGGGCTCTCCCGGTGATCCATCATCTTGTGGATCCCGGAGATCGCGACAGCGGACGGGATGAGGAATTGCGCGGATGTCAGCAGCGGCCCCGCAATGTGGTCGAGAACCGGCTGGGAGAGGTTGTCCGATGACGGGTTCGGCATCGGCGCACCAGCACCGACAGCCGCGATCAAAT
>VBGJ01000046.1 GCA_005880445.1 Chloroflexota bacterium | reverse complement strand
CGGCGCATGCCGGCGATCGAGTCTTCGAACAGCCGCACCGTCGACACAATTTCTCGAGCGCCCCGTTCCAAGCGCCATCCTCCGACCAGCCATCCGTCGACGCACACCATCGGCCGGATCCATCCGCCCCCACCCTCGTTGAGCCACTCGATCCGGGTCATGTCGATCATCAAGTCCCGGCGCCGGTAGCCGAGCAGGTACGTGTCGAAGTGGGGGAGAAGACGCACCTCGGGCCGTTGTCGCCCGGGTGATTGTGCCTCCGCTTTGACTGTTCGCAGCGTCATCACGCCGTCGATCGATCCCGCAAATTCCGCAAGCTCGCCCGCGATGCTCGTCATCGCTTGCCGCGCCGCGGCCATCGGCAATCCCGACCACGTCGCCAGATCCTGCACGCTTGCCGGCCCGTACGCTGCGAAGTATCGACGCGCCAGCTCCGCGAGCGCCGCATCACCCGACGGACCCAACGAGGGCGGCAACCAATCGTCCAGCAGCACGAACAACGAATCGCGTCCACGCCTCGGCCCCAACACGATGGCCCCGCGATGCGCCGCATACGCCAGCAGGTGGATCATCGACTGCCCCACCGGCTCGATCGGCACTCCCTTCGCGATCACCTCCGCGCGCAGCTCATGGCGTGTCATCGGGCCATTGGCGAGCGCGCGCCGCATCACGCGCACCCCGCGTTCGCACACCGAGTCATCGAGTCCCAGCTGCTTTCGGCGCGTCGCTTCCCTGCGCGCATTCATCGGTCCGAACACGCCAAGCAACCAGCGGATGTCCTCCGCGGCGCACAGGTGCAGCGTGCCTCGCATCAACCACGTGCGCGCCATCGAACGGTCAACCGCCACCGCGCGCTCCACCGCCTCCGCGGTTAAACGGGTGCTCCGCACCCGCAGCTGCATCGTGCCCGCGAACGAATCCTGCGCCTGCACACCACACACCGCCTTCGCGATCGCCGCCGGATCCGGTGCCAACCGGCTGGCGTCCGCGAGCCGCTGCGACACCATCCGCGCCCGGCGGATCTCTGCGGTCCCCGGTCGGCTCACTCAGAAGAAGTCGGGCAACCACGCATCGCGGTCGCCGAGCAGCGAGTCCATCGCCTCAACATCAGCCGTAGGTCCTTCGAGCCACCCGAGTCGCACCGCCTCTCGCGCCCGCATCGTGCTCGAGTACCACGAGCTCAGCACGCCAACGCCGCAGCGGATCCGCCCATCACCGCCGGGCGACAGCTCACCCTCCCCGTCTGACACCTCGAGCACGAACCGCTCGGCATCGGGACGTGCCGGATCGCTCACCTCCAGGTGCAACTGCGCCGCGGCGTACTGCGGCCAGCCTCGCATCCGCATCGCGAGCCCGGGCGCGACGAGACGCTGCATCCAGCAGATGCGCGACTGTGCCTTCATCGACTTGTCTGCGTCGGGCACGAGATACAGCAGCTCACTCCTCGGACGGATGGCCGAGTCGCGAAACGTGATCTCGGGCGCCTGCGCCTCCAGCCCGCCGAGAAAGCCCAGCAGCCCACGAAGCGCATCCGCCGTGGTCGCCATCAACTCTTCTACGGCGATCGCCAGCCACGGCGTCGACTCGTGGCGCGCGCGATAGCGCACGTAGCCGGTGAGGCGGCCGTCCTCCGACCATCCGTAGATGCGCCGCTGCTCGTTGGCGTCATCGGCCAACTTCCATTCCACGGCGAGCCACCAATCGGGTCGGTCGAGCGGTCCGACCCATGCAGGCAGGTACGCGCGACGGAGCGCTTCGAGCGAGCGGTCGTCGGGTGATTGCACGACATCGCCAGATCCGCGCAGCTGCGCCAGCGCCGAGGTGCGCACCGTCTGCGTCAAGCCGCGATCGCCCAGCTCCCAGCCCCATCGCCGGTACAGCCGCGTCGTCGCGGCCTGCAGCGGCGCGAGCGCGGCACCCGACCCACCCGCAACGTCGACCAGGTCGCGCAGCAGGATTCCGGCAATGCCTTTCCGGCGCTGCGCGGGATGCACACAAACAGCGACGACCGCGCGTGCGGGCACCGAGCGCCCGCCGTAAAACTGCCCCACCGGCAGCAGTGCGTACCCACCCACGATGTCATCACCGGAGCGCGCCACCCGGACCGTCGCGTGCTCGGCGATCCTTCGGGTCCACGCCAGGGAGACCTCGAAGCTGGAGCCAAAGGACTCACCATCCACTCGCGCAAACGCTTCGACGTCGCCGTCATGGCGCGGATCTCCGATGACGACGCCTTTCGCGTTCATGCCATCACGTAGCCGCCATCCACCGACAGCGTCTGCCCGGTGATGTAGGACGCTCGTTCGGAGGCAAGGAACAGCACGGCGTTGGCGATGTCCTCCGGCGTGCCGAGCCTGCGCAGCGTATACGCGCGCACCACCTTCTGCAGCATCTCGTCGCTGTACATCTGGGCCAGTTCTCCGGACCACATGGACCCGGTTCCAGTGGCTTCGCGCTTCGGTGGCACGACGCCAGGGCACACAACGTTGAGGGTGATGCCGTGCTTGCCCACCTCGCGGGCGATCGCCTTCGATGT
The DNA here is from genome assembly GCA_005880445.1 of Chloroflexota bacterium. Classification (GTDB taxonomy): domain Bacteria; phylum Chloroflexota; class Dormibacteria; order Aeolococcales; family Aeolococcaceae; genus CF-75. The sequence goes on along the minus strand of VBGJ01000046.1, from coordinate 13,726 downwards.
GGCGATGACGGCCGCCTTGGTGCCCGAGTACACGGCTTCGCGAAACTCACCGATCCGGCCGGCGTCGGATGCGATGGAGACGATGCGGCCGCGCCGTCGCTTGGTCATGGACTCCAGCACGGCGCGCGTGCAGTTGAGAAACCCCCAGAAGTTGACGTCGATCTCATGCTGCCACTCATCGCGCGGCTGCTCGAGGAATAGGCGATCCATGACCCAGCCCGCGCAATTGACGAGCACATCGATGGTGCCGGCATCGGCGACGACGGCATCCACCAATCGCGACACAGACTGGGGGTCGGTAACGTCCGTTTCCTGCGCGACCAATCCGCTGCGCTCTTCCGCGACTCGTCGCGCTTGCTCCGCGTCTCGGTCGGCAATCCACACGCGGGCCCCCTCGTCGGCGAACGCGAGCGCGATACCGCGGCCGATGTTCGACGCACCACCGGTGACGATCACCGATCGCCCGGCGAGCTCCAGGTCCACGAGGGTTACTCTAGCGGGCGGCCAACGCCGCTCGATCTCAGTCTCGCAGCGCGCGCAATGTGAAACCCAGCGGGAGATCGGGCGCGCCGTCGGGCATGCGATACCAGCGCTCGTCGTCGGTGGTGTCGCGGACCAGGATGGGCAGCATCTGGTACGGGCATCGCGGCAGCTCGTGCAAGAGCTCGATGCGCAGCCCGGCCTCGATCAGCGACGTCACCACTTGGCCGAGTGGGTACGGCCAGCTGTACGTGCGCCGGTTCTCCAGGTTCGAATCCGGGTCCGCGTATGACGACGGTGTCTCGTCCATCACCGGTTCTCCATCCGGAAAGTACGCGTATCGCACGCGCAGGCCCTCCGAAAACTCGTCGAAGATCCATGGAGTGGGATGAAACTCGGCGATGTAGAACACGCCGCCTGGCTTGAGGTGTCGCGCCACGACACGCGCCCACGCTGCGAGGTCGGGCAGCCACGAGAGCACGCCCCACGACGTGTACACGATGTCGAATGCGCCGTCCACGACACCCGCGAGCTCGTATATGTTGGCGCGCTCGAATCGCACGTCGACGCGCAGCTCTGACGCGATGCGGCGAGCCTCGTCGATGGCACCGGCAGAGAAGTCCACCGCGGTGACACGGGCACCCAGCCGCGCCCATGACACCGATTCCGTACCGATGTGACACTGAAGATGGAGCAGGGTCTTGCCTGCCACGTCCCCGACCTCGTCGATTTCGAGCCGATGAAGCGCCGTCCCGCCGGAGCGCAGCCGCTCAAGATGGTACTGATAGAAGGCGGTGCGCGGATGCAGACGAGCGACTTCGTCCCAGTGCCGGCGGTTTGCCTCGACGTAGTCCCTGACGTTCATGTGAGCGCGACTGTACCCGGCGGCGCTCACGGCTGGGACTGCCGCGTTGCCTGCAATCGTTAACGACCCGGGAAGGTGCCGGTGAGCCGGCGTCGCTGTGCTAGCGTCATGACAGCGCCGAACAGCGGCGAGAAGAGCGTGGGTGGAGGTGCATGGCATGGCGGAAGCCAAGACTGTGGCGACGAACAAATTCGGGTGGGTCGACCTGAGCAGCTCTGACCCTGCGGCGGCCCGCGCGTTCTACTCGAAGCTCTTCGGCTGGGACGCCGAAGTCATTGACGATCCTGCGGCGGGCGGCTACGGCATGTTCAAGCTGGGCGGCAAGGAGGTCGGCGGCGTCGGTCCGCTGCAGAATCCCCAGCAGCCGACTGCATGGACCGCGTACGTGCTCGTCGCCGACGCCGACGCCGCGGCGACGAAGGCCAAGGCCGCCGGTGGCACCGTGCTCGCCGAGCCGTTCGACGTGCTCGAAGAGGGACGCATGGCCATCCTGGCCGACCCAGGCGGAGCGGTCTTCGGCCTCTGGCAGCCGAAGAAGCACACCGGCTGGGAAGTCGAACGCGTGCCGAACAGCGTGTGCTGGGTCGAGAACGACTCGAGGAACATCGACGCGGCGCGCCGCTTCTACACGGACGTATTCGGCTGGGTCGCGAAGGACTCCGGCCTTCCCGGACCCGGTGCGTACACCGAGTTCCAGCTCGACGGTGAAAGCTTCGCGGGCGGCATGGCGATGCCCGAGATGGTGCCCGCCGAGATGCCGTCGTTCTGGATCACGTACTTCGCCGTCGCGGATGCGGACGGTGTCGCCGCCCGCGCCAAGGAGCTCGGCGGCAGCGTCATCACGGAGCCGCAGGACATCCCTGAAATAGGGCGGTTCGCCGTCATTCACGACCCGCAGGGCGCGCACTTCGGCATCCTGCAACCCGCTCCCCAGATGACCGGAGCGTAGCTAGGGGCCGGTCGACTCTTTCTCGCGCGTTTCAGCATCGAGGTCTGCTCGCTCGGGAGCAGCCTCGATGTGGGCGCCCAACTTCGGGTTGTTGAGTCCGAGCTCCTGCTTCATCGCCAGGAGTCGCTGGTCGACGGACTGCTCCACCGCGGTCGCGCGCACCTGGGCCTCGATCGCCTCGATGCCGCCGGCGCCGAGCTTCGCCAGGACGCCCGAGTCCATGAGCTCGTTGACCGCTTCGGCGCGCGCCTGCGTGCGCAACATCTTGTCGCGGGCCCGCTCGAGGAGTAGCTGCACGTCGTCCATCTCCTTCGAGATTCCGGCAGCGGTCTCGCCGGCATGCACCGTCGCCTGCGCCGCGCTGTACTGCGCCTTGAGCGTCTCCTTCTGCGTGCGCATCGCGTGGACCCGCGCCTCCAGCCGCTGGGCGGCGACCTCGAGGTTCTCGCGCTGATGCGTCAGCGCGTCGACCTGCTGGCGCAGACCACCAAGCTGCCCCTCGATCAGCTCGCTCTGGGTCAGCGCGCTGGCGGCGAGCTCTTCGCGGTTCTGCTCCAGCGCGCGCCGCGCCAGCTCCTCCAGCCTCGAGCGGTTGGACTCCATCTGGCGCGCCTGAATCTCCAGCTGCTTCTGGGCGGTGACCACGTCTGCCACGCCACGCCGCACCCGCTGCCGGGCTTCGAGCTGCTTCTCGTAAGCGAGATCGAGGGCGTCAGCCGGGCTCTCCATCGCGTCCATGGCCCGGTTCGCCTTGGCCCGGAACAAGAGCCGGGCGCGACTCCACAGTCCCATGACCCCATTGTCCCGGTTTCGCGAGATCTGGGTACTGTTAGCGCGATGGCCACTGCATCTGTGTCCGGCCGCACTCGGCTGGACGATTACGACCACGCTGCCGTCGAGTCGAAGTGGCGGCGCATCTGGGAGGACCGCGGCGACTACCGCACCCAACTCGACGCGCCGGATCGACCCTTCTACAACCTGATGATGTTTCCGTACCCCTCGGCGGAAGGGCTGCACGTGGGGCACATCATCCCGTTTGCCGGCGGCGACATATTCGGGCGCTGGCGCCGTCTCAAGGGCGACACCGTCTTCGAACCGATGGGCTTCGACGCGTTCGGCATCCACTCCGAGAACTACGCGTTGAAGATCGGCGAGCACCCGGCTGTGGTGATGCGGAGGGCGGTGAACAACTTCCGCGAGAACCAGCTCAAGCGCATCGGCTCGATGTTCGACTGGGATCACCAGGTCAACACCGCCGATCCGTCGTACTACCGGTGGACGCAGTGGGTGTTCCTCCAGCTCTTCAAGCAGGGGCTCGCCGAGTGGCGCGAAGGCGCCGTGAACTGGTGTCCGTCGTGCAAGACCGTGCTGGCCGACGAACAGGTCGAGGGGGGCAAATGCGAGCGCTGCCACACGGTGGTGGAGACGCGGTTTCTGCGGCAGTGGTGGCTGAAGATCACGCGCTACGCGCAGGAGCTGCTCGATGCGCTCGACACACTTGACTGGTCCGATTCCACGAAGACGATGCAGCGCAACTGGATCGGGCGCAGCGAGGGCGCCACCATCCTCTTCGACCTGGAGGGCTGCACGCGCAAGGACGTCACCGTCTACACGACCCGGCCGGACACGCTGTACGGCGCCACGTTTCTCGTCGTCGGCGCCGACCATCCGGAGCTCGAGGACTTCGTCCCGCGCGAGCGGCTCGGCGACGTGAACGCGTGGCGCAACCGGCTTCCGCCGGTGCGGGACGAGCCCGACTTCTCTGTGGGCATCGAGCTCGGCTCGCGCGCGGTGCATCCGCTGACCGGCGAGCGCGTTCCCGTCTGGGCGGCGCCGTACGTGCTCGGCGGGTACGGCACCGGCGCGATCATGGCGGTGCCCGCGCACGACGAACGCGACTGGCAGTTCGCGCATGCGCATGCGCTCCCCATCGTCGAAGTGATCACCGGCGGCGACGTTGCGCAGAAGGCGTACACCGGTGACGGCCTGATGGTGCACAGCGACTCGTTCGATGGGATGCCTTCCGAAGAGGGAAAACGCCGCGTCATCGAGAAGCTCCGAGAGTCGCGGCGCGGCGAAGCGAGCGTGCAGTACAAGTTGCGCGACTGGCTGATCTCACGTCAGCGGTATTGGGGGCCGCCGATTCCCATCATCCATTGCCCCGACGACGGACCCGTCGCGGTGCCGGACGAGGACCTCCCGGTGCTGCTGCCCGAGGTCGATGACTTCCGCCCAACCGGCACCGGGGTGTCGCCGCTGGCGACTGTGGAGGAGTGGGTCAACGTGCCGTGCCCCAAGTGCGGCGAACCGGCGCGGCGTGAGACCGACGTGAGCGACACGTTCCTCGATTCGGGCTGGTACTTCCTGCGCTATCCATCGACCGATTTCGACGATGTCGCCTTCGACGAAGAGCGCACGACCACCTGGCTTCCCGTCGACATGTACATCGGCGGAAACGAACACGCGGTGCGCCACCTGCTGTATTCGCGCTTCATCATGCGTGTGTTCCACGAGATGGGCATGGCGCCAGAACCGGAGCCGTTCACCCGGTTTCGCGCCCACGGCATGCTCGTGTTCAGCGGCGCAAAGATGTCGAAGAGCCGCGGGAACGTGATCAATCCCGACGAATACATCGACGAATACGGTGCCGACGTCTTCCGGCTGTTCATGATGAGCCTCGGTCCGTACACGGTCGGCGGCGACTTCTCCGACGAGGCGATCGCCGGGATGCCGCGCTTCCTCCATCGCGTGTGGCGCGCGTCGCAGCTCGCCAGCGTGGATGACGCGTACGACGAGCCGAAGGAACGGCGCCGCCACCGCCTGATCAAGCGCGTCGACGACGACATCGCAGAGCTTCGCTACAACACGGCGATCTCGTTCCTCATGGAGTTCGCGCGCGACGTCGACCAGGAGGCGGCCGGCGGCACCGGGCGGCGCATCGATGCGGAGACGCTGCTCAAGCTGCTGGCCCCTTTCGCGCCGTTCATCACCGAGGAGCTCTGGGAGCGCACCGGGCACGATGGATCGGTGCACGATCGTGGCACCTGGCCCGATCACGACGCCGAGCTCGCGCGGCCGCAGCGCGTCACCGTCGCCGTCACCGTGAACGGCAAGCGCCGTGCTGAGATCGAGGTTGACGCCGGTGCGTCCGAGGACGACCTGCGCCGCCTCGCGCTCGAGCAGCCGCGCATCGTCGCGCTGCTCGCGGGCCGTGAGCCGCACGACGTGATCGCGGTCGTCGACCGCATCGTCAACATCGTCGTCTGACGCCGAGCGTGCCGTGAGCGGGAGGGGACACCGGTCGTTGAGGGCGTAAGGAGGCCGCGGTGGCCCCCGCGGCCGACGGGAGCGGCAGCGGACACCAGTCAGGGTGTCCGCGCAGCGGCAACCAAAACGAGTGGTGTCCCCTCCCGCTCAGGGCGCTTTGGCGTCGAGGCGCATGGGGACGTGCCGGATGCCGTCCTCTATCCACGATTCTCCGCTCACCTTGAACCCGAAGCTTGCATACCAGTCGCGGAGGTACTCCTGAGCCTTCAGCCAGATCGGCGGTTCTGCGAGCTCGACCGCGCGCCGCATCAATGCAGACGCAAGGCCTCGGTTGCGATGGTCGGCTCGCGTCGCCACGCGCCCGATCGAGCGCTCGGAGCTGTCATCCAGGATGCGCACAGCGGCGACAACACTTCCGCGTCCGTCTTCGATCCACAGGTGCTGCGTGGTCGGCTCCAGGTCACGGCCGTCCATGTCGGCGTAGACGCAGTTCTGCTCCACCACGAACACGTCACTCCGCAGGCGCAGGATGCCGTAGAGCGTCGTGGGCGACAGCTCCTGGAAGCGGGCGGTGTGGACCTCGGGCGGGTCAGGCATCGCCGAAGTATCGGCCGGCGGCCTCCGATGGAGCGCTCCGGTGGAGGGCTTGACAGCCCGTGTACTGTATGTGATCACCCAAATGGACGCCGAGCGCTTGCAGGAGCGCGTCCTGATCGTGGACGACGACCCTTCCTTCCGGACGTATCTCGATCTGAGACTGCAGCGCGAGTCCGCGTCGACGTACCAGGCACCGTCAGCCGAAGAGGCGCTGGAAGCGCTCGAGGCATTCGGGCCGACCGTGATGATCGTCGACGTCGTGCTACCGGGGATGACCGGGCTCGACCTGGTTCGCCAGCTCCGCGGGGATGGCGTGCACCGGCGGCTGCCGATCCTCATCCTCACCGGAGCTGACCACTCCGCCGAGGTTGGAGACGTGGTGGGCCTCGGGCTTGCCTGGTACCTGCGCAAGGACGCCGCCTGGCCGCTGGTTCAGCGAACGCTCCGCAACCTGACCGCTCGCGCGCGCGAGGCGACCCTCGTCTAGCTGACCGGCTGTAGCGCGGTGCAGAACGCGCAGCGCCGGGCTCCGATCGGGATGTCGCTCAAACATTCCGGGCACTTCTTGGTCGTTTCGTCCACGGGCTTGGCGCGCACCGCTGTCATGCGTGTGTACGGCACCACGACCATGAAGTACACCGCCGCCGCGATAGCGATGAACGCGATGACCGCGGTGACGAACGTTCCATAGGAGATCGTGCTCCCGTTGACGGTCACCGTATACGCGTCGAAATTCGGCTTACCGCCGGGGATGGCGATGATGGGATTGATGATGTTCTTGACCAGCGCCGTCACGACCGCGGCGAACGCCGTGCCGATGACGAACGCGACAGCAAGCTCGACCACATTGCCCCGCAAGAGAAACTCCCGAAAGCCCTTCATGCCGTGTGCCTCCGATGCGATGCCTGCCCAATGACCGGCGTACCCTAACGCACCCGCCGTCGCACCGCGGAGGCCGGAGGTTGCTACGCGGGCAAGCTCACCGCGGCCGGCGCCGCGGTTCGCGCCACCGCTGCAGCCGCCGCGCCGCCGGCCACGCGGACCACGTCGCCGACGACCAGCGTGGCAGGTGCTTCCATGCCGGCCTCCAGGGCAGCGTCCTCGATCTGATCGAGCGGCGCGGTGACGGTGCGCTGCCGCTCCCACGTGGCGCAGGAGACAAGCGCCGCCATTCGGTCGCTTCCCACCACCGGTGTGAGCGCCGCGACGATGTCGCCGAGCGCCGTCAGCGGCATGAGCACCACCAGCGTGTCGACCGACGCCGCCAGGTCGCGCAGACGCACCAGCTCGCGAGCGCGGTCGCGCAGCGAGCGTTGATGTCCGCTGACGATCGCGACCGACGATGCGACGCCGCGCATGGTGACCGGAATGCCGGCCGCCTCCGGCGCGGCGAGCGCCGAACTCACTCCGGGCACCACCATCACATCGACTCCAGCCTCGACCAGAGCGGCCATCTCCTCGCCGCCGCGGCCGAAGACGAACGGGTCGCCACCCTTGAGCCGGACGACGTCGAGGCCCTGCCGTGCGAAGGCGATCATCATCGCGTTGATCTCGTCCTGACTGCAGCCGTGGCGGCCGTGCCGCTTGCCGGCATCGATGACCCGTGCGTGGTCGCCGCAGAAGCGGAGCGTGGTCCGCGGGATCAGCGCGTCGTGCAGGACCACGTCGGCGGTGGCGAGGAGATCGACGGCCTGCAACGTGAGCAGGCCTGGATCGCCTGGTCCGGCGCCGACGAGCGCAACACGGCCATTCGGTGGCGCACCCGCCGTTGTCGCCATCGTCGCGGCTTCGACTGCGAGCGATTCAGCACGGTCCGCCTGTCCGGAGCGGAGGAGACCGCGGATCTCCGGGCGCAGCAGTCGGCCGTACGCGCGCTCCTGGCGATCACGCGGCACGCGCCGGCTACGCAGTCCGCGCCTCGTGCGCCCGACCAGCGCCGTCAGCGGCTCCCATTCATCGCCGACGAGGCGCTCCAGGCGCGCACGCAGCGCCGACGCGATCGCCGGGCTCTCACCGGACGTGGAGATCGCCACGCGCAATGGACCGCGACGCACGATCGCGGGCGCGTGGAAGTCGCAGTACTCGGGACGGTCGACGACGTTGAGCAGCACACCATGGGTGCGCGCTTCTCCGGCGCACGTCGCGTGCGTCCATTCGTCCTCCGACGCGTCGATCGCCAGCGACATTCCCTCGAGGTCGCCTGGCCAGTAGCCTCGCCGGCGCAGCGTGATAGCGCCGTGTGCGGCGAGCTCCTCCGCATCCGCTCCCGGATCTGCGGCAATCATCGTGACCACAGCGCCGCATTCGACGAGGCCACGCGCCTTCTCTATCGCGATTGCGCCGCCGCCTATGACCACCGCCCGCCGGAAGGCGAGGTCGAGCGCAACCGGGTACGTGGGCGTCACCGCACGTGCGCGCCGTTCGCCGAGGCGAGCAGTCGCGCGACCTCCGGTCGTGAGAATTCGGGCGGCAGCGGCTTCCCCTCCGCGAGCAGCTCGCGAACGCGGGTTCCACTCAGGTTCGCGCGCGAGTCGGCAGGGTGCGGGCAGGTGCGTGTCGATGCCATCCCGTCACACTCACGGCAGTAGAAGGCGTGCTCCATGCGCAGGATCTCGATACCGAGCTCGCTCACGCTGTACTCGTCGAAGATGCGGTGCGCCGCGTACGTGTCGTAGTACGTGCCGACGCCGGCATGGTCACGACCCACGATGAAGTGGGTGCATCCGTAGTTGCGTCGCACGATCGCGTGGAACACCGCCTCTTTGGGCCCCGCATACCGCATCCACGCCGGGTTCGTTGCGAGCAGCGTGCGCTCCTCGGGGAAGTATTGTTCGAGCATCTCGCGGTAGCAGGCCATGCGCACATCTGCCGGGATGTCATCGCTTTTCGTCTCACCGACGAGCGGGTGCAGGAGCAGACCGTCGACGACCTCGAGGGCGACCTTCTGCAAATACTCGTGGGCGCGATGCACCGGGTTCCGCGTCTGAAACCCCACCATGGTTCGCCAGCCGAGATCCGCCATCCGCGCACGCACCTCGAGTGGGGTCAGGTCATGCTCCGGGAACCCCGACGACGGCTGGGCCAGCGCGATCACCGAGCCGGCGATCGCATGACGTCCCTCGCCGTGAAGCCGACGCACACCCGGATGTGCCGGGTCGTCGGTGCCGTACACCCCCCGTGCCTCGCGAGGTGGGTCGGTTTCGAAGAACTCGGCGACGTCGACGACGGCCACGGGTTCGCCCTGGTGACGCAGCGCGATGCGCGTGGTGCCGTTGATGGCCGAGCGCACCCGCCGGGCCTCGGCCTCGTCGACACGCAGGACCACCGGGATGGTGAACGCATGGCCACCGGGGAGGCGCCCCGAGTCGAGCACCGCGGCGTAGTCGCGCGCGTCCATGAACCCGTTCAGCGGCGACAGCGCACCGGCGCCGAGCATGTACGCGTCGGCCCACGCGCCGGCGGCGACCTCGAGCTGCGGCAGGTGGGCTGCCTCAGCGCGCAGCGCCTCGAGCTCGTCGCCTCGCGGCAGCCGCTCGCGCACCCCGAGTGACACGAGCCCAAGGCGCTCGAGCGCGTGCAGCACCGATGCGAGAGACTGCTCGACGGTCTGCCGCTCGCTGTCGACCGTGACGTGGGGGTGCAACGGTTCCTCGTATGGATCGCTGACACCGGTGAACTGCGGGATCTCGCCTGCGAGGGCTTTCGCGTACAGGCCCTTGACGTCGCGCCGCGACAGCTCATCGACGGAGCACCGCACGTACACCTCGACGAAGCGTGGGATGCTGCCACGAACCTCGTCGCGGACGGCTCGGTACGGAGAGATCGCTGCGACGATTGCGACCCCACCTGAACGTGCGATCAGGCCCGCCACATATCCGAGCCGTCGCACGTTGGTGTCGCGATCTTCCTTGGAAAAACCCAATCCCGCGCTGAGGTTCTTTCGCACCTCATCGCCGTCGAGGATCTCGACGTTGCGTCCGGCGGCGAGCAGCTCTTGCCTGAGACGCTGCGCCAGGGTCGACTTCCCCGCCCCCGAGAGTCCCGTCAACCACACGACGAATCCCTGGCTCACGCCGCTCCCTCCTGCCCAGGACCGTTCGACCAGTGCAGACCGCACTCCTTGTCCTGGCCGTGCTCCCACCACCAGCGGCCCGCGCGCGCGTCCTCACCGGGACGGGTCGCTCGCGTGCACGGCAGGCACCCGATCGACGTGAACCCACGCGCATACAGCGGGTGCTGCGGTACGTCGTGCCGCTCGATGTACTCCCAGACCTCGGCGGTCGACCACCGCGCGAGCGGCGCGATCTTGGCTATGCCGCCGTGCGAGCGATCCTCCGACACCACTGGAGTGGCGATGCGCGTGGTTGCCTGCGCGCGCCGGATGCCCGAGAGCCATGCGTCGGACCCGGCGAGCGCGCGCGCGAGCGGGCGCGATTTGCGTACGTCGCAACAGAGGTGGCGCAGTTCCGGTGCGTTGTAGAACAGGTTGACGCCGTGCTCCCCGACCATGTCCTCGGTCTCCTGCGCATCGGGCGCGACAGCTTGCAGGCGGATGCCGTAGCGCGAGCGGAAGACCTCCATGATCTCGTGTGTTTCGGGGTGCAGCCGTCCCGTGTCGAGTGTGACCACGGTGACCTCGTCGCGAAGCCGGCACGCCATGTCGATCAGCACGGACGACTCGGCCTGGAAGCTCGCCACCAGCGATGTGCGCTCAAAGGTGTCGTACGCCCACGAAAGGACGGACTCGGCCGGTTCTCCCTCGAGACGCACTGCCGCGGCTTCGAGCTCTCGCGCGGAGTTGTTCGCCGGGGTCATGACGCCACCGCCAGCGCGTCTGCATGCCGCTCGCGGATCGCGTCGACACCGATGCGATGGCACCAGTTCCCAAAGCTCTCGTGAGGCTGCCGCTCATCGCGAAACGCCGTCAGCGGTGATCGCAACACGCGGGCGAGCTCTTCGAGGCGCACGTTGTGAGCGTACAGGTGATTGAGCCTCGTGCCCTCGAAGTCGCCGCCCAGGTAGACGTCGTACTTGCCGAGGGTGGTCCCGACGAAGCCGACGTCGCCCAGATATGGGCGCGCGCAGCCGTTGGGACATCCGGTCATACGAACGCTGATGCGCTCGTCGCCGAGTCCGAGCTCGTCCAGCAGGGCTGCGATCTCCCGGATGACATCCGGCATCACCCGTTCGGCCTCCGCCACGGCGAGGCCGCACGTCGGCACCGCAGGACATGCCATCGAGTGCCGCAGCGCATTGGGCAGCGACTCGCTCGGGGAGATGCCGTGGTCTCCCAGCAGCTGCTGCACGACGGCACGCTCCGCAGGTGCGATGCCGCAGATGATCAGGTTCTGCTGTGCGGTGATGCGCAGCGAGGGGCGGAGCTGGTCGACGAGGCGTCGCAGGCCGGTACGCATGGCAGAGCCGGCCGTGTCGGCGATGCGGCCGTTCTCCACGTACAGCCCGTAGAAGAGGAGGCCGTCACCCTGCTCGTGCCAGCCGAGGTGGTCGTCGACGGGCTTCCAGCGCAGCGGGCGCGGTGGTTGCAGCCTGAAGTCGACGCGCTCCTGGACCCGGTCGAAGAACCATTCGATGCCTCGATCGTGCACGAGGTACTTGAGACGTGCGTGCCGCCTGTCGGTGCGGTTCCCCCAGTCACGCTGCACACCGACGACCGCCCGGCTGACCGCCACCACCTCAGACGCGTCGACGTGGGCAAGGGGCATCGCGACGGTGGGGAAGGTCTCCGGCTTGTTGTGCGTGCGCCCCAAGCCCCCGCCCACGAGCACCTCGAATCCGTCGAGATCGTCCCCGTCGCGGCTGCGAGCGACGAGGCCGAGATCGTTGGCGTACACGTCGACGCAGTTGTCGCCATCGAGCGCCACAGCGGTCTTGAACTTGCGCGGCAGGTATTGCTCGCCGTACAGGGACTCGTCTTCATCGCTGGGGGCCGAGGTGTCGGCGAGTGCCCCGTCGATCCAGATCTCGTGATATGCGCGCGTCGAGGGTGTGAGCGCTCGCACGAGGTCGCTCACCGCCGCGGAGACGGCGGTGCGGAACGGATCCGAAACCGGCGCTGGGCAAGACATGATGTTGCGTTCCTGATCGCCGCAGCCGCCCAGCGTCGTGAGCAGGCTCCGGTTGATCGAGTGGATCGCCTCGCGCAGGTCTCCTTTGAGCACACCGTGGAGCTGGAAGTCCTGGCGTGTGGTGAGGCGCAGCGAGCCATTTCCCCAGCGGCCGGCAATGTCGTCGTGTGCGATATAGCCGTCGGGCGAGACTACACCGCCAGGCACACGGGTGCGCACCATCATCATGTGCAGCTTCGGAAGGCCGCGGGCGCGCGCCTCCTTGCGACGGTCGCGGTCTTCCTGCTGGTAGACGCCGTGGAACTTGAGCAGCTGTGCGGTGTCCTCCGTGAACGCGTCGCTGTTCTGGGCCAGCTCGGACGCGATCGTGCCGCGCAGATGACGGCTCGACGCCTTGACTTGCTCCACCTTGGAGAGTTGATGTGACACGAAACGGATCAGGTCAGCGCGCGGGCAGGTGGTGCGGCGCCGATGACGGCGCTCAGCGGACCAGAGCCCGGCCGCGCGCTAGTGACAGACGCAGCGCGCGGTGCGGGGGCGGCCGGACATGCGGCGATCCGCGTACTCGAGAGGTCCTTCGGGACTGCCGGCCTGCATTTGACCGGTCAGCCTACCAGACCGCTTGGATTCCAGGTCGATGAGGATGACGACTACCGCCGGTACGTGACGACGCAGACCCCGGTCCAGCACTGCGTGGCTCGCGCCACATAGCCCGGCGGGAGCAGCGATGCGGCGGGCTCGTCGGGCTGGCGGACGTAGTACACGGCGCCGCCGGCGGATGAGACGTCGCGCGGGATCGTCGACGAGATCACGCCAGGCGGATAGTCGGCCGTGCCCCAGAACCATGGGACATCCTGCTGCACCACGATGGTGCGCGACACGACATGTGACGGCGCGTAATACAGGAAGAGCAGGTACTGGCTCGGGTATGCGTCGACGAGATCGTGTGTGCCGATGCGTGACTCGAGCATGGCAAGCGCGCCCCGCGTGTCGGGGTGCGTCCCGGCCAACGCAAGCGAAAGCGAGGCGGCGCCGGTCGCGGCGATGCCGCCCGCCAGCGCCCAGCGTGGGCGTGCCATGGCCAGCCCGGCGCCCAGGACGGGGAACAGCGGGCCCCAGACCACGCTGGCGTAGCGCCCGTCGACCAGGGGTCGCCAGATGCTGATCGGCAGCAGTAGCAGCACCGCTCCCAGTCCGCATGCGACGCAGAAGAGCGCGGCGCGCCGGGTCTCCGAGCCGAGATCGTGTCGCTGCCGCAGCAGTGCGAAGCACATGAGCACGCCGGCGGTGACGGCGAAGCCCTGCAAGGTCTGCAACAGCGGTTTGAGCGGCACCCACGCGTCCACCGGAGGGCCCGAGAAGAACTGGACGAACTCACCGCTGACCGACGCGAAGCCCAGCGACGGCACCCAGAACGACTGGCCCGCATGGGTGAGCTGCGCAGACGCCACCACGAGCCACGGGACCAGCGCGGCTGCCGCC
>VBGJ01000045.1 GCA_005880445.1 Chloroflexota bacterium | reverse complement strand
CGCGCGCGGCTGAAAGCCCGGACGCGGCGCGCCGGGCGCGCGGATGTCGGGTGGCGTCACGTCGCCGCGTGTATCAGTGGCGGCGGGGCGCCACGCGCCCAGGCCTCCGGATTCACGCAATGCCGCGGAGTTTGCCCGGCCAGCGCGTCGAGCGCGTTCAATGCGCACAGCTCCGCCATCGCGGCGCGGGTCTTGATCGTCGCGCTGCCGAGGTGTGGGGAGAGCACAACGTTGGCGCACTCCGTCAGTCCCGGCGCGAGCTCTGGTTCGTTCTCGTACACGTCGAGACCTGCGCCCGCGATCCAGCCCTCGCGAAGCGCGCGCGCCAGCGTGGCTTCGTCGATCACCGGTCCGCGCGACGTGTTGACCAGTATCGCCGAATCCTTCATCGTGCGCAGCGCGGGCTCGTCGATGAGATGGTGGGTCTCTTCGGTCAACGGTGTGTGCAGCGTGATGACGTCGGCCTCGCGCAGCAGTGTGTCGAGCGGTGTCGGAGACACCCGTCCTTGCAGATCCTCCGCAACAGGCGGATCGGTGCTGTCGAAGTACACGACACGCATGGAGAAACCGAGCGCGCGGCGCGCCACCGCCTGACCGATGCGTCCGAAGCCGATGACACCGAGGAGCGCTCCGCTCACGTCCTGCCCGAGGAGGTACTCAGGCTCCCATCCGGCGAACCGTCCGGCGCGCACCTCGCGATCACCTTCGCACAGATTGCGCGCCGCAGCGAGCATCAGTCCCATGGCGCAGTCGGCGGTGGCATTCGTGAGCACACCTGGGGTGTTGGCCACGACCACACCTCGTCCCGTCGCCGCATCGACGTCGACGTTGTTGAATCCGACCGCGAAGAGCGAGACGCAGCGGAGGCGAGACCCGCCTGCATCGAGCACGATGCCGTCGACGGACTCGCGGAGCTGCGGGCACAGCACGTCCACCGGACGCTCGCGCAGCTCGGACACGAGCTCGTCGCGGGACATGAGGTGGCCGGCGGTCCGCAACGTCGCCGCGTCACTGACGAGTGCCGGGAAGGGCTTTGGCAGAGCGAGCGTGCACAGGACCTCGGGCGCCACGGCTGCCGATGGTAAATGTCTGAGATCGCCGGGCATCGGGTATAGTCAATGTGTCTTGCGTTCGAGTTCGAGGATGCGGTTCGGAAGACCGCATGTCGCAAGGCCCCGTCCCGCTGAGATTGTGGCAGTCGATGGGGCTGCGACAGAGATCCCGGAGGCGGTCAGCTTCGATGGGCTGCGCCTTAGCCCGGCCATGCGCCACACGGTCGCGGAGCTGGGGTTCGAGGCGCCGACCCCGATCCAGGCCGGCGCCATCCCCCCTGCGCTCGCGGGACGGGACGTCATCGGCCAGGCGCACACGGGCAGCGGCAAGACTGCAGCGTTTGGCATTCCCATCATCGAGCGCCTCGATCCCGCCGCCGGGTTCGTGCAAGCGCTGGTCCTGTGCCCGACGCGTGAGCTCGCGGTGCAGGTCTACGACGAGCTGACGCGTCTCGCCTCGCGTCACGAGGTGCGCTCGCTCGCGGTGTACGGTGGCGACTCCATCGGGCGCCAGATGCAAGAGCTGCGACGCGGTGTGCACATCATCGTCGCCACTCCCGGACGGCTGCGCGACCACCTGCAGCGCCGCTCGATGAGTCTCGACAATGTGCGCTGGGCGATACTCGACGAGGCCGACCGCATGCTCGACATGGGCTTCGCACCGGACGTCGAGCGCATCCTGCGCGAGTGTCCCGCAGAGCGGCAGACCATGCTCTTCAGCGCCACGATGCCGCAGTGGGTGCGCCGCATTGCGGCGCGTCACATGCGCGACCCCGTCACCATCGAAATCAGCGCCCGCCCGGAGATCGTCGCCGGCGTTCGCCAGCTGTACGTGCAGACGACCTGGGCCGACAAGACCGACGCGCTGGCACGCATCCTGGATCAACCCGACGTCACCATGGCGCTCATCTTTGTGGAGACAAAGCGCACTGCCGACGTCTTGCAGGCGCAACTGCAGCGCCGCGGCTATCAGGTTGGCCTGCTGCACGGCGACCTGACGCAGCGCGACCGCGATCGGGCCATGCGCCAGTTCGGCGCCAGTCACGTGCGCTATCTCATCGCGACCAACGTCGCGGCACGAGGCCTGGACATCGACGACATCTCACACGTCATCAACTACGACGTCCCGGTGACCCCGGACGAGTATCTCCACCGCGTGGGACGCACGGCGCGTGCCGGCCGCACGGGCGTCGCCGTGACCCTGATCACCCCCGCGGAGATACTCAAGCTCCGCGACGTCGAGCGGCACGCGCGCACCCGCATCGATCCGGCGACGCTCGACGACTTCCCGGCTGCCGCCGTCGCGGCGCCCGCCTGACCCCCAGCACGTCTGTGGCGGACACGAGTCCCGCCATCCACGACACGGGCACCGGTTCTGCGCTGCTGTTCCTGCACGCCTTCCCCCTCGACGCTTCGCAGTGGGATCACCAGGTGGCCGCCCTCGCCGGGGATCACCGGTGCCTCCGTCCCGACATGTGGGGCTGCGGCGCATCGTCACCGCCGCCCGGGGACACTCCCAGCCTCGACGCCTTCGCCGATCGCGTGCTCCGCGCGCTCGACGAACGCGGCGTTGACTCGTTCGCCGTCGTCGGGCTCTCGATGGGTGGCTATCTTGCGTTCTCTCTTCTCCGACTGGCAGCGCGCCGGATCACCGCGCTGGCGCTGTGCAGCACGCGGGCAACGGCTGACTCGGACAGCGTCCGCAGCGACCGGCTGGCGCTGGCGGAGCGGGTGCTCGACGCGCGCAGCGTCGAAGGGGTCGTCGAGGCGAATGTCGAGCGTCTCCTGGGTCCACGTGCCCGTGCTGAGGTGCACGTCACGGATCCGCTGCGGGCGCGCATTCGGCGCTGCAGCCCGGCCGGCGTCGCCTACGCGTCGCGCGCCATGGCCGCGCGACCTGACAGCACAGCGCTGCTCCCGTCGATTGCGATACCGACGCTCGTGGTGGCGGGTCGTGCCGACGCGGTGATCCCGAGCGACCAGACCCACGCGCTGGCGCACTCGATCACCGCTTCGCGCCTGGTCGAGTTGGACTGCGGCCATCTGGGCAACCTGGAGGAGCCCGAAGCGTTCACCGCAGTGCTCGCCGATTTTCTGAGGACGCATCCCGCGCGTGCGTCGTGAGGCCGATCCCGGCAGATGTTCGGGCCGTCATCGTCTGCCCACGCTGTCGCGGCGAGCTCGCCGACGACTCGAACGGGTTCCGCTGCGACGCATGCCGCCTGCGCTATCGCTGCGAGCGCGGCATCCCCGTCCTCCTCGTCGACGAGGCTGAGCCCATCGACGGCCCCGGCGACGCCCCGGGCTGACAGCCGGCTTCAGCGTCCGGCGGCGACCGCTTCTGTGGCCACACCGACGGGGGCGGCGCAAAACCCCGCGTAGTCGATCGGCTCGGTGATGGTCGGGCTCTCGCCGCATACGGGGCACTCGGGATCGCGCGGCACGCGATATTCGCGGAACCGCATGGCCAGGGCATCGATGTGGAGCAGGCGGCCGGTGAGCGGCTCGCCCACGCCGACGATGAGCTTGATCACCTCGGTGGCCTGCAGCACTCCGACGATGCCGGGGACCACGCCGAGCACGCCCGCCTCGGCGCAGGACGGCGCCTCTTCGGGCGGCGGCGGCGCCGGGTAGCGGCAGCGATAGCACGGCGACTGGAAGGGAACGACCGTCGTCACCTGGCCCTCGAAGCGGAACACGCCGCCGTCCACGAGCGGTTTCTTGGCGAAGATGGCGACGTCGTTGGCAAGGTACCGCGCGGGGAAGTTGTCGCAGCCGTTGACGATAACGTCGTACTGCTCGAAGATGTCGCGCGCGTTCTCGCTGTTGAGCATCTCGTTGTGCTCGACGACGCGCACATCGTGGTTCAACGCTTGCAACGCGATTCGCGCGGACTCCGTCTTGCGCATGCCAATGCGGTCTTCGGTGTGCAGGATCTGGCGTTGCAGGTTGCTCACGTCGACGACGTCGAAATCGACGAAGCCGATCGTGCCCACCCCCGCCGCCGCGAGGTACAGCGCCGCCGGGCTGCCGAGTCCCCCCGCCCCGATGATCAGGACCTTCGCGTCCAGGAGCTTCCGCTGTCCCTCCTCGCCGACCTCGGGGACCAGAAGATGGCGGCTGTAGCGCTGCTTCTGCTCGGTGGTGAGCGCCCGCGGAACGACGAAGTCGAGCCCGGCCTGCTTCCAGGCGCCGAATCCGCCCGACATCGACTGGACGTCCGTGTAGCCGAGCTCGTGGAGCGTCCGTGCGGCGAGCAGCGACCGGACGCCGCCGCTGCAGTACAGCGTGAGTGGGGCGTCGCGATCCGGCACCGCATCCTCGATGCGGCTCTCGATGAAACCCTTGCTCAGGTGCACCGCGCCGGGGACGTGGCCCTCGTCGAACTCGCTCCGTTCCCGGACGTCGATCAGCCGGCGACCATGGGTGCCGTGCACCTGCTGCGGAGTGACCTCGGGGATAACTCGGCGTGCGTCGTCGAGCAGATCTCGAGCGGTCCTGGCCATGCGACCAAGTCTACCCAATACTTGACCTGGCCAGTCTGGATTTCGCGCTGCGCCGCATGCGAGCGGTCTAGGTGAGCGGCGGCACCGGTATCGGGGAGGTGACGCCTCCGCCGGCGCGTGAGCTCCTGGCGTTGCTTCGCTTGGCGGTGCCTCGCTTGGCGGTGCCTCGCTTGGCGGTGCGCCGTTTCGCTGGGCCTCGACCGGCCGCCCCTTTCGCCGTGGTCCGCTTGGGCGCGGCCTTCTTTGCGGCCGGCCGCTTCGTGGCAGCGCGCTTCGCAGTCCGTTTCGCCGCCTGCTTGGCCGCACCTCGCGTCCCTCGCTTCGCACCGCGTGCGGCCCCGGCCGCCGCCGCGAGCGCCTCAGCCGTCTTGACCTCGACGGCCAGCCTTGCCACGGCCCTGGTCGCTTGGGCCGCCTTTTGCACCGCCTTCCGGTGCGCCGCACGCACGCGGTTCACGCGTTTGCGAAGTGCCTTGGTCTCAGCAGCCTGCTTCTTCGACTTCTTGGGCGCTCGCCGGCTCGCCGCAGCGTTGCCTGCTCGCTTCCCAGTGACGGTCTTTTTTCGCACTGCTGGGGTTCCCTCGTGACAGGTCGGTCTGCTCGATCACGGATCGCGAATCATCGTAGCGACAGCGGCTCGCGAATGTTGCTTCCGTTGGTTGGTTGGATCAGCAGCTCGCGTCCGAAGACACGCTGAAAGCGTCCTGCGATCTCTACCGGCTCCCAATCGTGCGGCACGGGCACCGCAAGGATCACGCCGCCGCGCCCGGTCTGCGACTGCACGCTCACCGGCTTGCCCTTTGGAATGCGGCGCTCCACCTCATCGGCGAGCGCGAGGAGCACTGCAGCGCGGCTGACGCTTCGCCGCTCTCGCGCTTCGACGAGTGCGGAGTACGGCTCCAAGCTGGGCCGGCGGTTACCCGCGCGGACGATGAGCCCGGCGATCAACGCGATGCTGCGATGGGAGAAGCCGTGCAGGTCTGCGGAGACGACGATCTCGGCGGCATGCTCCCAGCGCCGGTAGTAGTCGACGGTACGTCCGACGTCGAGGATGGTGGCGGCGTGCTCGAGCGCTTCGCGGATCTCGCCCTCCGCGCCGGGGCGCATCGCGTCCCACAGCTCGAGCGCGAGACGGGTGCGACGCCGTGCCCGCTCGCCGTCCCATGATGTGAACCGGGAGGCGATCGCCGCAAGCGACGCGCGTCTGACCGCTGCGGTTGTTGGCATGGTATGCGCGAACTCCTCGTACGCCACGCCTTCACGCAAACCCTGACCAGACACCACGAGCTCGGATGCACCGAGCGCCTCGAAGGCTGCCTGGACGACGAGCGCGCCGCCGCAGATGGTGTCGGCTCGATCGGACGAGAGGCCGGGAAGGGTGCTGCGCCGCGAGAGCGGCCGGCTCACGATCTTTGCCACTAGGTCGCGTATTCCCTTGCGTGCCAATGTGTATCCGTGCAGCCGTGGGATCGGATACACGACGGTGGCGCGATGCATCTTCGCCAGGTTGCGGATGGTGCCCCCGGTTCCCACCAGGCTTTCGTCGTCGCGCAGCCCCGCGGCGCCCGACGAGCGCAGCGTCTGTGTCACGTGCTCTTGCAGCGCGTTGATCTCTGACGACTTCGGCGGGTCGCTGCCCAGAAACCTGTCGGTCACCCGCAGCGAGCCAAGTGGCAGGGTCCAGGACTGGACGGCTCGCCGGTTGCGAAAACGGGCCATCTCGAGGCTGCCCCCGCCGACGTCGAGCAGGACCCCGTTCTCGATCGGCAGCCCGTTCACGGCTCCGCTGAAGGCGAGGCGTGCCTCCTCGTCACCGTCGATCACGCGGATGTCCAGCCCGGTGCGCCGGCGCAAGCGTCCGACGAACTCGGCGCTGTTGCTCGCCTCGCGCACCGCCGCCGTCGCCAGCGCGATGGTGCGCCGTGCGCCCGAGCCGGCGGCAACCGCGATGAAGTCGTGCAGCGCGGCGAGCGTGCGCTGCTCAGAGGCAGTGCTCAGGCTTCCGAACGTGTCCACGTCGTGCATCAGGCGGAGGGGCACGCGGGCGTCGGACAGGATCTCGAGATGCCCGACACCGGTCAGGCGTACAACGATCACCCTCCCTGAGTTCGACCCGATGTCGATCACAGCGAGCGGCTGAGCGGCCGGTCGGGAACCTCGTGCTTCGGGCGTGAGGCCAGTATACGAAGGCTCTATCCTCATCACATGGAATTCAGCGGCGCGCCCGCGGTCGCACCGGATCAGACCAACGGCCGCGGAAATGGAGCCGACGCCGCCACACTCGCGCCCCCACAGCCGGCGCCGCAGCCGCGCGCCGCTCTCCAGCAGATCAATCGCGAGCTCAGCTGGCTGGACTTCAACACGCGCGTGCTGGCACTCGCTGAGTCGCCGGACCTCCCGCTGCTCGAGCGCGCGAAGTTTCTCGCCATCTTCAGTCACAACCTCGACGAGTTCTTCCAGGTAAGGGTCGGCGGCTTGAAGCAACAGGTGGTGCTCGGTGTCAGCCAGCGCTCCGCGGAAGGCATGTCGCCGCGAGAGCAGCTGCGCGAGATCCGCCTGCGGGTGAACGACATCGTGCGCCGCCACTCACGGTGCTTCCTGGACGAGGTCACCGTCGGCCTCGAGCGCGCCGGCATCGGTCTGCTCGACTGGGTGTCGCTCGATGCGGCAGACCGTGCCCACCTTGGTGACGTGTTCGCCCGCACGATCTTCCCGGTCCTGACTCCGCTGGCGGTGGATCCCAAGCATCCGTTCCCGTACATCTCGAACCTGTCTCTGAACCTCGCGGTCGTGGTTGCCGGGGATGACGCCGAGGAGTCGCGCATCGCACGCGTGAAAGTTCCGCAGATCCTGCAGCGCTTCGTGCCGCTGCCGGACGGAGAGCGGTTCGTTGCCCTGGAACAGGTCATCGCCGCCCATCTGCCGGATCTCTTCCCGCAGATGCACATCGTCGCGCACCATCCGTTCCGCCTCACGCGCAACGCGGACTACGAGCTCGAGGGAGAGGAGGCCGAGGACCTCCTCGAGGCGGTGCAGACCATCCTGCAGCAGCGCCGCCGCTCGCCGCTCGCGGTGCGTCTGGAAGTGGACGCGGGGACATCGGACGAAGTGCGTGAGCTGCTGGTGCGCGAGCTGGAGCTGGAACCCGAGGACGTGTATGCGACCGCTGCGCCGCTGGACCTCGGGGGGCTCTGGGACCTGTACTCGGCGGTGGACCGTCCCGATCTGAAGTACGAGGCCTGGCATCCGGTCACCGAACCCGTGCTCGCGGCGACGCTGGGCCAGGGGCCCGCCGACCTCTTCCAGGTTCTCCGGCACGACGACGTGCTGGTGCACCATCCGTACGATTCCTTCGACACCTCGGTCGAAACGTTTGTCGAGCGGGCCGCCGCGGACCCGCACGTGCTCGCCATCAAGCAGACGCTGTATCGGACGAGCGGCCCTGTGTCTCCGATCGTTCACGCGCTCGCGCGCGCTGCCGAGACCGGCAAGCAGGTTGTCGCACTCATCGAGCTGACGGCGCGCTTCGACGAGCAGGCGAACATCGCGTGGGCGCAGCTCCTCGAGGATGCAGGCGTGCACGTCGTCTACGGCATCGTCGGCCTCAAGACCCACGCAAAGATGACACTCGTGGTGCGCGACGAGGACTCTGGGATTCGCCGGTACTGCCACCTTGGCACCGGCAACTACAACCGCGATACCGCGATGATGTACGAGGACGTCGGACTGCTGACCAGCGACGACGAGCTCGGCGCCGACGTCTCCGACCTGTTCAACCTGCTGACCGGCTACAGCCGTCAGCGCGAGTACCGCAAGCTCCTGGTCGCGCCGCTGACGCTGCGCCAGGCCATGCGTGACCTCATTCGACGCGAATCGCGGCCCGGCGGCCGGATCACCATCAAGGTGAACAGCCTCGTCGACTCGGAGATGATCAATGCGCTCTACGAGGCGTCGCAGGCAGGCGCTGCGATCTCGCTCATCGTCCGCGGTATTTGCGGCCTGCGTCCGGGTGTCCGGGGGATGTCGGACGGCATCACGGTGCGCTCCATCGTCGGGCGGTATCTGGAGCACTCGCGCATCTATCGGTTTGGTGACCCGGCGAACGAGGCCGACTGGTTCGTGGGCTCCGCGGATGTTATGCCGCGAAACCTGGACCGGCGGGTGGAGGCGCTCTTCCCGGTGCAATCTCGTGCGCTGCAGCGGCGAATCGACGAGATTCTCGACATCAACCTCGCCGACGATCAGCTCGCCTGGGAGCTGCACGCCGACGGCAACTGGTCCAGAGTCGCCCCGTCGACAGGGGTGAACGCGCAGGAGCGGCTGCAACAGCTTGCGCTCGCCCGATCGCAGCGCAGCGCGTGACATCCGACACGCGGCGCAGTTGGACACTCGTGGCGGGACCGCGGTACCACGCTCCTGATCTCGGCGCGGTCGAGGGAGTCGTCGCAGGGCCCGCGGCGGCGACGCGGGTGCGAGCCACCTACTACGACACGGCGGATCTCCGGATCCTGCGCTGGGGAGGGGAGCTGCGGCTCGAGGCAGGGCACGGCTGGTTCGTGAGCCTCGGCACTGGCGAGCGCGGCGCGCTCCACGTCGAGCGCGAGCGTCGCTTTGCCGCATCCCCCACCGTGCCCGCGGGCGCGCTCGATCTGCTCACCGGATTCACGCGCGGCGCCGCCTGCAAGCCGGTGCTGCACACGCGCACCGACCGGCACGACGTCGGGCTCGCGTCCGTTGAGGGAGCGCTCATCGGCCGCCTGCGCGACGACGTGGTGACGGTGATGGAAGGGCGGCGTATCGCAGCGCGCTTCCGCGAGATCGTCGCCACAGGCGTCGGTGTGAACGGCGAGGGCACGGCCATGGGCGCCGTCGTCGCGGCGCTCTGTGACTCGGGCGCCGTGCCTGCCCACCTGGCGCCGACCGCGGTACGCGCGATCGGAGCACCGGCGAACGCGCCTCCCGACGTCGCGGCGCCGCGCGTGTCGCGCCACGACTCCGCAGCCGTGGCCGTTCGCGCCGCCATCGCCGCCTCGGTTTCGCGCTTGATCCTCCACGACGCCGCCGTCCGCGATGGCTCGGATCCAGAAGGCGTGCACCAGGCTCGCGTCGCCACTCGACGGCTCCGGTCGGACCTGCGCACGTTCCTGCCGCTCCTCGATCCGGTGTGGACGGAGCACCTCCGCGATCAGCTGCGTGAGATCGCGGCCCTGCTCGGCGCGGTCCGCGACGCCGACGTGCTGCTCGGCCGGCTTCGCTCCGCGGCCGGCAGCCTCTCGATCGCAGAGCAGGCCGCCGCCGGCAGCGCGCTCGAGGCCCTGCAGCGCGACCGTGACCGCGCCCGGATCGACCTGCTGGCCTGGATGCGCTCACGACGCTACACCGCGCTGCTCGACGATCTCGTGGCGGCCGCGAACGACCCGCACACGAGCTCCGAGGCGTCTGGCGACGCCGCGGTCCTGCTGCCGCCGCTCGCGGCGGGACCATGGCGCAAGCTGCGTCGCCTGGTGCGTCAGCTGGGCCCTGATCCCGAGGACGCCGAGTTGCACCAGGTGCGCATCCGCGCAAAGCGCGCGCGGTACGCGGCCGAGGCCGTCACCCCCGTCGCGCGTCACGCCGTGGCCGGGTTCGCCGACGCGGTGGCCGGGGTCCAGGAGGTCCTCGGCGAGCACCACGACGCCGTGGTCGCGGAGGCGTGGCTCCGACGCGCCGGGGACACGACCGACCCCATGGTGCTGGGTGAGCTGGTCGGCCTGCAGCGCGCCGCGGCCGCCGCAGCGCGAGCCGCGTGGCCCCGCGCCTGGAAGGCTGCGCAGCGAGCCCACCCGCGCAGCTGGACGTGAGCCGCTTGTATCTGATACGACATGCCCATGCCGGCGATCGGCTCAAGTGGAGCGGACCCGACGACGCGCGTCCCTTGAGTGAGAAGGGCTGGCGGCAGGCGCGCGCACTGGTGCCGTTGCTGGCGGGTGAGGCGTTCGGCGCCATCGCGTCCAGCCCGTCGCTGCGCTGTGTGCAGTCGGTCGAGCCGCTGGCCACCGCCCGTCATCTGGCCGTCGAGCAGGATTCGCGTTTGCTCGAAGGCCACGACCCGGACGACACCTTCGCGTGGCTGGACGCGCGTCTGACGTCAGAGTCGCTGGTCGCCTGCACGCACGGCGACATCGTGCCCGCGGTCCTCGAACTGGCGGCCCAGGCCGGGGCCGGCCTGCCCGAGGAGCGGCGGTGGCCGAAGGGCTCGACATGGGTGCTCGAGCGCGGAGAGCGCGGATGGCTGCGGGGCCAATTCCTCGCGACACCCTCCTGACCCGCCGCCTTGCCACGGCTCTCCGTCCTTCTGGCTGACGCCGGCATCACCGATCCGCGAGACCGCGCCGATCCGGACGTCACGCGCGTCGATTACGACTCGCGCTCGTGCGCCCCCGGCAGCCTGTTCGTGGCCATGCGCGGGTTCCATCACGACGGACACGCGTTTGCCGCGGATGCGCTGCGCCGCGGCGCCGTCGCCGTCGTCGCCGAGCAGGCGCCGGAGGAGCCGCCGGACGTGCCGTGGCTCATCGCACCGGACACTCACGTGGCCCTCTCGGCGCTGGCGGCGGCATTCGAGGGGCACCCGAGCCGCGATCTCTGCGTTGCTGGCGTCACGGGAACCGACGGAAAGACCACGACCGCGACTCTGCTCTGGGCCGCGTGGCGCGCAGCCGGCATTCGCGCGGCGGCGCTGACCACCGTCGATTGGCGCTGCGGCGATGACGTCATCGCAAACAAGACGCGTCAGACAACGCTCGAGGCGCCGGAGCTGCAACAGCATCTGCAGCGCGTACGCGAGTCCGGCTGCACACATGTCGCGCTCGAAACCTCGTCGCACGCGCTTGCGCTGCATCGCGTCGACGACGTGGACTATCGGTGCGCGATATATACAAAGGTCACGTCAGAGCATCTCGATCTGCACGGCGGACGCGATGCATACCTCGCGGCGAAGGAACTGCTGCTGCGTGGGATCTCTCAGCACGATGACGGCATTGCGGTGCTCGACGCCGCGGATGACTTCGCGTTCCCCGTGCTCGCGTCGATTCCTGTCGCCACGCGGCTGACATACAGCGCCGATCCGTCCGTGGCGGCGGATCTCGTGGCGGAGGACGTCCAGGTCGACGCGCGCGGTGTGCGCTTCATCGCACGCACGCCCTGGGGTGCGGCCCGCGCGCAGCTCAGGCTCGCCGGCAGATTCAACGCCGGCAACGCGGGCAACGCGCTGGCCGCGCTGGCCGGCGCGGTGGCCACGGGCGCCCGCTTCGACGATGCAGTGCGCGGCATCGACACGCTCGACCGTGTTCCCGGGCGCATGGAGCGAGTGGATCTGGGGCAGCCGTTCGCCGTGGTGGTCGACTACGCGCACACCGCCGAGTCGCTCGAGACGGTGCTGCGTGAGCTTCGCGCGGCGACACACGGGCGCGTGTGGGTCGTGTTCGGCTCGGCTGGTGAGCGCGACCGTGAGAAGCGACCCGCGATGGGCGCCGCCGCGGTGCGGCTCGCCGATGTCGCGGTGATCACCGACGAGGATCCGCGACAGGAGGACCGCCTGCGCATCCTCGAGGAGATCGCGGCCGGCGCGACCGCGGCCGGCGGCGCTCGGGGCGAGAATGTGATCGTCGTGCCCGATCGCACCGACGCGATCCAGTTCGCGGTGGCCCACGCAGCGCCTGGAGACGCCGTGCTGCTCGCGGGCAAGGGTCACGAGGGCTCGATCATCACGGGCACCGAGGCGCAGCCGTGGGACGAGCGCGCCGCCGCCGAGGCGGCGATCCGCTCGCGACTCAGAGACTGACTAGCAGCGGGAAACATCTGCTCCGACGACTCCCTGAGCTATGTCGTCTACGCAGATGTCTCCCGCTGCCTGGCCGGGCTCATCGCATCGCGGGCAGCGGCGGGTGGCACATGCGCGTAGGCGGCATAGCTCAGGAGACGCCGGAGCGCATGTGCCATCCGCCCGAGACCACACGTCAGCGCAGAGGGCGTCGAGACGGCACACCGGTGCGGCGCGGATACTCGGAGGGCGTCGCCGCAATCTTGCGCACGCACAGGACGTCCGAGCTCACCGCGCGGGGCGTGTCGCCGCCGCACGCGACGGCGGCGGCCTGGCATCGCTGCGCCTCGGCTGCGGCGTCGCTCACTTGCGCGCACACGCGGCCACCAGTGTGTACGAACGGCAGCGTCAGTTCGCACAATGTCGCGGTCGGCGCGGCTGCACGCGACAGCGCCGCATGGAAGGTTTCGCGCAGCGAGGCATCGTGTCCCGCTTCCTCGGCGCGCCGATCGAGGACCGACACCGCGTGGAGCTCGAGCATACCTGCCACATGGGTGAGGAACCCCGCCTTGCGCGTGTCGCTCTCGAGCAGGGTCACCGCGACGTCGGGGTGCGTGATGGCGACGACGATCCCGGGGATGCCCGCGCCGGAGCCGACGTCGATGACGCGCTCACCCGACTGGATTCCGGCGAGTGCGGCGAGCGTCAGCGACTCCTCGACCAGGCGCGCCCACGCGGACGCCGCGGGTACGGAGGTCAGGTTGATCCGGCGGTTCCAACGCTGCAGCTCATCGAGGTAACGGGCGAGGCGCTCGCGTTGCTCCGGCGGTTGCGGCGCCGCGCGGGGCTTGGCCGTGCGATCATTCTCCCGAGCGGTTCCTACCATGGAGAGGATGATGGCGAAGTCCCGGAAGTGCACGAGTTGCGGCGCCGAGATCCTGTCCGTGCTGTATTTCGGCGCCGACAACATGCCAGTCGGGGGCCATCAGGTCTGCGCAAACTGCGGCCCCAGGAGCGCGGTCGAGGTTGATGTGAAGACCGCTGACGTGCGCCGCAAACTCCTCGAGCGCAAAGCCTCCTGATCGCCGGTCCCGCGGGACCGTCGGGCAACGGCTGTAACGACGTGATGACATTGCATCGCGGCGCGATGACATCGCATCGAGGCTCGGAAACGCGGTGGGACCATGCCTCTCCATGCGCCTTCCGTCGCACCCGCTTGTCCGCCATCGCGTTCGCCTCGCGATCCCGGGCGCCGTCATTCTCACGTTCTTGGCGCAGCCGGCGGCCGCTGCCGGCAACCCGCAGACCGCGGTCCACAACGCCCAGCAGAACCTGCAGAGCGCGCAGCAGAACGCGCAGAACGCACTGAGGAACGCAGAGAAGGCCCAGAACCAGGCGGGCTCCCAGGATCGCGCGCTGGCCACGGCTCAAGCGCAGCTGGCTGCGGTCGCCGCGCAGCTGGCCGCGCTGGAGCAGAGGATCGCCGCACTCGATGCGACCATAGCGAGTGACACCGCGACGGTCGCGCAGCTCAACGAGCAGCTGGCAAGCGACCGCGCTCATCTTGCGGCATACGTGCGACACACGTACGAGAACGGTGGATCCGTGGCCGCGCTCGTCTATGTGATCTCCGCGCGGGATATTCCCACCGCGATCCAGCGCAAAGAAGCAGTGGATCACGTCGCCAATGCCGCCCAGATGCTGGTCAATCGCATCCACAGCGAAACCGCCCTGGCGCAGAAGACGCTCGAAGCAGACAACGCCGCGCGCGCGCAGCTCAGCATCGTGCAGCAGCAGGAGCGAACCACCCAGGCGCTGGTGGCGGTGCAGGAGGAGCAGGTGGCGTCGGTTGACGCTGCGGCCCACCAAGCCGCCAACCAGGCGCAGAGCCAGCTGGCAGCGGCGAAGAGTCAGCTGACGGCTGCTCAGAAGGAACTCGCTGCGAAAGAGGCGGCGCTGGCTGCGGCGCGAGCACGCGGCATCATCTATTCGCCCGTGCCCGGCGTGGACTTCACCGTCGACACCGATCTCACCCGGCCATCCGGCGAGACGGTTGACCGCCTCAACAACTTCCTGCAGGGCACCAACATGGCGGGCCTCGGTGGCAGCTTCATGCAGGCAGAGCACGCGTATCACGTCAACGCTCGGTACTTCGTAGCGCACGCCATCCTCGAATCCGACTGGGGCAGCAGCGCGATCGCGCAGGACAAGCACAACCTGTTCGGTTTCGGCGCGGACGACGCCAATCCCTACGGGGACGCCAAGAGCTTTCCGAGCTTCGACGCTTGCGTCCAGTACGTGGCGCAATTCATCCAGGTCAACTACCTGTCGCCGAATGGTCGGTACTATCACGGCCCGACGCTGCGGGGCATGAACGTCGACTACGCGTCGGACCCGAACTGGGCGGACAAAATCGCCAGCATCGCGCGGACCATCCCCTAGCAGCCTGTCTCGCTCGCGGCGGCGCGATAGACTGCGGCGGGGTGCAACACGCGATCGGTGACCACGCGCTCCTGGCGAACGGTCGTACCGCCGCGCTCGTCGACCCCGCCGGGAGCATTGCGTGGTTGTGCTGGCCCCGAATCGACTCCGACCCGATGCTGCTCTCCATCATCGAGCAGCACCGTGGCGGCCGGTTCTCGCTGACGCCCGCTGGGCACGCGACCATCGCGTCGCGTCGGTACCACGAGTCATCGCTGGTGCTCGAGACGGTTTGGCGTGTCGACGGCGGCCGGCTCGTGGTCGACGACGTGCTGGTCGGTGGAGACCGGCCTTCGCTCCTGCGCCGCGTGCGCGCGGAGGGAGGCGACGTCGACGTCGACGCGTGGTTCGAGCCGGCGTTCGGCACCGCCACCGAGCGCGCGTCGATCCATGCGTCGGGCGAGCTCCTCACGGCGAGCGGCGTGGGAGTGCGCGTGCTGCTGCAAGGGCCAGGCGACTGGAGCGTCACCGCAGGCGCAGCGCGCTGCCGGTTCCGCGCCCAGGCCGCAACGCCACCTGCGTTCGTCGCGCTCGGTGACGCGGACACGTCGCTGTCGCACGATGGTGCGTCGCGCATGTTCGAAGAGTCGCTGCGGACCTGGCGCGAGCGGCTCAGCCGATGTCACGGTGTCGCGCTGGCGGCCGACGCGGTCAGCGCGCTGGGAGAGGATGAGTGCCGCCGGCAGCTGGCCGTCTCCGCTGCAGTCCTGCTCGGTCTGCAGATGGATACAGGCGGCATCGTCGCAGCGCCCACAACGTCACTCCCGCAGTGGCCCGGGTCGTCACGCACATGGGACTATCGGTAT
>VBGJ01000056.1 GCA_005880445.1 Chloroflexota bacterium | reverse complement strand
CCAACAATCACGTCATCGAAGGGACGCAGAGCATCACGGTGCAGATCGCCGGCAGTGGCCCGACGTACACCGCCACCGTCATCGGCGACGATCCCGCCGCCGACATCGCGTTGCTGCAGATTCACGGTGTCTCGAGCCTGCGGACGGTCGTTCTGGGTGACTCATCCGCGGTGACGGTGGGAGAGTCGATCACCGCCATCGGCAACGCGCTGGGTCGTGGGGGAGTCCCCGCGACAGCGACGGGCACCGTGACGGCGCTCGATCAGACCGTGACGGCAGGAGACCAGACGGGAAGCAGCGAGACGCTGTCCGGAACCATCCGGGTGAACGCGGCCATCCAGCCGGGTGACTCCGGTGGGCCCGTCGTCAATGACGCCGGTCAGGTGATCAGCATGACCACAGCAGGGTCGACCGCAGGTGGTTATCGCGAGCAGTTCGGCGCCACCACGACCGCCTTTGCCATCTCCATCAATCAAGCGATGACCATCGTTCGCGAGATCCAGGCCGGCGGCGCTGGTGATGCGAGCGTGCACATCGGCGCGGGTGTGCTGCTCGGCGTCGAGGTCGACTCACAGGCCGGCACCAGCGGCGCCGCGGTCGTCGGGGTTCAGGCGGGAAGCCCGGCCGCAGCCGCGGGGCTTGCCGCCGGCGATACCGTCACCGCGGTGGGTGGCCAGAGTGTCGCGTCGTCAGCCGATCTGAGGTCCGCACTGCAGCGGCACTCGCCAGGCGACTCGGTCTCGGTGACCTGGATCGACGCATCAGGCAGCCAGCACACCGCGACCGTGCAGCTCGTCGCGGGCCCGCCGGCCTGAGCTCACCACCACTCGAACGGCCGGCCGTCCCAGTCATCGAGCACCGGGTACACAGGATCGGCAGTGAGCTCGCGAACCCGATGCACGAATGCGTCGACCTCTTCCGATGACAGCAGGCGTGCCAGTCGCGCGCTCAGCGCGTTCATGCGCGCCGCGTCGTCGGCCAGCGCGCGCAGGCGCGCCTCCGCGGACCGCGGGATCTGCGTACCGCCGAGCGCGATGAGCGCTGTCCGCTGCCGCGGATAGGGAAGGAACGTCAGCGCATTGTCGATGGCTCGCACGCGCGCGCCTTGCGTGACGAGAAGGTGCGCCCGCTTGCGATCCGCGTTGTTGACGAGCACGTCGAGCAGCGCCACCTGGCGCAGCTGCAGCTCGAGCGAGTCTGAGTCGTCGGGGCCCGGGTCGTGCTCGGCGGGATGGACGAAGAGCTGCACCGACCCAGGCCCGAGCGGCCCGTCCCGCAGCGTCGTGGGCGGCACGTGCCCCAGGTCGAGCGCCGCGTCGACGAGATAGGCGGCCGTCTCGCGGAGATAGAGCGTGTGCCGGGGGAAGTCCCACAGCGGTCGCTCGCCTCGAGTGGGTTTGTACACGGCGCGCAGCGGCTCGTCGGGCAGGTCGGGGTCGGATGCGTCGAACTCGATCAGGAAGACGGCGTTGCTGCCATACAGGAGCTGACCGGTGCCCTCGATGGGGGCCTCCGCGAGCGCCCGCAAGGTCTCGACGTCCGCCTGCCTCCCGCCGCCGGCGGGGCCCTCGGTGAGCGCCGCCTCGAATCGCGAGCGGCCGCGGCCCACGTTCTCGGCGTCTCCTCCTGAGTCGCCGGCCATCAGCAATCGGTGCGCGGAGCCGGGATCGATGTGAGGCCGCCACTTCCGCTCGCGGCCCCGGCGGGATCGCGGAGTCGCCACGCGTGCGTCAGCGCGAGTGTCTGGCGGCCACCGCTGCCGTGACGGCGACGAGCACCATCGGCACCCCGAAGAGCAGTGCCACGATGACGGCGCTGCGAGGGGAATCGACGCCGACGCCGACCATGATCACCACCAGCGCGATCAGGAGCGCGCCGAGGTTGATCACCCATGGACGCCAGTGCCGTGACGTGACCGGGCCCGTGGGTGGGTCCTGGGCGCCCTTCGGCACCGCGGCGATGCGCCAGACACCTGGATGCTTCGCGTCGTCAGCATCGGCGGGGAGGTCGCCCCGATCCAGCAGGCCCCACCATGCGGGCGCGCCATCGCTGCGCCGCTGGCCCGAGTGGGCGGAGTGCCTGGACTCGTCGGACATACCAAGCCTCTGGCGGTGTGAACGGCTGAAGGCAGCCCGCCCGGCTGAGACGTGGAGTGGGTGCGGCGGTGCGCTGATGATACGCCGGAGTGCAAGCTCGCCCAAGGACCATCGCTAGGATGCGACGGTGCTCGCACGTGCTGGTTCTGCGCCGGCGCTCCAACGGATGCAAACAGCGCATCGCGCCTGCCACAGGTGCGTCGACGCTGGGTATCTGGAGCGTGCGCACCCGGTGTTCAGCGGGCGCATAGGACAGCGCATTCTGCTCGTGGGGCAGGCACCGGGTCCGATTGAAGTCGATCAGTCGCGCCCCTTTGCCGG
Organism: Chloroflexota bacterium; assembly: GCA_005880445.1. Lineage (GTDB taxonomy): Bacteria > Chloroflexota > Dormibacteria > Aeolococcales > Aeolococcaceae > CF-75. The sequence goes on along the minus strand of VBGJ01000056.1, from coordinate 1,259 downwards.
ACGTGCGGGACGGCAGTTGATGCGGTGGATGGTGCGCGCCGGTTTTGCGAATGACGCTGACGTGCGCCGTCGCGTGTACATGACGGCGATGACGACGTGTTTTCCGGGAAAGCGACCCGGCGGTGCCGGTGATCGCCGTCCCACGACGCGCGAAGTGGCGCTGTGCAGCCCATGGCTGGATGCGCTGCTCGAGCTGTTGCAGCCGAGACTGATCCTTCCCGTCGGATCGCTCGCGCTGACGCGGTTTCTCCCGCGTGCACGACTCGAGGACGTCGTGGGATCTGCGTTCTCCATGACGGGCACGGAGCTCATGGGATCGCCGGTTGACGCACCCATACTGGTTCCACTGCCGCATCCGTCGGGGCAGAGCCGGTGGCTCAACGAGGCGCCGCGTGTGGCGCTCCTCGAGCGGGCGCTCGCCCGCCTTCGCGAGCTCGTGGTTTGGGCCGAAGCCAACCGGCTCGATTAGAACGCGGGTGGGGCCGATGCTATGATCAGGCCTCGAATTTTGGCGCTGCAACTGCAGGAAGCCTGCGCGGCGCTGACGATCAGGGGCTACAGCGTGCCAGACCCGAGCGGCCAGACCGAGGCCCCGGCGCAGCCGACACCGAAGACCGCAGACGCCATCCTCGAACGCATCTTCACGCCAACTCCCAAGGCGTCACCGGCCGAGCAGGCCGAGAAGGCGCTGCGCCGCCCGCGACAGCTCATCTACTGCGCCTTCAGCAACCGCAACTTCTTCTGGCGCCAGCACATCACGAAGTTCGTGCTCGATGAGGGGCAGGTACCCATCGTGCCCTTCATGCTGTTCGATTACTACCTGCTGCACACGGTGCCGAAGGAGACGGTGCGTGAAGCGTGCAACAATCTTATCGTGCGCAGCGATCAGATGTGGGTGTTCGGCAACCTCTCACTTGGCGTGAAGGTGCAGATCGGCATCGCCAAGCGCCTGAAGAAACCGGTGCGCTTTTACGACATCACGGACATGCCATACCGCGTCGTCTCGGTCCCCGAAGCGATGCTGAGCGAGGACTGAGCCCGTGGTCGCCCTGATCGTCGTGCTTGTCGTGGTGGCGGTGCTGGTGCTGTACGTGGTGTACCGCTTCAACCGCCTGATCAGGCTGCGTGTGCGCACGCAGGAGGCCTGGTCGGACATCGATGTGGAGCTGAAGCGCCGTCACGATCTGATCCCCAATCTCGTCTCGACGGTGCAGGGTTACGCGGCGCACGAGCGCGGCGTCTTCGAGGAGGTGACGCAG
>VBGJ01000055.1 GCA_005880445.1 Chloroflexota bacterium | reverse complement strand
ACACGCGATCACCGTCACCCATCCGGACAAACTCCTATTCCCTGACAACGGGATCACGAAGGGTGAGCTGGTCGACTATTACCGACGCATCGCCGAGCGGATGCTGCCGCATGTGCGCGACCGTCCCATACACATGAACCGGTTTCCGAACGGGATCGGCGGGATCGCGATACAGCAGAAGCGGATTCCTGAATCCTTCCCGGCGTGGATCACACGCGCGACCGTCGATCTCCATCGAGGTGGAGTGATCACGCATGCCGTGATCGACAATGCCGCGACCCTCGCCTATCTCGTCAACTACAACATGGTGTCGGTGCACGTCTGGCAGTCACGGACACAAGCTCCAGAGAGACCGGATCAGGTGGTCTTCGATCTCGATCCGGCCAGCGACGACTTCTCGCTCGTGCGCTCCACCGCGCGAACCCTCAGGTCGCTGCTCGAGAAGATCGGCCTCAACGCCTTCATCAAGACCACTGGGTCGCGCGGGCTCCATGTGGTGGTCCCGATCTCGGTCGGTCCCGACTTCGAAACCGTCCACCTCTTTGCAGAGCACGTCGCGCAACGGCTCGCCGCCACCGACCCCGACCGTCTCACCACGGAGTTCATCAAGCAGAAGCGTGGGGGGCGCCTCTTTCTCGACGTCAACCGCAATGCCTATGCGCAGACGGCGGTCGCGCCGTACTCTGTTCGGGAGCGGCGCGGAGCGCCAATTGCAATGCCAATCGAATGGTCGGAGCTCGACGACGACACGCTGCGTTCCGACACCGTTAATGTCGGCAACGTGTGGGAATGGGTGCGCGATCGCGACGATGCCTGGAAAGACATGGACGGCGCGCGGCGCCCGCTGCCGTCGCTGGAGGAGGGGGAACGGCCGGACCGATCTGGCCGGCGTCGCGGGCTGAGCCGCCAGGAGCGCGCTCGACGATGAACTTCGACGAGCTGAGTCTCGCGACGGGTGAGCCAGCCGGCGAGTTGCGTCGCTGGCAGACCCTTGGCCTGCTGCCGATGGAGGCCAACGCGTCCGTTGATCACAGGCCCGAAGACCGCATCCGCCTCATCCAGTTCGCAAGACGGCGCGGATTCCAGCCGGAGCGGATCGCCGCAGCGCTCCGCGAGCAGCCGGACCTGTTGAACTTCTTCGAAGAGCTGTCGGAGAGACCAACCGGAGCAAAGCGAACGCTCGACGAGGCGCTCGCGGAGGCAGGTGTTGACCGCGACGTCGCCAACAAGGTCCTGAAGGCTGCGGGACTGGGCGAGCCGGCCGCGTTCTACGACGACGATGTCGAGTCACTTCGCCGGATGGCAATTGCTTTGCAAGCCGGATTGCCACTCGATGCCCTGCTGCAGCTCGTCCGTGTCTTCGGGGACGCTCTCGGGCGTGTCGCCGAAGCTGAGAACCGCACATTTCATCTCCATGTGCACGAGCAGTTTCGCGCAGAGGGTTTGCGCGGCCAGGCGTTGCTCGACGCGACCCACCAAGTCAGTCAGCCGCTGCTCGAGCTCATACAACCGACGATCGCGTACTTCCACCAGAAAGCCTGGGAACAAGCCTCATTGGAGGACATGCTCCTGCACCTGGTGGAGGACGTATCCGCTCCGACTGAAGTCCGCGGCCAACTCTTCTGCACCGTGATGTTCATCGACCTCGTCAACTTCACGCCCCTGGCGCTGGCGATGGGTGACGCAGTGGCCGCTGAGGTCGTGGATCGCTTCCAGAACGTAGTGCGAGCCTGGACCGACCGGTGCGGTGGCCGGATCGTCAAACAGATCGGTGACGCGTTCATGCTCGTCTTCAACGACGCAGTTGACGCCATCCGGTGTGGCCTCGGTATCCAAGGAGCGGTTGCGGAGGAATCGGAGTTCCCCGGTCTGCACGTTGGCGCGCACTGCGGCCAGCTCCTCTATCGCGAGGGCGACTACCTGGGCAACACGGTCAACGTGGCCGCCCGCGTCGCCGGCGAAACCGCAGCCAACCAGATGCTGGTCACTGCGGCGGTGCACGAAACCGTGAAGGATGTGCCCGACGCCGAGGACATGAACAACGATCCCTCGCCCGTACGTCCGGCGAGGAACTCCTCCCAGGTCAGCCTGCCGACCGCCCGCTCGGGCGCTAGGTTCGCACCCGCAGCGACGGCCCGGGCCGCCCTGCCTGGAAGCCGGATCGGCATGAGCACGCGGCGCTTGTCAACGGCGTTCAGGTAGCCGCGGAGTAGGTCGTCCACGCCGTACACGCGCGGCCCGGCGATGTCTGGAACCAGCCCGGCGGGTGCGCCCAGCGCGAGCTCCACCAACCGCGAGGCCACCTCGCCGGCGTCGACCGGCTGAAAGCGGAATCCCATCGGGACGGGGATCACAGGCAACTTTGCCATGTACTGCGCAACCAGCAGGCAAAGGTCATAGAACTGTGTGGCGCGAAGCGTTGTCCACGGTACACCGGACTGCGCGACCACGCGTTCCGCGGCCCGCTTCGACGCGAAGTAGGCGAACATGGCGCGGTCGACTGCGGTCACGACCGGAACTCGATCGGCTCCGACCACTGAGATGGTGACAACGTGGTGAGTGCCGGCGACCATTGCTGCCCGCAGAAGGTGCCGCGCCTTTTTGTCATCACCTCTTGCGCCGCCAGCGCAGTGCACGATGACATCGACGTCCTGCACGGCGGCCTCCACCCCCGCGCCGGTGCTGAGGTCACCGGCCGTCATTTCGATGCCATCACTCGATGTGCGTACGCGCCGACTGAGGACGCGCACGTTGCGCCCCAACGTACGCAGCTGTTGCACGACGTGTCGCCCGAGCGTGCCCGTGCCGCCGGTGACCAGGATGGGTGTCGTCTTCACGCGCTCTCCGGACGCTGCATGCCTAGCGCCAGCCTACGTCGAGCCGATTGCGAACAGCGGGCGTGCCTGATGCGCGGTCCCAGGCGAGCGACCCCTGCCTGGATGAGTGGCCCTTTACAGCTTGCCTGACAATGTTCATAATGACTGACGATGTCAGTCGCACCACCACTAAGGGACCGCAGGGCCGAGCGCTATACGGCGACGCGCCGGGAGATACTCGACGCAGCCTGGGAGCTCGTCCGCGCTGGTGGTCTAGCCTCGCTGACGATGCGCGATCTGGGTACACGGGTGGGCATGCGGGCCCAGTCGCTGTACGCGTACTTCCCCTCGAAATACGCGATCTGCGACGCCATGTTCGACGAGTCCAACCGCGAGTTGCTGCGGCGGCTCACCGAAGTGGAACCGACCCTCAACCCCGTCGAGCGGCTGCACCAGCTGGCCCGGCTGTTCCTCGATTTTTGCGTCGAGGATCCCGAGCGCTATCAATTGCTGTTCCAGCGGGCACTGCCTCGGTTTGAGCCAAGCCCGGAGTCCTACTCCGCGGCCATGGATGTCCTCGACACGGCCAGCACGGCGCTCCGGGCGTGCGGTATCGGCGACGCTCGGGCCCTTGACGTGTGGACCGCGGTCATCGGAGGAATCGCGGCGCAGCAGAACGCCAACGAACCGGGTGGTGATCGGTGGGTCCGTCTTACGGATGAGATCACCGATATGTTCCTCGCGCACTTTCGACGAGCCAAAGACGCCAAGAACATGGGGCAGAAATGATCAACAGCACAATCGCGGTGGAAGCAATCCCAGTCCTCGGACACGACGAGGCAATGCGACTCGCTACAGCGGAGTGCGACCGGTTGCTCACCGTTGCCGACAGCCTAAGTGACCACGAGTGGTCACGGCAGACCGAATGCCCGGACTGGGACGTCAAGGCGATGCTCGCCCACGTGCTCGGGATGCTGGAGCTTCAGGCGGATCCGCAGGAGCGGATGCGACAGATCAAGACGGCAGCCGAGCTCGCCGCGCAAAACGGGGGCCTTCGCATCGACGCGATGACCGCACTGCAGGTGAGGGAGCACCGCCACCTGTCGCCAGACGCGTTGCGGCGTGCGCTGCACGAAGCTACCCCGCGTGCGCTTGCCGCTCGACGTGCTACTACCGCCGAGCAGCGTGCAGCGACGTACGCGACGGATCTGCCGGGCGAAGGCGCCTGGACGTTCGGCTATCTGTTCGACGTCATCCACACTCGGGATCCATGGATCCACCGCGTCGACATCTCCCGTGCGATCGGGCGCGACGTGGCCCTTTCATCCGATCACGATGGTCGGATCGTCGCCGACGTCGTCGCAGAGTGGGCACGGCGGCACGGGCAGCCGTTCACACTCATGCTCACCGGACCGGCCGGCGACGCGTTCTCGGCCGGAGCCGGCGGTGCCGAAATGACGGTCGATGCCGTCGAGTTCTGTCGCATCCTCTCTGGTCGCGCGCGGGGCGCGGGCCTGCTCGCCACCAGAGTGCCGTTCTGAAACCACGAGATTCACAAAGGACAAAGCACATGCACACGTATCGAATCGGCGAAGACGTCACCGTCCTCAACGACAACCTCGAAGTGCCTGGGATCGGGTTCCTGCCGATCAATGCGTTCGTACTGCACGCACGCGAGCCGGTGGTCATCGACACCGGAGTTGGCCTTCCGGACCGCGACTTCGTGGCCACGCTGAGCTCAGTCATCGACCCGGCGACGGTCCGATGGATCTGGCTCACCCACCCGGACCGCGATCACACCGGAGGCCTGTTCAAGCTCCTGGATGCCGCTCCGCAGGCGCGCCTCGTGACGACGTTCGTCGGAGCCGGCATCATGTCCACCGAGCGGCCGGTGCCACTCGACCGCGTCTACCTGCTGAATCCTGGCCAGCAACTCGACGTCGGCGACCGAACCCTGCACGCGTTCCGCCCACCACTGTTCGACAACCCGGCAACCGTCGGGTTCTACGACGCGAGATCGCGAGTCTGCTTCAGCTCCGACTGCTTCGGCGCGCCGTTAGCCAGCGCTGAACTAGCGAGTGCCATCGACGTCCGCCAAGTACCCGCTGACGAGCTGCGTGCTGGTCAGCTCCTCTGGGCGACCATCGACAGCCCATGGGTGCACAACGTCGATACTGCCCGCTACATGCAAACGGTGCGCTCGACGCAGTCGCTTGATGCGGAGGTGGTGCTAAGCACCCACCTGCCACCGGCGATCGGCCTGGCGACGCTGTTGACCGATATGCTGGCCGCTGCACCCGACGCCGACCCCTTTGTCGGTCCGGATCAGCAAGCATTGGAGCAGATGCTCGCCAGCTTCGATCCTCGTGTCGCGGTGGGTTGACGTTACCGGCGCGGACTCGAGCTATAGCAGCCTCACGAGATCGGCAACCACCTCCGCGGCTGGAAGGCTGTCGATGATGTCGCCGACTCCCATCCCTGCGTACATGGCCATGTCGCTGGTGGTGTGTTCCACCCCGCGATAGGGCGGAACCGTTTGGCGCCAGCCCGTCTCACGGGCAGAGTCAAGCGCGCGGCGGAGCACGCGATGCGGCGCACCGGGCCAGCCTTCGCTGAACCAATCCGTCAACACGGTGTCTTCACTGCTCGCCTCGAGCAAGCTGACGACGTAATCGGTATGAGCTCGCGACTCGGGCGAGGTAACAAAGCGCGTGCCGACGCGCACCGCATCCGCGCCCATAGCGATGACCTCAGCGACGCGTCGCGATGTGGCGACACCTCCCGCGGCAACAACGGGGATTCGTACTGCTGCCAGCACCGCGGGCACGACCTCCGCGAGCGGCTGTGTCCCGCGCACGTGTCCACCCGCCTCGATCCCTTGCGCCACAACGTAATCGCAACCGGCCTCCTCCGCGGCCGACGCCTCCCCGGCTGAGCCGACCTGCCAGCCTGCGAGCGCGCCACCGCGATGTGCCGCCTCCACCATCCGGCGATCCGGGTCGCCATAAAAGAACTCGGCAACCCGTACCGCCATCGCCGTTTCGCGCACGACGTCAAGCGGCGGGGCAAAGGGCATCAGGAAGGTCGACCCGCATGCCCCGGACGCAGGCGTTTCGGAAGAGGGGACCATGCCCAGGCCACCCGCCGTCGCCACAGCCTCGGCCAGCGCAGTCGTCCCGACACCGCCCATGGCAGCAAGCTGTAGCGGCAGCGGACAACCGACAAGGTCGGTGAAGCGGGTGCTGCTGAGCACTGGAGGCACTGAGGCTCCTTACTATGGGGACGATGAGTGGGGGCAACGTTGGCATGAGATGGCTCCCGGCTATCGTGGTGGTCGCGGCTCTCGTCCTTGTCGCCAGCGGGTGCGGGTCGGCGTCAGCACCCGCGACCTCATCCGGCCCGGCGACACCGGTTACCAGGACGTCAGTCACCGCCAGCGCCATCTCCACCGCTGGTCCGATCCTGCCCAGGATCGAGGTGCCATCACTGGGTTTGCTGCTGCCGCTGACCGTCCTTCCGTGCTCCAAGTTCTCTGCCGCCGCTGTGCCCGACCCGCCCGCGTCCTCCGG
>VBGJ01000044.1 GCA_005880445.1 Chloroflexota bacterium | reverse complement strand
AGTGGTCGTGCACGGCGGTGCCGGCGCGTACATCTGCGGTGAGGAGACGGCACTCATCGACTCGCTGGAGGGCCTGCGGGGTCAGCCGCGTCTGAAGCCACCCTTTCCGGCGGTGAAGGGTCTGTACGGACTGCCGACCGTGGTCAACAACGTGGAGACGCTTTGCAACCTGCCGCACATCGTGCTGCGCGGTGGCGCGTGGTTCAAGTCGCTCGGCACCGAGAGCAGCACCGGGACGCGCGTCTTCTGCTGCAGCGGGCACATCAAACGGCCGGGGTCTTACGAGATGCTGCTGGGAACGCCGATCCGCGAGCTCCTCGAGGAGGAGTGCGGCGGCATGCTGGCGGGCAGCACGCTCAAGGCGTTCCAACCCGGCGGCGGGTCGATGCAGGTGCTGCTGCCCGAGCACATCGATCTGCCGCTCGACATGGCCGAGGTCCAAAAGGCGGGCTCGTCGCTGGGCGCGGGCGCCATGGTCTTCATGGACCAGGACACGTGTCTGGTGGACGTGTCCATGCGACCGGTGGACTTCTACCAGCATGAGTCGTGTGGCAAATGTGTGCCATGCCGGGAAGGCACCTACTTCGAGTCGCAGCTCATGCACAAGCTCGAGGCCGGCCGCGCCACCACGAGTGAGCTGGCCACGCTGAGCGACATCTGCGAGAACATGGACGGGCGCTGCTTCTGCCCTCTGGGTGACACCGCGACCTGGTTCGTGATGTCGGCGTACAAGCACTTCCGCGACGAGTTCGAGGCGCACTGTGGCGCTGGACAGTGTCCCGTGAAGGCCGCGGCCCGAGAACGGGCGGCGTAGACGATGGCGCAGAAGCCACCTACGCAGCCCGACGACGGCCACGTCGCCGTCAGCATCGACGGGCACGAGACACGCGTGCCCAAGGGCACGCTGGTCCTGGATGCGGCGGCAGGACTCGGCATCCACATTCCCATCTACTGCGCGCATCCCAAGATGGAGCCGGTTGCCGTCTGCCGCATGTGCCTGGTGCACATCGAGAGGTTTCCGAAGCCGCAGCCCGCGTGCGCGACGGTGGTGGCCGACGGCATGGCGGTGACCACTGACAGCGCCGAGGTGACCAAGATTCGCGAGGGCATGCTCGAGTTCCTGCTGCTGAACCACCCGCTCGACTGCCCGGTGTGCGATCGCGGAGGCGAGTGCGACCTCCAGGACTTCACCTTCCGCTACGGGCCGTCTGTGTCGCGCTTCCCCATCACCGAGAAGGTGCACTTCAACAAGGCCGTGCCGCTCTCCGAGCACATCGAGCTCGACCAGGAGCGGTGCATCCTCTGCTGGCGTTGCGTGCGCTACTACGACGAGATCACCGGCGAGAAGGAGATCGTGCTGGAGCAGCGCGGAGTGCAGACGCTGGTCACCACCTTCAACGAGCAACCGCTGCGCTCAAGCTTCCAGGGGAATCTCCCCGAGGTGTGTCCGGTGGGCGCGCTGACGCACCGGCAGTACCGGTTCGTGTCGCGCCCGTGGGATCTGCAGCGCACCGCCGGCGTCTGCCCCGAATGCTCGTACGGGTGCAATCTCAACGTCGACAGCCGCGATTTCGAGATCCGCCGGTTCGCCTCGCGCGACAACCCCCTCGTCGAAGACATGTGGCTGTGCGATCGCGGTCGCTACAGCTTCCCCAAGTGGAACAGCACAGAGCGGGTCCGTCGCCCGGCGGTGCGTCCGCGCGCGGGTAGGGCACGCGATACGGCGGTGGGGGAGGCGATCGCGGCGGCCGCGAACGAGTTGCGCGCCGTCATCGATGCGCACTCCCCGAGTGCGATCGGGGTCATGGGCTCGGCGGAGAGCACGAACGAGGAGCTGTTCCTGCTGCAGCGATTGGCGCGCGATGTCATCGGCACGAGGAACATCGATCACCAGCTGGGGTCGTTCGACGGGATCACATCCGAGGAGCACGCGCTCGGCATCGCCGAGATCGAGGAGTGTGACGCGCTCGTGGTGCTCGGCGTGGAACCGGAGGAGGAGGCCCCGGTGTTGACGCTGCGATTGTTCAAGGCGCAGCACAAGCGTGGGCGACGCGTGCATCGCGTGGCACGCGACGCGGATCCTGCGGGCGTGGTCAAGGCGATGGGCGCGACGACGCTCACGGGCGTCATCGCCGACGAGACCAACCGCGAGCACGCGGTGTTGGTCGCAACCGCGCTGGCGCGCAAGGGCGCCGTGCGCCGGATGACGGTGACCCGGGGCGTGAACGGTCGCGGTGCCAAAGACCTCGGCGTGCTGCCCAACGTGCTCCCCGGATACCGAGCCGCGCCACCGGGTGGCAAGAACGGACGCGAAATTCTCGAGGCTGCGGCCGCGGGCGCGATCCATGCGCTGCTCATCACCGGGCCCAATGCGGCACTGGAGCGCGCCGGTGAGTTGCTGGACCGCGCGCTGCAACGCGCGGAGAGCGTGATCGTCGTCGAGACTCGCCCTGGGAAGGTCGCGTCGGCGGCCACCGTGCTCATCCCGGGGCATGCGATCTTCGAGAAGCTGGGCACGGTCACCAACATCGAGGGGCGCGTGCAGCGAGTCCGTCCAGCGCTGCCGCCCGCCGCGCAGACTCCGTCTGACACGCGCGTGCTCGCAGCGCTGGCGGCGGAGCTGGGCGCCAAGGGATGGGAACGCAGCGATCCCATGTCTGTGAACCGCGCGCTCCGCGAGGCCGTGCCGGCGTACGCGGAAGCCGGCAGCGGCGGGCGTGCGCTGTGGACCGCGGAGCGCGTCGCGTGATCGGGCAGGACTACTGGTGGGTGCTGCTCATCAAGGCGGTGGTCGTGGTGCTCGGGCTCACCACCATCGCGGCGTACCTCACGTATGCCGAGCGCAAGGTGGCGGCGCGCATTCAGCTTCGGCTCGGGCCCAACCGGGTGGGGCCGTTCGGCCTGCTGCAGCCCGCGGCAGACGCGGTGAAGCTGCTGTTCAAAGAGAACGCCGCTCCCGCCAACCGCGACCGGCTCCTGTATCTGGTGGGGCCGAGCCTCGCCGGCGGTGCCGCCGTCCTCGCCTTCGCGGTGATCCCCATGGGGATCAACAACTGGTTCAACTACCAGTTCCATTGGGACATCGCGCACTTCAACGTGGGCCTGCTGTTCATCCTTGGCGTCACGTCGCTGGGCGTCTACTCACTGTTCCTCGGTGGATGGTCGGCAAACAGCAAGTACTCACTACTCGGCGGCCTGCGCTCATCCGCGCAGCTGATCTCGTACGAGATGGCGGTGTCGTTCGCGCTCATCGGCACCATCATCCTGGCGGGCTCACTCGACCTGGAGCAGATCGTCGGTGCGCAGCAGCAGACCTGGTTCATCGTGCTGCAGCCGCTCGCCTTCGTCCTGTATTTCAGCGGAGCCTTCGCCGAAACGAACCGTGCACCGTTCGATCTTCCAGAGGCGGAGACAGAGCTCGTCGCCGGGTATCACACCGAGTACGGATCCATGCGCTTCGGCCTCTATTTTCTCGGCGAGTACGTGAACATGGTGATCGTCAGCTCGATCGCGACGACCCTCTTCCTCGGCGGGTGGCTGCCGCTCTTCCCATTCCACCCCTTCGACTGGATCCCCGGACCCCTCTGGTTCCTCGGCAAGGTGGTCGTCCTCCTCTTCTTCATGATGTGGGTGCGCTGGACGTTTCCGCGCCTGCGCTACGACCGCCTCATGAACTTCGGCTGGAAGGTGCTGCTTCCGCTCGGTCTGCTCAACATCCTGATCACGGGCACCGTGGTCGCGCTGCGCGCATGAGGTCGAAGCTGTGATCAAAGAGCTGGTGTTGGGGCTGCGGTTCACCATCACACAGATGCTGCGCAAGCCTTTGACCGTTCAGTACCCGGAGGAGCAGAAGCCCGTGTTCCCGCGGCACCGCGGCCGTCACATCCTGCACCGCTACGACAACGGGCTCGAGCGCTGCATCGGATGTGAGCTGTGCGCGGCGGCCTGTCCGGTCGGATGCATCTATGTGCTCGCTGCGGAGAACGACCCGAAGAATCCGGTCTCGCCGGGCGAGCGCTACGCCGAGCGCTACGAGATCAACCTGATGCGCTGCATCTACTGCGGATACTGCGCGGAGGCGTGTCCGACTGAGGCGATCACGCTAGGTCCGCAATACGATCTCGCCGAGTACCGGCGGGAGCGGACCGTTGTCACCAAGGCGGAGCTGCTGGAGTCGTGGCCCCGATTCGCGCAGGCGAGAGGACCCGCGAGCCCAGTGGGCGCGGGCGCTGACAGCACGGCCCGTGCCGATCCCGACCCGGGCATCAGCCCTCGCGTGGCCTGGGACGCGGCCGAAACGGTTCACGGTGCGCCGGAAGCTCCGCAACCGGGTGACCTCGGCGTCCCCACCCACGTGCCCACCGTCACCGAACCAGAGAGCAGAGACCGCCGGTGACGGCGCTGATCGCCGTCGTCATGGCGCTCGCCGCGATCAGCGCCATCGGCGTTGTGCTGTCGCCTCAAACGATCTACTCGGCCCTGAGCTTGGTGGTGACGGTGACCATGATCTCGGTGCTGTTTCTGCTGCTCAACGCTCAATTCCTCTTCGCCGTGCAGTTGATCATCTATGCGGGCGCGGTGATGGTGCTGTTCGTCTTCATCATCGCGCTGCTCAACCCCGAGGCGGAGGACCGTCCCGCCCTCGACTATCGCGCCATGATCGGTCTTGCAGCGGTGGCCGCGGTGACCATCCTGGTGTTCGTCACCGCGCGCAACGGGATTACGTACGGCAGCGGCGGGTTTCGTGGCCAGCAGGTCGGCGCCGCGTCGAATCCGTACCACACGTTCGCATTCGGCGCGGACGCGGTCAACGCCGCGGGCAACGTGCAAACCGTCGCCGGCCAGCTGTTCACCACATATCTGCTGCCGTTCGAGATCACCTCCCTGCTGCTGCTCGTGGCCGCCATCGGCGCGGTGTACCTGACGCGCCGCACCAAGGAAGCCGCGTGATCAGCACCGGCGCCTTTCCATACCTGCTCGGGCTGTCTGCGTTTCTTTTCACGATCGGCGCCGCCGGCGTTCTGATCCGGCGCAACCCGATCGTGGTGCTCATGTGCATCGAGCTCATGCTCAACGCCGGGAACATCGCGCTCATCGCATACGGCCGCTTCCTCAACAGCGTGGAGGGCCAGATCTTCGCCTTCATGGTGATCGTGGTCGCGGCGGCCGAGGTGGTCGTGGGTTTGGCCCTGGTCACGGCGATCTTCCGCCTTGGGCGTGAGCTCGACGTGGACGATCTCAGCGAGATGAGCGAATGAGCGTCGACGTCGCCTCGACGCTGGTGCTGCTGATCCTGCTCTTCCCGCTCGGCGGCGCGGCGCTCAATGCACTGCTCGGGCCACGCCTCGGACGGCAATTCGTCAACGTCGTGGGCACGGCGTCGATCCTTGCGTCATTCGTCGTCGCGACACTGCTGCTGGCCAATGTGGTCGGCGCCCCCTCAGGGCACAGCTCCATCACCGTCCGGCTCTGGCAGTGGCTGAACCTGGGCAGCGGAAACCTCAGCGTGGGCATGGATTTCACGCTCGATCCGCTGAGCGCGATCATGGCGATGGTGATCACCGGCGTGGGCTTTCTCATCCACGTGTACAGCGTGGGGTACATGGAGCACGACGAAGGCATAGCGCGGTTCTTCGCCTACATGAACTTCTTCATCTTCTCGATGCTGGGGCTGGTGCTGGCGGGCGACCTGGTCATCCTCATCATCGGATGGGCACTTGTCGCGTTCAGCAGCTACGTGCTCATCGGCTTCTGGCACGATCGCCCCAGCGCCGTGCTGGCGGCACGGAAGGCGTTCATCACCCAGGTGGTGGGCGACGTGGCCATGGTCATCGCCGCGTTTCTGATATTCCTCAACGCGCACACGCTGAGCCTGCCGAACGTCTTCGCCCGCACCGCCGCGTTTCCCAGCGGCGGCATCCTGGTCACGGGCATCTGCGTTCTGCTGGCCATCGGCGCATTCGCAAAGAGCGCGCAGTTCCCGTTGCACACGTGGCTCCCCGACGCCATGGAGGGGCCGACGCCGGTTTCCGCGCTGATCCACGCAGCGACCATGGTCACCGCAGGCGTCTACCTGATCGCGCGCTTCCATCCGCTCTTCAACCTCGCACCGGTGGCCGAGGGCATGGTGGCGTGCGTCGGAATCGGCACGGCGCTCATGGCGGGTGTCATCGCGCTCTCACAGATCGACATCAAACGAGTCATCGCCTATTCGACGATGTCGCAGATCGGATTGATGATCTACGCGGTGGGCATCGGCGCATACAGCGCCGGGCTCTTCCACTTCGCCATGCATTCGGTGTTCAAGGCACTGCTCTTCATGGCCGCCGGCAACGTGATTCACGCGCTGCGCGACGAACAGGACATTCGCCTGATGGGTGGACTGAGCGCGCGCATGCGCTGGACCCAATGGTCGTTCCTTTCGGGATCGCTCGCGCTCGCCGGCATCCCGATCTTTGCCGGATGGTTCAGCAAGGAGAACCTGCTCGGGTTCGGCACCGTGTCGGGCCCGGGTGCCGCTCCATGGCTTCTGTACGTGGTTGGTGTGGGCATCAACGTGCTCACCGGCCTCTACGCGTTCCGCCTGTGGGCGGTCGTGTTCCAGGGCGAGCCGCAGACCGCTCGTGTGTGGGCTGCCAAGGAAGCGCGTCGCGTGATGCTCATCCCGGTCGTCATGCTTGGTGTGCTCAGCTTGATCGTGGCCTGGCCGCTGCAGTGGCCGATCCCCAATGCGGTGCGCGTGTTCACCGACTTTCTCGCGCCCGTGTTCGCAGCGGGGCCGCCCACGCCCGCGGCGGAGCCCGGGGTGGGGCTCGCGACGGTGGCGCTCGTCATCGGCACGCTGGCAAGCCTGTTCGGCGTGGGCCTGGCGCAGCGCATCTGGGTCCGGGGTGATCCCGAGCCCGCGGCGCTGCTGGTGCGCCTGCCCAGAGGTCTGCCCCTGCTTTCGTACAACAAGTTCTATTTCGACGAGCTGTACGACCGCGCACTGGTGAACCCCACGCGCGCGGTGGCGCGCACGCTGCGGCGTGTCGTGGAACCCGACATCATGGACGGCTGGGTGTCCGGGATCGGAAGCGTGCTGCGCGGCTTGAGCATCGACGTGCGCAGCGTCGAGACGGGGTTCATCCGCGACTATGCGTCGCTGTTCGCCGTCTTCGCGGTGCTGTTCGTCGTCATCACCGTGGTCTTCGTGGCGCGATGAACGTTCCCTGGCTGACTCTGGTCATCGTCATCCCGGTGGGAGCGGCACTGCTGCTCCAGGTGGTGCCGCGGAATCTCACCGCCGCTGTGAAGGGCGTCACGTTGCTCGCGACGGCCGCCGTCGCCGTGATCGTCGGCGTGCTGGTCGCGATGCTCCCACACACGGTGGGGAGCGACCAGCCGCTCACCTTTCACTACGAAGAGACACACGCGTGGATCCCCGGCATCGGCGCGTCGTACCACCTCGGGCTGGACGGCCTTTCCGCGTGGCTGCTCGCGCTCAACGCCGGTGTGTTCTTGCTCGGCGCCCTGGCCGTCTCGAGGCGCAGCACCGAACGGCTGCGGTTCTACTGCACGCTGCTGCTGCTCACCGAAGCAGCGACGGCCGGCGTCCTCCTGGCGGCAGATCTGCTCCTTTTCTACCTGTTCTGGGAGGGGATGCTGGTTCCGCTGTATTTCCTTCTCAGCAATTACGGTGGCGAGAAACGGGGACCGGCCACCCTCAAGTTCATCCTGTACACCGTCGCCGGCAGCCTGCTGATGCTGCTGTCGATCATCTGGTTGTATGTCAATTCGGGCGCGAGGTCGTTCGACCTCGAGACGTTGATCACGAGCTCGGGACCGGCCCAGGCGGTGATCGTGATCCCCGGCATCCACGTTCCCACGTTCACGCCGCAAGAGCTTGTCTTCATCGGGTTTGCCCTCGCGTTCGCCATCAAGCTCCCGCTGGTGCCGTTTCACACGTGGCTGCCTGACCTGTACGAGGCCTGCCCACCCGCCGCGCTCGTGTTCTTTGCGGGCATCGTGAGCAAGCTCGGCGCGTATGGGTTCATCCGTTTCGGGCTCACGCTCTTCCCCGAGCCGGTCAACCACTTCAAGTGGTTCCTGGCGGGTGTCGCCGTGCTCAGCATCATCTACGGCGCATTGATGGCGCTCAGCGAGCGGGACATCAAGCGCATCGTTGCCTACGCGAGCATCAGCCATCTCGGCTTCGTCGCGCTGGGAATCTTCTCGCTGACGCAGAACGGCGTGAATGGCTCGATCATCCAGATGATCAATCACGGGATCATCATCTCGGCGCTCTTTCTCATCGTCGGGTTCATCGAAGCGCGCACCGGGACGCGAGACCGAAGGCAGATCGCCGGTCTCGAGCGACGAATGCCGTGGCTGTATGCGTTCTTCCTGGTTGCGACCCTCGCCGCCCTCGGCATGCCCGGCATGAACGGCTTCGTCGGCGAGTTCACCATCATGCTCGGCGCCTTCCAGCTCAACTGGGTGTACGCCGTGCTCGCCGGCGGGGGAGTGGTGCTCGCGTGCTGGTACATGCTGCGGCTGCACCAGGGCCTGATGCACGGGCCGCCGGCCGCGCTCGTCGAGCGCGTGCGCGACATCCGCATGGGCGAGGGCCTGCTGCTGGCGCCGCTCGCCGCGCTGATGATCTTCCTCGGCGTCTATCCCCGGCCGGTAGGCGACCTGGCCAGGCCGGCGGTGACGCAGTACGTGGCCAGGGCGACGGGCACGCCGGTGTTGCCTGCCGTGTACTCGTGATGCTCGCGCAGGCCGTGCCGATTGTGCCGCTGGTCACACCGAGCGCCAAGGACCTGCTCGGACTGCTTCCCGAGCTCATCCTCGGCGGTGGGTTCGTCGTCCTGATGCTCCTCGACCTGGTCGTGCCTGCCCGGCGACGCGCCTGGCTTGCGGCGTTCGCGTTCCTGTTCATCGCCGCATCCTTCGGCGCCTGCATGTGGGGCTGGTTCGACTCGGGCAGCGGGCGCGCGCTGTACTTTGGATCGATCGCGTACGACAAGTACGCGATGTTCATCAACGCCGTCCTGCTGATCAGCGCTGCGCTGGTCGTGATCATCAGCCCGCAGTACCTGAACCGGCGTGGTCTGCACTACGGCGAGTACTACGCGCTGATCCTGGCCGCCACCACGGGGATGATGCTGCTCGCCGGCGCGATGAGCCTGATGGTCATCTTCCTCGCCATTGAGCTGCTCTCGGTCTCGCTGTACATCCTCAGCGGCTTCTCACGGCACGAGGAGCGTTCCCAGGAGGCGGCGCTGAAGTACCTGCTGCTCGGAGGCTTCGCGTCCGGCTTTCTGCTCTTCGGGATGGCGCTGGTGTATGGGGAGACGGGCCACACGCAGCTGCAGCAGATCGAGGCGGCGCTTCGCGTTTCGACCAACGTCGATCCACTCCTGCTCGCCGGCGTGATCCTCATCTTCATCGGCCTTGCGTTCAAGGCCAGCCTGGTGCCATTCCATACGTGGACGCCGGACGTGTACCAGGGCGCGCCCACGTCGGTCACCACGTTCATGAGCGTCGCCACCAAGGTGGCTGCGTTCGCCGTCATGGTCCGGGTGTTCACGTACACGTTCCCTGCCGTGTATGCGCATTGGCAGGCGATCGTGTTTCTGGTCGCCATCGCCAGCATGCTCGTGGGCAACATCGCCGCGCTGACGCAGACCAGCGTCAAGCGCATGCTGGCGTATTCAGGGATCGCGCAGGCCGGTTACATCCTGATCGGGGTGGCGGTGAGCCCCAGCGAGCCGCTGGGCACGATCGGCGTGCTGTACTACCTGGCGGCCTATGCGGTGACGAACATCGGAGCCTTCGCCGTGATCACTGTGATGGCCGGCCGCGGCGAGGACCTCGACAGCTATGCCGGGCTGCGCGGGCTTGCATACCGCAGGCCCTACGTGGCCGCGGCGATGGGGCTCTTTCTGCTGTCCTTGGGCGGCTTCCCCCCGACGGCGGGATTCTTCGGGAAGTTCTTCGTCTTCGCAGCGGCGATCAAGAGCGGACAGACGTCGCTGGCGCTCTGGGGCATCGCCACGAGTGCGGTGTCGGTCTTCTATTACCTGCGGGTTGCGCTGCTGATGTATCAACGCCCGGCGGCAGATCAACCCGAATACCAGTGGTCGCGGAGCACGTTTGGTGGCAGCGCTGTGCTGCTCGCCACCACGGCTGGCACGCTCGTTCTCGGCATCCTCGTTACGCTCGTGTACAGCGCAGCGGCTGCCGCTCAAGGCGCGCTGCTTCCGGTCGCTGCAGGTTGAGCCGATGGACGCGATCCTGCAACGCCGTCTGATCGAGGCCATGGGGCGCGACGCGGTGACCCCTGCGTCTGCCGTGGTAACCCCGCGCGACCACAAGCGCGCCGTCGCCGCGGTCAGGGTGTGCGCGGACGGCGCGGTGCCGCTGCGCGTACGCAGCTCAACGGGCGGCGGTCCCACCGCGCCGGACACCGGGATCGTCCTTAGCCTCGAGCGCCTCACCGGCGTCACGGTCCACGCGGAGGGTCTCACGCTCCGCGCCGAGGCCGGGGCGCCGCTCGACGCGGTGCGCGCGAGCGCTGCGGCGGCAGGTCTGTCGGTGGTGGGGCTCGGCTCCGAACCGGGAAACGCCGGAACGCTCATCGCCCGCGGCGCGGTGCCGCGCCGCTCGCTCACCGGCGTCGAGGCGGTGCTGCCCACCGGCGAGGTCGTGGCGTTCGGTGGGGCCGTGCTCAAGGATGTCGTCGGCTACGATCTGCCGGCCGTGCTTCTCGGCAGCATGGG
Source organism: Chloroflexota bacterium (assembly GCA_005880445.1). GTDB lineage: Bacteria > Chloroflexota > Dormibacteria > Aeolococcales > Aeolococcaceae > CF-75. The sequence goes on along the minus strand of VBGJ01000044.1, from coordinate 21,003 downwards.
ACAGCTCGCGGTGATCCTGGCGGTCACATTCCGCCTCGAGCCGCAGCACGCACGGACGCCGGTCGCCTCGGCGCCGGGTGCGAGCGCCGGCGACCGGCATGCGTTGCTGGCGCGGGCATTCGATCCCCAGGGGCTGCTGCAGTCGCAGAGTTGATCGCGTCCCGCGCCTCGCTGCGGCCGAGTTTCGGCCGTTTCTGGCGAGAATACACTCGGATGAGGACGGCGATCTTTTTCCTCGCCGGCGTGGTCGCGTTCGTCGCCGAGGGTTCCTTCGTGCCTCAGCAGGGCACCTCTGACCCGGCAAAGGTGCAGCAGTTCCTCTCCGACAACGCGACACTCAACGCGGTCTTCTCGCACATTGGGGTACCTCTCACCGAGGTCTTTGTCTCTCCACTCTTCTATCTGCTGCTTGGCAGCCTGTACATCGCGCTGTTCGCCTGCGTGGTCAGACGTGGTCGGGCGCTGATCACCCGAACGGCGCGTCGATACCCGCGCACGCCGCAGTACTGGGGAGAGTGGGGCTCGTGGCTGTTCCACACGTCGTTCTTCCTGCTGCTGGTGGCAGTCGTGTGGGGCAAAGCCACGGGCTATCAGGGCCTGGTCACGCTCGTCGAGGGACAGAGCTTTACGGAGTCGCGCGCCGGCTACGATCAGCTCCAGGAAGGGTTGCTGTTCAACGGGCAGCACGCAGGCTTCACGATGCAGCTCAACAGCTTCTCGGCGAATTACGCCGGCAACGGCGAGGCGAGCGACTACGTGAGCCACGTCACCGTCTTCGACCGAGCACGGCCGGTGCTCACCAAGGCGATCCGCGTCAACGACTTCCTCGGCTATGACGGGGTCAACGTTTACCAGCAGGATTACGGTTGGGCGCCCACCATGGTCGTGACCAATCCAGCGGGCCATACGGTGTTCGCCGGCCCGGTCCAGCTGTCGGACGTGTTGGGTCAGCTCGGGAACAAGGCGGAGGGAATCGGGGTGCTCAAGGTTCCCGACTTCGGTTACACGATCCCGGGTGCGCGGAGTGCGGTCCAGCTGGGAGCCCGCATGGCCCTGTTTCCCGATGCCAGGGTCAACCCGTCAGTGGGGTCGAACGGCGCCATCGACCCGACACTGACCCAATACGGGCCAGGCGGGCTCACGGCGCGCAACCCCGTCATCGAGCTCCAGCTGTACGTCGGCGACCTTGGGCTCAACCAGGGCCAGCCGCAAAATGTGAACGCGCTCGACACGAACAGGATGCAGCCCTACTTCTCCGACGCGCACGTCGTGCCGGTTGCGCTCGGACAGAGTTATCCGTTTGTGCTTCCAGGCCCAGGCGGGCAGAACGTGCAGTTCACGATCTCCTTCCCGCAGTTGCATCAGTATTCGCTGTTTCAGGTCAGCAAGGACAGCGGCGTGCCACTCGTGTACGTGACGTTCGGCCTTGTCATGACGGGACTGCTGACCAAGCTCTATCTGCGCCCGCTGCTAGAGCGGCGCGCCCGCGCCCGTCGCGGCGCACCGCTTCGGCTGGACCCTGGGTGGACGTCCGCCGTGAGCGGCGAGCCGCAGCCTCAGGAGGCCGAACGAGAGCGGACCCCCGTCTGAGCCGCAGCCTCACTGAGGAACGCGGGTGAGCGATACGTGAGATTGGTCAGCGTCTCACCCGCGAAATCCAGCTCGAGAAGACCGCCCTTGGCGCACTGCAAGCGGTGCAACGCGTGCGCCGGCCGTCCGTCGGCCTCCACCCAGAAGGCCTGAATCGGGTCGCCGTGGCTGACGCAGATGCCGCCGGCGCCGGGAAACTCACGCAGCAGCTGCAGCACCGGGCGTCGCACGCGTTGCGCCATCTGTTGCACCGACTCGTCGTGCTTGAGGAGTCCCGGCCACACCATGTGCACGAACCATTGCGGTCGCCGCCAGGGGACGTCTCGCGGGCGCACCCCCTGCAGATAGCGGCCGAAGCGCGCCTCGGTCAGGTCGTCGGTGGCGACGACGGGTATCCCGGGCAGACGCGACGCGATGACATCGGCGCTCTCTCGCGCGCGCTCCAGAGGACTCGTGTAGATGCGACGGGCCGGGCTTCGAGAGAGATAGGTTCCGATGGCTTCCGCCTGGCGCACGCCTTTGGTGCTGAGACGAAAGCCCGACAGGTGGCCGTAGAGAACGCCCGAAGGATTGTGGACGTCGCAGTGGCGAACCAGGTAGACGCGGGTGCGGAACGGCTCGGTCACCGAGGTCGATGCTACGGGATGGCGGTGTCGTGAGGACATCTGCCGGCACGTGCCGAGACATCACGATGGCGCCCCCGGTAGGAATCGAACCCACGACCAACCGCTTAGAAGGCGGCCGCTCTATCCACTGAGCTACGGGGGCGTGGCCATATAATCGCCGAGCCGCGACCGCGCGGCTCATGGTGGCCATAGCTCAGCTGGTTAGAGTGCCAGGTTGTGGCCCTGGAGGTCGAGGGTTCGAATCCCTCTGGCCACCCCGCTCGCGCGTCGTCAGCAGGTCACGTGCAGGATCGCGTTGGTCGCAGCGCGGTCCTTGCGCAAGAGCTCAATCGCCTGCGTGGTGGGCACGGCGATCAGCTCGACCCCGCGTCGATCCGCTTCCTGCGCAACGTCATCCGTGATGGGCAGCGCACCGAGCGCGCCGGTACCCACCACCAAGCGCCGGCAATCCCACGGAATCTCTTCCTGCAGCGACAGAGGTGTATGTCCGTACTGCTCACGCAGTGGTTTGGACGCCTTCTTCTTGCGCTTGCGGATCGCGGTTCCATCGATGATCACATCGTTCTCGTACGTCGTCCCGTCGATCCGGATCGACCCGAAGTTGAAGCGTTGAAAGCGCATTCGGCGCGTGTCTCGTTGGTGTCTACGCCGCGGCGCTCACCGCGATGTGCGCCGCCACCGTCTGCGCCGCCGACGCGCCCACCTCCAGCGGCACGTTGCCTCCGTGCAGGATCGGCTGCGCGTGCGCCAGCCACATGGGATCGTCCGCGAGCCGCGCCAGCGCGGGCTCGCCACCCAACCGCGTGAGGTACCGCGCCGCCAACCAAACAAGCCGGCCACTCCCCGTGTCAGCAGCGTACGCGTTGCCCTCTTCTGCGAGACGCGCGCCGATGGCAAGGATCGCCATTCTTCGGGCGATCCGCCGGATGGGGAGCTGGCGCTCTTGCGGATCTGCCGGCAGCGCGGCGATGTCCGCTTCGATGTGCCGCAGGCCGTCGAGCACGACGCGGCTGAGCGGCGCCGCAGGCCCACCTGCCGCCGCCTCGGCATGCAGCTCGGTGTCCCCGATGTAGCCGGGCAGTGCACCGTGCTCGATCGCCCGCAGCACATCGAGTGCGATCACGTTGCCGGAGCCCTCCCAGATGGCGTGCACGTAGACGTCGCGAAGCATGCGCGGCTCCGGCCATTCCTCGATGAACCCGTTGCCGCCGCGCACTTCCATGGCCTCGGTGGCCGAGATCCGCGCACGCTCGGTCCCGTGCATCTTGAAGAGCGGCGTGAGCAACCGCAGCGCTGCCGCTGCCTCTGCGTTGCCGGCGTCGGCGCGGTCCAGCAGCTGAGCGACACCCATCGCCGCCGTGAGGCCGGCGACGGAGTCGACGACGAGCTCGGCCAGCGTGTCGCGCATGAGTGGATGCAGGTCGAGCTGCGTACCGAAAGTGACGCGTCCGCGCGTGTGCGTCAGCGCCTCGAAGGCGCTGCGCCGCATGGCCCCCGCCGTGGCAGTGGCGATGCCCACCCTGGTGAGGTTGACCATGTCCATCATCTGCGGCAACCCGCGCTCGATGTGTCCGACCTGCCATGCGAACGCGCCTCGCAGGCCGACCTCGGCTGAGGGCATCGCCCGGGTGCCGAACTTCTCCTTGAGGCGATGGATGACATACGTGTTGCGCGTCCCGTCTTCGAGATGCCGCGGCATGAGAAAGAGCCCCAGCCCGCGCGGCCCAGTGGGAGCGCCGTCCGGTCTCGCGAGGACCAGGATCAGGTCCGAGTGCGCGCAGCTGCAGAACCACTTCTCACCGGTGAGTCGCCACGTGCCATCGTCAGCCCGCGTCGCTGTCGTCTCGTTGGCACCGACGTCGGAGCCGCCCGCCTTCTCGGTGAGAAACATCGCGGCCGTCATGTGATGTCCCGTGTCGTCCGCGAGCCGCGGCACGAACCGCGCCGCCAGCTCACGGTCGTTCAGCTCGAGACAGCGCGCCATCGCATCCATCATCCCGATGGGGCAGCCGGTGATCGCCTGATCGGATTGCAGGAACATGTAGAGCATCGCGGTCATCAGCGGGCGCGGTGCCCGGCCATTCAGGCCGCGCCAACCCGTGCCGTAGGCAGCGCGTACCGCACCGAAGCCGAGCACCGTGCGCTCCAGCTCCTTGTATGCGGGATGGAACTCGATCTCATCGATGCGGTCGCCGCGCGAGTCGTACTGGCGCAGCGCAGGAGGATTGCGGTCGGCGAGCCGCACGAGGGGCTCGACGCGCTGCGGCACGAGCGTTCCCAGCTCGCTGAGCGTCGAATCGGCGGTCGGCCACAGCGTCTCGCCCGCCATTCGCCGCACCACGCTGAGAACAGTACGGAGCAGCCGCGGCCGGTCCGTCATGATGCCGTCGACTCCGAGATCGAGGAGCATGGTCATGGTGGGCGCGTCGTCGATGGTCCAGACGTGTACCGGAAGACCCGCACGATGTGCCGCGCGGACGAAACGCGCGTCGACGACGGTCACGCCGCGCCAGCGAAGTGGCACCTGCACGCAATCCGCCTGCGCGCTCGGCATGCGCCCGGCACGTGATGCGAGGAAGGCGGCCGCTGCGGCGCGCTGTCCCATCGATGTGCACACGGCGCCGCGGGTCACCGCCCTCACCCTGGCGAGACGCCGATCCGAGAACGAGCCGACGCACACCCGGTTGAGCGCGTCGTGCCGTCGCAGTGTGTCGCAGAGTGGCACAACGGTCGCGTCGTTCTTGACATCGATGTTGAAGCGAGCTACTGGCCAGCGATCCAGCAGTTGCGCCAGCGTCGGCACGCGGAGGCCGCGGTTACGAAAGGGATGGGTGCGACCCCCGTCGGTCGAGTATCGATACCCCGCGTCGGCCTCGCGGACCTGGGCCAGTGACAGAGCGGCGATGCTTCCCGTGCGGTCGGTGATGCGATCGAGCACGGCATCGTGAACGGCGACCACCACGCCGTCGCCAGTGACGTGCACGTCCGTTTCCAGGTATCGATACCCCAGGTCTACGGCAGCCTCGAAGGCCGCGACGGTGTTCTCCGGCGCCTCCTCGGCGCCTCCACGATGCGCGAACGGGATCGGCCCGGAATGCTCCAGAAACTCACGCCGCACGGAAACCGACGATATCGCTACGCGAGCTGCGTGCTGCCCATGAGGTAGCGGTCGCACGATCTCGCAGCGATCCGCCCGTCCGCGATGGCCCAGACGATGAGCGAGGCACCACGACACGCATCGCCGGCGACGAAGATCCCGGGCACCGGTGTCGCGAACGTTGTGTCGGCCAGGAGGTTGTGACGATGGTCGCGCGGTACCCCCAAACCCTCGAGCAGTGGGCTGGGCGACGGCCCCGCGAAGCCGATGGCCAGCAGCACGAGGTCAGCGGCGATGACGGCCTCGCTGCCGGGGACGGGGATGAACTCACGCGCGCCGTCGTGATACCGGGGTTCGACGCGCACGGTGTGCACCTCCTGCACCGCGCCGCTGTCGCCGGTGAAGCGGGTGACCATGATGCCGAAATCGCGCGCTCCGCCCTCCTCGTGAGCGGGGTACGTGTGCAGGATCAGCGGCCACTCTGGCCACGGGTTCGCCGCCGGTCGCGCGTCGGGCGGCTGCGGGTAGATGTACAGCTGCTGCACGGACGCGCAACGCTCACGGATCACGTTGCCGAGGCAATCGGCCCCGGTATCACCGCCGCCGATGATCACCACTCGCTTGTGCGCCGCCGTGATCTGCGGTTCGTCTCGTCTGAACCGGTCGCCGGCGACACGGCGGTTCTGCTGGGTCAGGTAGTCCATGGCGAGGTACACGCCGTCCAGGCGCCGCCCAGGCACGTCGATGTCGCGGGCGTCATCGGCGCCGACGGCGAGGATGATCGCGTCGCAGCGCTCTCGCAGCTCCTCGACGGTGATGGCGCTGCCGATGTCGTAGCCGGTCTCGAAGACGATGCCTTCTGCCTCGAGAAGCCCGAGGCGCCGGTCGATCACCCACTTCTCCATCTTGAAGTCGGGAATGCCGTATCGAAGCAAGCCGCCGATGCGATCCGACTTCTCGTACACGGTGACCAGATGGCCGGCGGAGTTGAGTTGCTGTGCCGCAGCGAGGCCCGCCGGGCCTGAACCGACCACGGCAACGCGCTTGCCGGTGCGGTGTGCCGGCGGCTCGGCGCGCACCCAGCCATCCTCGAACGCGCGCTCGATGATCGCGTTTTCTATGTGCTTGATGGTGACCGGGTCGTCGTTGACCGCGAGCACGCATGCGGGCTCGCACGGCGCGGGGCAGAGACGGCCCGTGAATTCCGGAAAGTTGTTGGTGAGGTGGAGGCGGAATGACGCCTGCTGCCATTCGTCACGACCAACGAGATCGTTCCACTCCGGAATCAGGTTGCCCAAGGGGCAGCCGTGATGGCAGAAGGCCACGCCGCAGTCCATGCAGCGGCCGGCCTGCTCCTGGAGCGTGTTGACGGGGAGCGGGAGGTAGACCTCGCGGTAGTCGTTGACGCGCTCGTGAACCGGTCGTTTGGGTGGGTCGCGCCGCGCGTGCTCGAGAAACCCCGTTCGTGCCAGCATCTAACCCACGAGCTCCAGACGCTCCTCACGCAGCGCGCGGCGGTATTCCTCGGGCATCACCTTCACCAAGCGCGCGAGCGTCTGGCGCCAGTTGCGGAGCAGCCGCTTCGCCAGCTCGCTACCGGTGAGCCCCACGTGGCGCTCGAGGAGAACGTGAACGAGCTCCATGTCGTCGCGCTCGGTCACCTCCTCCAGGCCCACCGTCGCGTCGTTGCATCGTTCGGCGAAGCGGCCGTCGTCATCCAGCACGAACGCGGTACCGCCGCTCATGCCCGCCGCGAAGTTGCGTCCCGTCGGCCCGATGACCACCACCGTGCCGCCCGTCATGTACTCGCAGCCGTGATCGCCGACGCCCTCGACGACGGCGGTGGCTCCGCTGTTGCGCACCCCGAACCGCTCGCCGGCGATGCCACGGATGAACGCTTCGCCCGCCGTCGCACCGTAGAGCGCGACGTTGCCGATGATGATGTCGTCCTCGGCACGCCGGCGCGAGCGCTGCGATGGTCTGATCACGATGCGTCCGCCCGAGAGTCCCTTGCCCACGTAGTCGTTGGCCTCGCCGCGCAGCACGAGGGTGACGCCTGGTGCGAGCCACGCGCCGAACGACTGTCCCGCCGCCCCATCGAGCTCGATGTGGATGGCATCGTCGCGCAGGCCGCGGGCGCCGTGCCTCCGTGCGATCTCGCCGCTGAGCATGGCGCCGACGGAACGGTGCACGTTGCGGACGCGCGTGGAGACGCGAGCCGTGCCCCGGCCATCGAGCGCGTCCGTGATCTTGGGCAGCAGCTCTGCGTCGAGCATCTCGGAGAGCGCCGCGTGCTGCACGCTCGACTTGCGAAGCTCAGTCTGCGCGCCGTGCGCCGGCTGCAGCAACAGCGCACGGAGGTCGATGCCGCGAGCCTTCCAGTGGTCGACCGCGGTCGCGGACTCGATGAGATCGACGCGGCCGATCATGTCGTCGAAACTGCGGAAGCCCAGGTGTGCCATCCAGCGGCGCACGTCCTCGGCCAGGAATAGCATGAAGTTGACCACGTGCTCCGGCCTGCCCGTGTACCGCGAGCGAAGCGCGGGATCCTGCGTCGCGATGCCGACCGGGCACGTGTTGAGGTGGCAGACGCGCATCATCACGCAGCCCGCCGCCACCAATGGTGCTGTCGCAAACGCGAATTCGTCGGCGCCGAGCAACGCGGCGACGACGACGTCGCGCCCCGTCTTCATCTGGCCGTCGACCTGCAACGCCACGCGGCTGCGCAATCCGTGGCCGACGAGCACCTGCTGCGCCTCGGCCAGACCAAGCTCCCACGGCACTCCGGCATGTTTGATGCCGCTGAGCGGCGACGCACCCGTGCCCCCCTCATAGCCCGCGACCACGATGTGATCCGCCCGCGCCTTCGCGACCCCGGCGGCGACGGTGCCCACGCCGGCCTCGGCCACGAGCTTGACGCTGACCCGGGCGCGCGGGTTGACAGCGCGCAGGTCCCAGATGAGCTGCGCCAGGTCCTCGATGGAATAGATGTCGTGATGGGGTGGGGGAGAGATGAGCCCGACACCCGGTGTGGAGTGCCGCAGCCGCGCGATGGTGTCGTCGACCTTGTTGCCCGGGAGCTGCCCACCCTCGCCCGGCTTTGCGCCCTGCGCGATCTTGATCTGGAGCTCGTCCGCGTTGACGAGGTAGTGCGCCGTGACGCCGAAACGCGCAGACGCCACCTGCTTGATGGCACTGCGACGCCAGTCGCCGTTAGCGTCGCGATCGAATCGAGCCGCATCCTCGCCACCCTCACCGGTGTTCGATTTGCCGCCGAGCCGGTTCATGGCGATGGCGAGCGTCTCGTGGGTCTCCTGGCTGATCGACCCGTGGGACATCGCGCCGGTCGCGAAGCGCCGCACCAGCTGCGCAGCGGGCTCGACCTCGTCGAGCGGCACCGGGTCAGCGCCGGCACGGAGCTCGAAGAGCCCGCGCAGGTTCTGCCGCTGTCGCGAGGCATCGTCGGCCAGCGCCACGTATTCGCGGAAGACGGCTTCGTCGCCGCTCTTGACCGCGTGCTGCAATTTGCCGATCACCTCGGGATTCCAACCGTGATGCTCGCCGTCGCGGCGCCAGCGGTACTCGCCGCGGTCCTCCAGGGTTGGCGAGCCGACGCGCACCGAAGGAAAGGCGCGCTGATGGCGCGCGACCGCTTCGGCGGCGATGACATCGAGGCCGATCCCCCCGATGCGCGACGGGGTGCCCGGGAAGTATTGGTCGATGACGGCACGATCAATGCCGATTGCTTCGAAGATCTGGGCACCGCAGTACGACTCGATGGTGGAGATGCCCATGCGCGAGATGGTCTTGCGCAGTCCCTTGCCGAGTGCGTCGATGTAGATCTCCTCGGCTCTCTGCGCATCGACGTCGGGTGGCAGGAGATCGCGTCGCTCGAGGTCGTGCAGGGTCTCGAAGGCGAGATATGGATTCACCGCCTCGGCCCCGTAGCCGACGAGCAGCGCCGCGTGCATCACCTCACGCACGTCGCCCGTCTCGATGACCAATCCCGCCGAGGTGCGCGTCTGCTCGCGCACGAGGTGGTGATGCACCGCGGCGGTGGCGAGGAGCGACGGGATGGGCACATGGGCCGCGTCGATATGGCGGTCGCTGAGCACGAGCACGGTGCACCCCGCGGCGATGTGCTCCGAGGCGAGCCTGCAGATGCGGTCCAGTCCTTCCACCAGGCCGGCCACGCCTGCATCGCGATGGAACACCATCGACACGGTTGCCGCAGGAAACTCGCGCTGGGTGACGTGACGGATCTTCTCCAGGTCGAGGTTGCTCAGGATGGGATGCGGCATCTCCAGCCGCTTCGCCTGCGCCGGCCCCTGCTCGAGAAGGTTGCCCCCGGCGCCGAGCGTCGTCACCAGCGACATCACGGCCTGCTCGCGTATCGGGTCGATGGGTGGGTTCGTCACCTGCGCGAAGAGCTGCTTGAAGTAGTTGAAGAGCGGAAGTGCGCGTTCGCTCAGGACGGCGAGGGGCACGTCGTTGCCCATCGAACCCACCGCCTCCTGGCCGGTGGTCACCATCGGCGCAAGCAACAGCTGCACGTCTTCGACGCTGTAGCCGAATGCCTGCTGGCGCACGAGCAGCGTGCCGGGGTCGGGATCGGGCAGCTGCTCCGGCGGCTCGAGCTCGTCGAGATACACGGTGCCCGAACGGATCCATTCGCGATACGGGTGGGCAGCCGCCAGCGTGCTCTTGCAGTCGCCGTCGTCGAGGACGCGCCCTGCGACAGTGTCCACCAGCAGCAGCCGTCCAGGTTCGAGACGCCACTTGCGCGCGATGCGCTCGTCGGGTATGTCGAGCACGCCGGCCTCCGACGCCATCACCACGAGGCCGTCCTCGGTGAGCAGGTAGCGCGCCGGACGCAGCCCGTTGCGGTCGAGGGTGGCGCCGATCAGGCGACCGTCGGTGAACGCGATCGCGGCAGGCCCGTCCCACGGCTCCATGAGGGACGAATGGAACTCATAGAACGCGCGCCGCTCGTCGTCCATCACGGGATTGCGGTGCCACGCCTCGGGGATCATCATCATCACCGCGTGCTCGATGGACCGGCCCGACATGGTGAGAAGCTCGAGCACATTGTCGAACTGCGACGAATCGGAACCCGACTCATCGACGACGGGGCGAAGCTTCGGCATGTCGTCGCCGAAGTGCGGGCTCTTGAACTTCGCCTGCCGCGCGCGCATCCAGTTGGCGTTGCCGCTCAGCGTGTTGATCTCGCCGTTGTGGGCAGACAGCCGGAACGGCTGCGCGAGATCCCACCGCGGCAGCACGTTGGTAGAGAACCGGGCGTGCACGAGCGCCAGCGACGAGACCATGTCCTGCTCGCCGAGGTCGGGATAAAACCGTGCGAGCTGCGCGGCAGTCAGCATCCCCTTGTAGATCAGCGTGCGGCTCGAGAGGCTGGCAAGGTGGAAGCGTGAGCGGCCCATGCCCTGCTCCAGCGCACGCCGCTCGATGACGCGCCGCAGCACGTAGAGGCGCCGCTCCAGCGCATCACCGGCAAGTCCGATGGCGGCGACGAAGAGCTGGCTGATGGCCGGCATCATGTGGCGCGCCGTCGCGCCGACGGCACTGGCATCGATGGGCACGTCGCGCCAGCCGATCACCCGGAGTCCCTCGTCGGTGCATGCGTCGGCCACGATTGCCTCGCACCGAGACCGGTCCGAAGGGTCGGCGGGCAGGAAGGTCATGCCGACGCCATAGGTTCCCGGCGCCGGAAGGGCGATCCCGGAAACGCGGCGCAGGAAGAGGTCCGGGAGCTGGATCAGGATCCCGGCCCCGTCACCGGAGTCTGGATCTGCGCCCTGGGCGCCGCGATGGCCCAGATTGACCAGCGCCGTGGCCGCGGCGTCGACCACCTCGTGCGAGGCGCTCTGGCCGATGCGCGCCACGAAGGCGACGCCGCACCCGTCGTGGTCGAAGCGAGGGTCGTACAAACCCTCTTGCGGATGCGGGGCGCTCATCTGTTCGCCTATGAACGGGTAGCGTGACATGCTCTGGCCGCCGGTTCAAGAGCCAGTTCTTCCTGAGGTGCGGGTCCCTCGGAGTGCCTGGCTGGGCGGCCAACCTTACTTGAATCCGGCCGATCGTTGCAGGTTCGGGCGCATCGATCCATTCGCTACGCTGAAGGAGCACGTGGCAACACAGGTCGCGCCTGTCCCGCTGGGCCCTGCCGCACATCCGGCGGGACCGAGTCCCTGGCACCGCTTTCAGCGCGGCGCACCATGGTGGGTGCTGCCCACCACGGTGGTGGCAGTGCTCGCCGCCTTCACCGGTTACGCGATCTGGACCGCCTTCTTCGCCGGCGGCGTCAATCAGTCGGGGCCCTACCTCTCGCCGTTCTACTCGCCGCTGCTGTGGGCATCTGGGCCGATTTCGCCCGCCCTGTGGGTCCTCTGGTCACCACTGCTGTTTCGCGCCACCTGTTACTACTATCGCAAGGCCTACTATCGCTCGTTCTTCTGGGACCCGCCGGCGTGCACGCTGTCCGAGCTGCGGCATCGCGAGTATCGCGGTGAGGCGAAGTTCCCACTCTTCCTCAACAACCTGCATCGCTACTTCCTCTATGCGGTCGTCGTGGTCACCGGGTTTCTCTGGTACGACGTCTTTCTGGCGTTCTTCCAGCCCAGTGGCGGGCATGTCCAGCTCGGTGTGGGCACCGGCATCATGCTGGCCAACGTGCTGCTCCTGTCCGGGTACACATTCGGGTGCCACTCACTGCGCCATCTCGTCGGCGGCGGGCTCGATTGCTATTCGAACTCGGGTGCCGGCATGGCCCGGCACCGCGCATGGAGCTGGGTGTCGATACTGAACGGCCGCCACGCCATGTGGGCATGGGTGAGCATGTTCAGCGTCGTCATCACCGACATCTACATCCACCTTCTTCACGCTGGTGTCTTCACCGACCCGCACGTCGTGTTCTGAACGATGACACTCGAGCCGTACGACACCCTGGACTGCGACGTCCTCGTGATCGGTGCCGGGGGTGCCGGCATGCGCGCGGCCATCGCCGCTGCGGAGGCTGGTTGCTCCGTCGCAGTGGTCACGAAGTCGTTGCTCGGCAAGGCGCACACCGTGATGGCGGAAGGAGGCATCGCCGCCGGCCTTGCCAATGTCGATGCGCGTGACAGCTGGGAGGTCCACTTTGCTGACACCATGCTCGGCGGGCAGCTGCTCAACAACTGGCGCATGGTCGAGCTCTATGCGCACGAGGTGATCGACCGTGTCTACGAGCTGGAGCGCTGGGGCGGGCTCTTCGATCGCACCGATGACGGCCGCATCATGCAGCGCGCCTTCGGCGCTCACTCGTGGAAGCGCCTCTGTCACGTCGGTGACCGCACCGGCCTGGAGTTGATCCGGACGCTGCAGGACAAGCTGGTGCACACACCGCGTGCGGAGGTGCACATGGAGTACGCGCTCACATCGCTGATCAAGAGCGGCGATCGCGTGTGCGGCGCCATGGGCTACCGGCGCAGCGATGGGCGGTTCGTGGCATTCCGCTGCGGCGCCGTGGTTCTTGCCAGTGGCGGTTGGGGGCGCATGTACCGGGAAACCTCCAACTCCTGGGAGGGCACCGGAGACGGAGCGGCGATGGCGTATGAGGCCGGCGCCGAGCTGCTCGACATGGAGTTCGTGCAGTTCCATCCCACCGGGATGGTGTGGCCACCGGGTGCGCGCGGCATCCTGGTCACGGAGGCGGTGCGTGGCGAGGGCGGCTTGCTCTACAACGCCGAGGGCAAGCGCTTCATGCTCGAGTACGACCCGGTCAAGAAGGAGCTCTCGTCGCGTGATGTGGTGGCGCGATCGATCTACGAGGAGGTCAAGGCGGGACGCGGCACGCCACACGGGGGCGCGTATCTCGACGTGCGCCATCTCGGAGCAGAACAGGTCAGGAAGAAGCTGCCCTCGATGGTGGAGCAGTTCCACGCGCTCGCGTCGGTGGACATCACGAGGGAGCCGATGGAGGTCGGTCCCACCATCCACTACACGATGGGAGGCGTCCGCGTGGAAGCAGAAACCGGTGCGGCCACCGTCCCGGGGCTCTACGCCGGGGGTGAGGTGGCCGGTGGGTTGCACGGGGCGAATCGCCTCGGTGGCAATTCGCTGGGCGACATCCTCGTGTTCGGCAAGCGCACCGGTGAGGCGGCCGCCGAGTACGCGAGGACGCGCGGCACGAAACGGCACATCGACGAACGTCTGGTTGCCGCCGAGCAGGCGGCGCTGCTGCGGCCCTTGGACGGTTCGGATGACGGCGCCAGCGCGGGCGAGAACCCATACAAGCTGCACGAGGAACTCCAGGCCGCCATGCAGGACGACGCGGGCATCGGCCGGAGCGAGGAGTCGCTGCAGCGCGCGCTGGCCGCGATCCTCGAGCTGCGCGAACGAAGCATGCGGATGCACGTCGGCGGTGGGCGTCCGCTCAATCCCGGCTGGCACACATGCCGAGACGTCACCAACATGCTGACCATCTCCGAATCGATCGTCCGTAGCGCCATCGAACGGCGTGAGAGCCGCGGCTCACAATGGCGCTTCGATCACCTCGAGCAGGACGCCGAGCTGGGCACCGTCAACATGGTCACGCGTCGCGACGGGGCGACGATGCGCGTGGAGCGCGTTCCGATCGACCCGCTGCCCGACCGGCTTCGACCGCTGTTGCAGCGAAGTCGTTTCTATGACGCGGCCAAGCTTCCGAAGGGATATCTGACCGCGGCCGCCGCTCGCGCGGGTGCGGCCTCGTGACTATGGACGGTCTCACGGGCAGCGCGGTGACGCTGCGCGTCCTCAAGGGCACGCCCGCGTCTGGAACTCAAGAGGTCGAATACGCAGTGCCGATGGTCACCGGCATGGTCGTGCTCGACGCGATCCACTACGTGCAGCACAATCTCGACACCGACCTTGCGTGCCGCTGGAACTGCAAGGCTGCCAAGTGCACGTTCCCGCTGGTCAAGGATCTGGTCACGGATGTCTCCCGTAACTACGAGGTCAACCGGGAGATCCCGCCGTTCACCCACGCACCCGACGACACCGGGCCGTGGCGGATCCAGCAGGTGGACATCGACCGCCTGTACGAGTACCGGCGGTGCATTGAGTGCTTTCTGTGCCAGGACGTGTGCCATGTCCTTCGCAGTCACAACTATGCGGATCGCTTCTACGGACCGCGGTTCTTCGTGCGCGTCGCCGGGTTGGAGATGCATCCCAAGGACGTGCTCGACCGCACCGACCAGACGCGTGAGGAGGGCGGGCTCGGCTACTGCAACATCACGAAGTGCTGCACCGAGGTGTGCCCCGAGCACATCCACATCACCGATAACGCGATCATCCCGCTCAAGGAGCGTGTCGCGGACCGGCGCTGGGATCCTGTGCGCTTCATCGGCCGCGAGCTCCTGCGACGCCCTGCATCACCGGCGGCCGAGGCAACCCCGGCGCTTCCCGACCCGGCGAAGCCTCCCCGGAATCGCGGCGACTGGGACGAGGCCGCGCTGACAAACGTCGATATCACCGAGCTCGTCAAGCAGCAGATCCGCACCCGGACCCGGCCCTGGGAGAAGTGAGCGCCGAGAAGCCAGTCCCGTCCCGCGCGTACAGCGCTGCCGACCCACCGTGACCACGCTCATCGTCATGGCGATCATCTTCGCGGTGCTGGTCATCGGGTTCCTCTGGTTCTACTTCTACTCGCGCACGCTTGCCTGGGGAGAGTCGGAGACGCGACGGGCCGTCCTGCGTGTGCTGGTGATGGTTGGTCCGATCTTCGGCATGCACTACAACCCGCCGCGTCCGGAGCCGCCGACGATCTCGACTCCCGGGCCGGATCATCAGCGTGAGACGCCCGGCCGTGTGCTCCCGCCGGACGACGAAGTCCGCCGTGCGCCGTGAGCTAGAATCGCGCGAATCCCCGATGACTTCAGGCAGGAGCCGCGTGATCAGGGCGTGCGTGTTCGACATGGACGGGGTGCTCATCGACACCGAGCCGGTGTGGCGCCGCGTGGAGCGCGATGTGCTCGCGCGTGTTGGTGTCGAGCTCACAGACGATCAGTTGCGCGAGACGTGGGGGAAGCGAATCGAAGAGGTCGTGGACCATTGGTATCGCACGCGCTCGTGGGACGGGGTGCGGCCGCGCGCTGTCCAGCGCGAGATCATCCGCGAGATGGTGCAGCACGTGCGCGAGCGCGGCATCCCGATGCCCGGAGCCTTGGAGGCCATCGCCGCGGCGCGCGAGGCGGGGTTGTCCGTCGCCATCGCGTCGTCGTCGAGCCGCGAGCTCATCGATGCGGTCGTGGATCGGCTCGGCATCGCAGAGCTCGTCGACGGCGTGTGCACCGCGGACGATGAGGTCCTGGGAAAACCGGATCCCGGCGTCTATCAGAGCGCGGCTCGTCTCGTTGGTGTCGAACCCGGGGATTGCGTCGCGGTCGAGGACTCGCCGGCCGGCGTTCGATCTGCGATGGCAGCCGGCATGCGGTGTGTGGCGGTGCGCTCACACGGTCCGCTCAGTGACGACATCAGCGGCGCAGATGTGGTGCTCGACACGCTGCTCGAGTTCACGCCTGAGCTGATCGATCGGCTTCGGGCAGCATAGGCCGCAACTGCGGGTCGATCTCGGCGCGTCGCGAGTCCATCACCGCCACGACCTGCCGCACCGCCTCTGCTGAGCGATGCAGCGCGTCGCGCTCCTCGCGAGTGAGCGTCACGTCGACCACGTCGATGAGGCCGGCGGCGCCAAGCCGGCACGGCACGCCGGTGAACAGTCCGCGCACACCGTACTCACCGTCTAGGAGGACGGTGCACGGCAGGACCTGCCGCGTGTCGAGCAGGATCGCGTCGACCATCTGCGCGACAGCCGCGCTGGGCGCATAGAAGGCGCTTCCGGTCTTCAGCAGGTTCACGATCTCGGCCCCTCCATCCCGTGCACGCTGCACGATCGTGTCGAGACGGTCGGCGGGGACCAGCTCGGCAACAGGAATGCCGGCGACCGTGCTCAGCCGCGTGAGGGGCACCATGGTGTCGCCGTGGCCGCCAAGCACATGAGCCTGCACGTCGTGCACCGAGGCGCCGACTTCCCGCGCGATGAACGTGCGGAACCGCGCGGTGTCGAGCACACCGGCCATGCCGAGCACGCGCTGTCGCGGGAACCCACTGATGGCCAGCGACAGCTGAGCCATTCCGTCCACGGGGTTGGCGACGACGATGAGGATGCACCGCGGCGAGCGTTTCGTCACCTCCCGCGCAACGCCCGCAACGATCTTTGCGTTCGTCATCACCAGGTCGTCCCGTGACATCCCAGGTTTGCGCGGGACCCCGCTCGTGATGACCGCGATGTCCGATCCCTCGGTCGCGTCGTAGTCGTTCGACCCGGTGATCGCAGAATCGAAGCCTGCGATGGGGCCACTCTCGAGCATGTCGAGCGCCTTTCCCTGCGGCAGGCCCTCGACGATGTCGACGAGCACGACGTCGGCGTAGTCGCGCTCCGCCAGCCGTTGTGCCAGCGTGGCTCCGACGTTGCCCGCACCCACGATGGTGATCTTTGCCCGCACGGTCCGCGATTGTACGCAGCGGCGCTTCGCTACCATCGTGGTACATGGATGCTGGGCAGCGTCGCCTCACACGGCTGGAGCGCGCCGCCGCCTACGCGCTGTTGGGATGGGCCGCCGAGGTTGCGTTCACCGCGCTGAAGGACGTGATCGGCCGCGACACGCGATCGTGGCGTCTCCGCGGCCACAGCTACCTGTGGATGGCACCGATCTATGGGCTGGCCGCTGTGCTGTTCGAGCCGGCACACGCAACGATGCGCGGACGTCCGGTTGCACAGCGGGCCGCAGCGTACGCGGGCGGCATCACGGCCGTCGAATACGCAACCGGCATGGCCATTCGACGTGGTGTCGGCGTGGTGCCGTGGGACTACTCGGGTCACGGTCGCTTCGTGGTCCCGGGCGGCGCCGTCCGCCTCGACTATCTCCCGTTGTGGGCGTGCTCGGGCTTGGTCCTGGAACGGCTGGATGACGCGCTCCGCGGTTTGACGATTCGCACGCCGGCACAAGCCCGCCACGCAGCCGGCGCAGGATGAGCTCCGCGCGGCGGCGCCGTCTGCCGGCCGGCGCCCGGGAGCGCGCGGCAAAGACCGTGGAGCGGCTTGCGCACGAGTACCCGGTTGCCCAGACGGCGCTCGACCACCGCAGTCCACTGCAGCTGCTGGTGGCGGTCATCCTCAGCGCACAGTCGACCGATGAGCGAGTGAACCAGGTCACCCCGGCGTTGTTCTCGCGATATCAGACCGCCGAGGCGTTTGCCGCAGCTCCGCAGGAAGAGCTCGAGGCGATGATCCGTTCCACCGGCTTCTTTCGCTCAAAGGCTCGCGCCATCCGTGAGATGGCGCAGGACCTCGTGCGGCTGCACGGCGGCGAGGTGCCGGCCAGCATGGAAGACCTGGTCCGGCTCCGCGGGGTGGGACGCAAGACCGCGAACGTCGTGCTCGGCGTGGCGTTCGGCGTGCCTGGGTTTGCCGTCGACACGCACGTGACCCGCCTCACGCGCCGGCTGCGGCTGACCGTGGCCACCGACCCGGTGAAGATCGAGCAGGACGTCTGCTCGGTCGTGCCTGCCGCGGAGTGGACCGACCTCGGCCTGCGGCTCATCCTGCACGGCCGGCGCGTCTGCGTGGCGCGCAAACCGCGATGCCCCGCGTGTGTGCTGTCGGAGTTCTGCCCGTCCGCGTACCTTGGTCTGGGGCCTGTTCGACCGGCTGCTAGAGTTCGAACGCGATGAAGGGCGCTCAGAAGCTGACCCCGATGGACGCGTCCTTCCTGCACCTGGAGACGCGTAACACGCACATGCACATCGGCGGCGTTGCGATCTTCGAGCCAAGTCCGATCGGGTCCGGTGAAGCGCTTTACGAGGCGATCGTGCGCGTCATCGAACCGCGCCTCGACGTGATGCCACGGTACCGCCAGCGGGTGGCGTTTCTCCCGCTCAGCCTCGACACGCCCGTCTGGATCGACGATCCCGAGTTCAACATCTCCAGCCACGTCCTGCGCGCAGCGCTGCCGGCACCGGGAGGAGACAGGCAGCTGCAGCACTTCATCTCGCGGGTCTTCTCGCGCCAGCTGGACCGGCGCCGTCCGCTGTGGGAGATGTATGTGATCGAGGGGCTGTCAGAAGGCCGCTGGGCGCTCCTATTCAAGACGCACCACGCAATGGTCGACGGCATCAGCAATCTCGAGCTGGTCACCGCACTGCTCGACACTGATCCGCAGCCCCGCGACATTCCCGACGTGAGAACGACGTGGCAAGCACGGGGCGCGCCCACCCCGACGGATCTGCTGCTGAGCTCGCTGCGTGAACGGCTCACGCGCCCACAGAGGTTGCTGCGCTCCGCGCGCCAGACGGCGAGCAATCCGACGCGCCTGGCGAAGGCGCTGCGCGACACGGCCAGTGGGCTCGCCACCGTAGCGCAGACCATTCGCGCGCCACGATCGGTCATCAACGGGCCCACCGGGACGTCCCGAGCCTACGTTTTCACCCGCTTTCCGCTCGACGATTTCAAGCTGGTCAAGCAGGTGTTTGGCGGCACCATCAACGACGTCGTGCTCGCGGCGGTCGCGGGTGGGGTGCGTCACTATCTTGCTACCCATGATGTGGATCCGAACGACGAGAAGAACGCGCTCCAGGCGCTGTGTCCGGTAAGCATTCGCGACGAAAGCGAACGCGCGGCCCTGGGAAACCGGCTTGCGCTGCTGCTGGTGAAGCTGCCCATCGACGAGGCGAACTCTGAGGCGCGGCTGGCGCGGGTGCGCGCCACGGTCGATCGGTTGAAAGCCCGCAAGCAGGCCGTGGGCGCGGACTTCCTGCTGAACCTCGCTGGGTTCGCCCCCTCCACGCTGCATGCGATGGTGGCGCGCGCATCGCTCCGCCAGATCGGCTTCAATCTCGTCGTCACAAATGTCCCGGGTCCGCAGTTTCCCCTGTACTTCTGCGGCGCGCGGCTGGTCGAGGCGTTTCCCGTCGCCTTTCTGTACGAGGGACAGCGCTTGGCGATCGCCATCTTCAGCTACATGGGCTGGCTCAACTTCGGGTATCTGAGCGACGCGCGCGGCGTCCCCGACGTCGACCTCTTCGCCAGGTATGTCGAAAAGGGATTCAAGGAGCTGGTGCGCGCCGCCAAGCGGCGCCGGGACTTCGAGCAGCAGGTCAGCACCCCGCGACGCCCCACCTCGCGCAGCAGACCACATCGCAAGGCTCCTGCGCGGCGCTAGCCGTCCAAGCACGAGTCGTCAGATCGCGTCGGGGTCCTCGGGGCGCCCGCGCCGGCGCCGTGCGTGCTCATGACGCCGCAGGTGATACGGCACGTCGATCACGACTGTGCCGGGCCGGAACAGCAGCAGCGCCTTGAGGCGCAGCGCCGACTGGTTGTGCAGCAGCTGGTGCCACCATTTGGTGCTGACCAGCTCAGGAAGCAGCACCACCAGCGTGTCGTTGCCACGCTGCCGATCGATGGCGTCGATGTACGCGAGCAGCGGGCGCACGAAGCTACGGTAGGGCGACTCGATGATCTCCAACGGCACGTGGTTGCCCCAGACCTCCCACATGGCGCGGAGCTTGGCGATGTGTTGCTCGTCATCGCAGACGTGCACGGCCACCACTCTGTCCGAGACCGTGCGCGCGAACGCGAGGCTCTGCAGTGCGACCCTGTTCAGGTCGGCGATGGGAACGATGCAGATGGGGCGCACCTGCGAGGGGGCGATCGGC
Organism: Chloroflexota bacterium; assembly: GCA_005880445.1. Lineage (GTDB taxonomy): Bacteria > Chloroflexota > Dormibacteria > Aeolococcales > Aeolococcaceae > CF-75. The sequence continues at coordinate 939 of VBGJ01000044.1, read as the reverse complement.
GTCTCCGCGGTGAGCTGCTCGGTGACGTCACTGTAATGGCGATGGATGGCCAGGAACAGCGCTACGAACGCGGGAATGATGATGATGACGACGAATGCGCCCTCGCGGAAGTTCACGATCGCGAAGACAACGAAGACCACGGCCGTCATGGACATGCCGATGAGGTTGAAAGGCAAGGCCACTTGCCATCCCGGCTCACGGCGTCGCAGCCAACGAACCACCATGCCCGCCTGCGACATCGTGAAAGCGAGGAAGACGCCGATCGCGTAGAGGGGAATCAGACGCGACACGTTGCCGTTGAAGACAATCACGAGCACGATGGCTAGCGCGGCGAGCATGAGGATGCCGTTGCTGTAAGCGAGGCGCTCCCCAAGGCGCTTGAATTGGTGCGGCGCGTAGTCATCACGCGAGAGGAAGAAAAAGAGACGCGGGAAGTCGGAAAACGCCGTGTTGGCTGCCAGGACGAGGATGAGCAGTGTCGAGAAGCTGAACACGTAATAGCCGAGCGAACTGGATCCGAACGTGACCTTGGCGATCTTGCCCAGCAGGACTTGATAGTGGGGGTTCGATGGGTCGTCGACGGTTATGCCAATGATGTGGGTTGCGACCGTCGTGCCGACCACCATGAGGGCGAGGAGTGCACCCATGATGGTCAGCGTCAGACGAGCGTTGCGCCACTCGGGTGGCTTGAACGCAGGGACACCGTCACTGATCGCCTCCACGCCCGTAAGTGCGCTCGAGCCGGACGCGAACGCCTGCAGGACGATCAGGATGGACAGCATGGCCATCGGATTGATCACCACCGGTGGGTACGCAGGCCCAGCAGCATGAGCACATGCGGCACCAGCGCACTGTCCGGTGGCGATCTTGAAGAATGCCCACGCGAGCATCGTGAACATCGCGGCCATGAAGAAATAGGTGGGGGCTGCGAAGATGGAG
>VBGJ01000043.1 GCA_005880445.1 Chloroflexota bacterium | reverse complement strand
AGGAGCACGCACCGGCCGCGGTCTGAGCCCCCACCATGGCCCCTCGCGCCGCGGCTGCCACCCCCTCCCCGCGGCTATGCTCGAATCAGGCAGTCACGGGGCATCCGGAGGTCAGTGCGATGGGCGAGATGGTCGACTTTCCGAGCAACGGCCAGACCGGTTCCGGCTATCTCGCAACGCCGGCCAGCGGGCGCGGCCCGGGCGTGATCGTCATCCAGGAGTACTGGGGGCTGGTCCTGCACATTCGCGACGTGTGTGATCGCTTCGCCCTCGCCGGCTTCGTCGCGCTCGCGCCCGATCTGTTCCACGGCCGGACCACGCGCGAGCCCGACGAGGCGGGCAAGCTGCTGATGGAGCTCCAGCTGGATCGCGCAGGGCGAGACATGCTCGGGGCCGCCAGATGGCTGGCGAGCAATGAGCGCACGGCCGGCGATCGCGTCGGGATCGTCGGGTTCTGCATGGGCGGGGCGCTCGCGCTCTACGCCGCGAGCCTGAGTGACGTGTTCGCCGCGGTCGTGCCGTTCTATCCGTACTTCGGGGTCACCGCGGCCGCGCGCCCCGATCTGACCAAGATTCGCGGGGCCGTGCTCGGCCACTTCGCCACCGAGGATGGGGCGTACTCGCCGGATCAGGTGAGCGCGGTCGAGCGGCAGCTCCGCGACGCCGGCGTCGACGTCGAGTTCGTCTGGTACCAAGGGGCCGACCATGCGTTCTTCAATGACGCCCGGCCGGAGGTCTACAAGCCGGAGGCATCCCAGCGGGCGTGGGACCAGACCGTGTCCTTCCTCCGGAAGCATCTGGCGGCCACGCCGGCCCCCGTCTGACCCCGAGTTCCTGAATTCGGCTCCAATTCGAGTTCAGGGCGGTTAGAATGCGCGCCAACCTGCCGAAGGGGCCGCCGCCCGGCACAACGACCCACCCACAGAGGAGCTGAAATGGCCACCGGCTACTGCCTGAAATGCAAGAAGCAGGTCGAGATGCAGAACGCGCAAGCGATCACGATGAAGAACGGCAAGCCCGCAACCACCGGAACCTGCCCGACGTGCGGCACCAAGATCTTCAAGATCGGTAAGGCGGCGTAGAAGACCCGCTCTGCGCTACGAGAGCGAGCGTCTGACCTCCTCGACGTCCATCTGGCGCGAATAGACGATCAGCTCGTCGTCGGGCAGGATCGCCTCCTCCGGACGCGGGACGACCGGCTGGCCGCGCCGCACGATGCAGACGATGGCAGCGCCGTCGGGCAGTGCCACGTCCTTGAGGCGGCGCCCGGCGAGCACCGACAGATTCGGCAGAGCAACGTCGACCAGGCTCGCTCCCGAGGACTTCACCGCGACGCCGCGGACCATCTCGGAGCCGACCAGCTCGGACTCGATCAGTCCCATGAGCAGCTCCGTCGCCGAGATCGGTGCGTCGATGCCGAGGGAGGTGAACACCTCGACGTTCACCGGGTTGTTGACCCGGGCGATGGTTCGCGGCACCTTGAACTTGCGTTTCGCCAGCTGGCAGGCGATGAGGTTGTCCTCGTCGTCACCGGTGCAGCCGATGACCACCCCGGCGCGCTCGATGCCGGTCGTGGCCAGGAACGACATCTCGTCACCGTCGCCCACCATGACGATCACCGACCCGAGCTGGTGCTCGATCCACTCGGCGCGTTCCCGATCCTTCTCGACCAGCGTCACCTCGTAGTCCCGCTCGATGAGGTGCTTGGCGAGGTAGTAGCCGACCTTGCCACCTCCGATGATGAGGACGTAAGGCCGCTCCTCGGTCATCGCGAGGCGGCGGGCTCCGCGGCGGCGGGCGTCGCGTGGGCGCGGTTCACGCCGTCGACGACGTATCCCTGGATGAGGTCGGCGATGAGCGTCGTGGAGCACACGGTCTCGAGGCCGAGCTCGCGATAGACCTCCTCCCGGATCGGATCGTAGATGCGCGTGATCACGCGCGGGACACGGAAGACAACCTGTGCGATCTGCGCAGCCATGAGGTTGCGGTTGTCGCCGTTGGTGACCGAGGCAAAGGCGTCGGCGTGCTCGATACCCGCCCGGCGCAGCACGCCGAGGTCGATGCCGGTGCCGACGACCATGTTGCCGTGGAAATCGTTGCCGAGCCGGTCGAAGGCGGCGACGCGCTCGTCGATGATGGTCACCTCGTTCCCGGCCTGGTCGAGGGCTAGGGCCAGGCGCGAACCGACCCTTCCGCAGCCGACGATGCTGATCTTCACCGAGCCCGTGCCTTCAACACGCCCGAATTCTACGGGGTAGGATTCGGCGGCCATGCAGGGCTTCGTTCCCCTCCGCATCATCGTGCCCATCAACGGGTGCGCGACCGACGATGAGGCAGTCCGCCTCGCATGCCGTCTGGCCAAGCGAGCACGTGCAAAGGTCAATGTCGTAACGGTGCTCGAGATCAAGCGGAGCCTCGCCCTGGGCACGGTGCAGGAGCCCGACACGCAGCGTGCCGAGGCGGTGTTGGACCGGGCCGAGAAGGTGGCCAGGGAGCTCGACGTCACCGTGGAGGCGGAGCTGTTGCAAGCGCGTGAGGCAGGTCCGGCCATCGTCGATGAGATCGCCGAGTGGAAGGCCGACCTGGTCGTCATCGGCCTGCAGTACCGCGAACGCTTCGACGAGTTCTACATGGGCAAGACGGCCCCGTACATCCTGCGCGAGGCGCCGTGCCGTGCCCTGTTGTTCCGAGAGCCGCGGGAGTAAACGCGGCTCCCGCTTACGCGTCCAGGGTACCCGCGGCGCCGACGCCGGCGATCGAGGCGACCCGGTCATCCTCGTCGAGCCGCATGATGATCACGCCACGCGTCTGCCGGCCGGAGACGCGCACCTGGTCGAGCGGGATGCGGATCACCTGTCCCATGGTCGAGATCACCATCAACTCCTCCGATAGATCCTCGACGACGCGCATGCCCACGATCTCGCCGATCTTCGGGATCGCGTTCTGATCGACGGTGTACACACCCTGGATGTTCCGGCTCTTCACCGGATAGTCCTCCATCGGTGTCAGCTTGCCGAAGCCGTTCTCCGTGATCACCAGCACGTGTGAGTTGGGGTTGACGATGTCGAAGCCCGCCACCTCGTCACCGGCACGCAGCCGCATGGCGCCCACGCCCATCGTGTCGCGCCCCATGGGACGCACCTCTTTCTCGGTGAAGCGCGCGCCCTTGCCCCGACGCGTGACCACCAGAAGTTGATTGCCGCCCGACGAGCGGCGCACCCAGTTGAGCTCGTCACGGTCTTCGAGCTTGATGGCGATGAGGCCGTTGCGCCTCACCGATGAGTACGCCGCGGCGGGCGTCTTCTTGATCTGACCGAGCTTCGTCACCATGACCAGGTACTGCTCGTCGCTGAACTGCTCCATGTCGATGAGCGCGGTCACCTTCTCGCGCTGGTCGACCTCGATCAGGTTGATGATCGGAATCCCCTTCGCTTGACGCTTGACATCGGGGATCTCGTGCGTGCGCAGCCGGAACACGCGGCCGCGGTTGGTGAAGAAGAGCATGTCGCTGTGCGTGTTCGCCGTGGTGGAGTGCTCGATGTAGTCCTCGTCGGTCGATCTGCGAGCGCCGACGACTCCCTTGCCCCCTCGATGCTGCATGCGATACGTGTCCAACGGCATCCGCTTGATGTAGCCACGGTGTGTGAGGGTGACGAAGACCTGCTCGCGGGGGATCAGATCCTCCTCCGTCATCTCGATGTCGTCGTGGCGGATCTCGGTGCGTCTCGCGTCGCCGAACTTCTTCTTGATCCCGGCGATCTCGTCCTTGACCACACCGTCGATCAGCCTCGGATTGGCCAGCAGGTCCTCGAGGCGCGCGATCTCCTTGATCAGCTCCTCGTACTCCTCGCGGATCTTGGAGCTCTCCAGTCGAGTCAGCCGGCCGAGGCGAAGATCGACGATCGCCTTTGACTGGCGCTCGGTGAGCTCGAAGCGCTGCTCCAACGCAGCCTGGGCGGCCTTCTCGTCCTGTGCGGCGCGGATGATCCTGATCGTCTCGTCGAGATTGTCGAGAACCTTGAGCAGCCCTTCGAGGACGTGGGCCCGGTCGCGGGCGCGAGCGAGCTCGAAGCGGGTGCGCCGCGTGACCACGGAACGGCGGTGCTCGATGTGGTGCTGTAGCAGCGCCTTCAGAGTCAGCACCTGCGGCCGGCCGTCGACGATGGCCAGCATCAGCGCGCCATACGTCGTCTGCAGCTGCGTGTGCTTGTACAGGTTGTTGAGCACCGTGTACGGCCTGGCATTCGGCTTGAGCTCGATGACGACGCGAGTCGCCTCCTTGCGCCCCGACTCGTCGCGCAGGTCGCTGATGCCTTCGATCTTGCGGTCGTTGACCAGGTCGGCGATGTTCTGCATCAGCCGAGCCTTGTTGACCTGGTACGGAAGCTCACGCACGATGATCTGCTCGCGACCGGACTTCGCCTCTTCGAAGTCGACCTGCGCGCGCATCACGATGCGTCCATGGCCGGTGCCGTACATGGTCGCCAGGTCCCGCGCGTAGATGATGCCGCCCGTCGGAAAGTCCGGTCCGCGGACGATGCGTGCGAGATCATCGGTGGTCAGCTCGGGATCGTCGATGAGGCGGACCAGCGCCTCGCACACCTCGCCGAGGTTGTGCGGCGGGATGTTGGTCGCCATGCCCACCGCGATGCCGCTGGCGCCGTTGACCAGCAGGTTGGGAAGCAGGCTGGGCAGCACGAGCGGCTCTTTGACGTCGGGCTCGTTCGAGTAGTTGGGACCGAAGTCCACGGTGTCCTTCTCGATGTCGTCGACCAGCGTCATGGCCACGGCCGCCATGCGCGCCTCGGTGTAGCGCTGATGGGCGGGCGGGTCACCGTCGACCGACCCGAAGTTCCCCTGCCCGTCGACCAACGGATAGCGCATGACCCACGGCTGCGCCAGCCTGACCAGCGCGTCGTAGATGGAGGCGTCGCCGTGCGGGTGATAGCTCTTCATCACCTCGCCGACGATCGCCGCCGACTTCTTGTAGCGAGCCCCCGCCGTCATGCCCTGGTCGAGCATCGCGTACAGGATGCGGCGCTGCACCGGCTTGAGACCGTCACGCACTTCCGGCAGCGCTCGGCTGATGATCACGCTCATCGCGTAGTCCATGTACGACGAGCGCATCTCCTGCTCGAGATCGATGGGCTGGATCGTCCCCGGGCTGAAGATGGTCATCGAACAGACTCCGCACGGAGCGGTTCCTGCGGGTGGGCCTCGCCGTGCTCCGACGCGAACTTCGCGGCGATGATGCCGCTGACGTCGCTGCGCGCCGCTGTGGCGGCGACCCGGATCGCGTTGAAGACCGCTTCGGAGTCGGACCGTCCGTGGGCGATCACCACCTCACCGGCGACGCCGAGCAGCAGCGCACCGCCGGTCTTGCGATAGTCGATGCCGTCGCGCAATGGACGAAGCCGCGGCTTGAGCAGCGCGCCGCCGATCTTGCCGCCCAGCGTCGCGCGCGCCTGGCGGCTGATCGCCGCGAACAGGAACTCGCCCACCCCCTCGGCGGTCTTGAGCGCGACGTTCCCGGTGAACCCATCGGTCACCACGACATCCGCGACCCCACGGAAGATGTCCTTGCCCTCGACGTTGCCCACGAAGTGCAGGGGCAGCGCAGCGATGAGCGGATGCGCCGCCTGCACCAGCTCCGAGCCTTTCTCCGGCTCCTCGCCGTTGCTGAGCAGCGCGACGCGCGGCTCTGCGACGCCGAGCATGGTGCGCGCGTAGATGTCGCCCATCACCGCGAACTGGGCGAGCCAATCCGGTTTGCAATCGGTGTTGGCGCCCACGTCGAGGATGAACGTCTGACCGGCGGCGGTGGGAAACGATGCCCCGATGGCTGGGCGCGCCACGCCCGCGACGCGCTTCACCGTGAGCAGCGCGGCGGCAAGCATCGCGCCGCTGTTGCCGGCGCTCACCGCGGCACCGGCGTTTCCCTCGGCGACCAGTGCGCACGCACGAACGATCGATGCGTCGCGCTTGGCGCGCACCGCGTTCGCCGGGTGCTCGTCCATCTCGATGACATCCCGCGCATCGCTGATCCGCAGGCGATCGCTCGGGGCGCCTCCGGCCGCGGTGAGGGCGGCGTCGATCACCTCGCGGCGTCCCACCAACGTGACCGGCACGCCCAGCTCGGCGACGGCGCGCACCGCGCCGGCGACGATCGCGTGCGGTGCGTTGTCACCGCCCATCGCGTCGACCGCGACGGTCATGGACCGAGTCATCTAGATGTCGAGGTTGCGCACGCTCTTGGCGTGCGTCTGAATGAAGCGCTTGCGCGGCGCGACGTCCGTGCCCATGAGACGGTCGAAGATGTCGTCAGCCTTGATGGCGTCATCCACGTCCACGCGCAGCAGGATGCGGCGCTCGGGATCCATGGTCGTGAGCCACAGCTCTTCGGGGTTCATCTCGCCCAGTCCCTTGTACCGTGAGACCTCGGGCCTGCCTCCCATCTCCTTGAGGCGGACGTCTCGCTCCGCGTCGGTGTACGCGTACTGCGTCTGCTTGCCTCGCTCGAGCTTGAACAGCGGGGGCTGCGCGAGGTAGAGAAAGCCGCCGGTCACGATCGGCTGCAGATGGCGCCAGAAGAACGTGAGCAGCAGGGTCCGGATGTGCGAGCCGTCGACATCCGCGTCCACCATCAGCACGATGCGGTGATATCGGAGCTTCTCGACGTTGAGGTTCTCTCCGAAGCCGGCGCCGAGCGCGGTGATCAGGTTCTTGATCTCCTCGTTGCTGAGGATCTTGTCTGCCCGCGCCTTTTCGACGTTGAGGATCTTTCCGCGCAACGGCAGGATCGCCTGGTTGCGCCGCTCGCGCGCGCCCTTCGCCGACCCACCCGCCGAATCTCCCTCGACGATGAAGATCTCGCACTGCGACGGATCTCGCTCGCTGCAGTCGGCCAGCTTGCCGGGCAGCGTGGCCGACTCCAGGAGGCCCTTGCGAACCACCAGATCGCGCGCCCGTGCGGCCGCCTGGCGCGCGCGCGCCGCGGTGAGCGACTGTTCGATGATGCGCCGTCCGTCGCCGGGATTCTCCTCGAGATACTGCATGAGCGCGTCGCCGAGCACCGCCGACACCTGGCCGGCCACCTCGCTGTTGCCCAGCTTCGTCTTCGTCTGTCCCTCGAACTGCGGCTCGCGCAGCTTCACGCTGATCACCGCGGTCAGCCCGTCGCGTACGTCGTCGCCGGTGAGGTTGGGATCCTGCTCCTTGAGGATGTTCGCCTTCCGCGCGTACTTGTTCAGCGTGGCGGTGAGCGCGCTGCGGAATCCGGTGACGTGACTGCCGCCCTCCTCGGTGTGCACGTTGTTGGCGAACGCCAGGACGTGTTCGGTGAAGGCGGTGTTCTGGTACTGCAGCGCGATCTCCACGATGTTGCCGTCGATCTCTCGCTCGACGTACATCGGCCGGGTGTTGACCGTGTTCTTGTTGGCGTTGAGGAACTTGACGTACGCCTGAATGCCGCCCTCGAAGTGGAAGGTGTAGGTGAGCTCGCGTCCCTCGTCGATGAGCATGATCGTGATGCCCTTGTTGAGGAAGGCATAGCTGCGGAGCGTCCCCGCGATCGTCTCCCAGGAGAAGGCGATCTCAGGAAAGATCTGCGGATCGGCCCAAAAACGTACGTACGTGCCTTGTCGGTTCGTCTTCCCGGTGACGGCGACCGGCCCCTTTGGCACACCGCGGACGTATTCCTGGCGGTGCACCTCGCTGTCGCGGTACACCTCGACCTCGAGCCGCTCGCTGAGCGCGTTCACCACGGACAGGCCAACGCCGTGCAGCCCACCCGAGACCTTGTATCCGCCGCCGCCGAACTTGCCGCCCGCGTGCAGCTTGGTGAGCACGACCTCGAGCGCAGATTTCTTCGCGGTCGGGTGCATGCCGACCGGTATGCCGCGCCCGTTGTCGAGCACCGATACGGAGTTGTCAGCGTGTAGCGTCACCCAGATGGTGTCGCACCAGCCGGCGAGCGCTTCGTCGATGCTGTTGTCGACAATTTCCACCACAAGGTGGTTCAAGCCCCGTAGATCGGTGGACCCGATGTACATGCCGGGGCGCCTGCGCACCGGATCGAGGCCCTCGAGGATCTGGATCTGCTCGGCCGAATATGTGTCCTTCCCGCCACGGAGCGATGCGGATCGCCTCCTGGTGGGGCGCTCAGACGCCTGTTGCTCTTCGGCGAACGAGAGATCGTCGGCGCGTGCGGGGTCGGCTATTTGCAGTTCTCCGGGTGGTGCGTTGATGCCTTCGAGGCGGCTGCGGGGCGGCCCGATTCGGGTGCACTGTGGGGCGCGAGAAAGGCCACTCCAACCACATGTAATTCTACCAGTTTCCGGGCTGTTTCAACCGCCCAATCGGCGCCCGATCTGCGCCCTCTGAAGACTGGCTTGATGCGTACACTCGGGCCATGGCCGAGGCCCTCGAGGAGTATCGCAGCAAGCGCGACTTCACCAAGACACCGGAGCCGAGCGGCGACGCCCAGACGCGCGCCGCTGCCGAGCGTTCCGAGTGGGATTCGCTGGCACACGGACGCCGCTTCTGCGTGCAGATGCATCGCGCCACGCGGCTCCATTTCGACTTCCGGCTGGAGCACGACGGAGTGCTGCTCTCGTGGGCGATTCCGCGAGGGCCGTCGCTGGACCCGGCAAAGAAACGGCTCGCGGTGCAGACGGAAGATCACCCGATCGACTATGGGGACTTCGAGGGCGTCATCCCCTCCGGGTACGGCGCCGGCACCGTGCTTCTGTGGGACATCGGCACGTACGAATGGGTGCGTGAGTCAGCCGACGACTTCGAGAGATCGCGGGCCAGGGGCGACATCAAGTTCAAGCTTCAGGGAAGCAAGCTCGCCGGCGAGTTCGCGGTCGTCAAGATCGGCGACCGCGGGCGCCGTTACGGCGGGAGCTCGGATGGAGAGCGCAACTGGCTGATGATCAAGAAGCGTGACGACGCGGTCGTCGAGGGCTTCGAGGCCACCGAGCACGAGGTTTCCGTCAAAACCGGCCGTAACCTGGCGCAGATCGCAGCCGAGGGAGGAGGGGACCCGCGTCAACGCAAGCGCGACGAGGCCCCAAGGCCCGGGCACGCAGGCGCGCGCGCCGAGCCGCCGCCACCGCCACCGCAGCCGATGCTCGCGACCCCGGTGAGCGACCCATTCTCGGCCGAGGGATGGATCTTCGAGCTCAAGTACGACGGCGTGCGAGCCCTGGCGTCCATGTCTGGTGGCGCCGTCAAGCTGGTCGGGCGCAACGGCCGCGACGAGACATCGCGCTATCCGGAGTTGCAGGGCCTGGCGCCCGCGGTGCACGCGAAGGACGCGATCATCGACGGCGAGATCGTCGTGCTCGACGACCAGGGACGGCCGTCGTTCGAGCGGCTCCAATCACGCATCAACGTCAGCCGTCAAGCCGACATCGAACGCGCCGCGCGGGAATCACCGGTCGTGTTCATCGCGTTCGACATCGTGCGCCTCGATGGGCGCGACCTGACCTCGACGTCATTGCGCATCCGCAAGAAGACGCTGCGCGACGTCATCACGCCGTCGGCGGTCCTGATGTTTGCCGACCACGTCGAGAACGATGGCACGGCATTCTTCGAGCAGGTGCGGCGCCTTGGCGTCGAGGGCGTTGTGGCCAAGCGTGCCGACTCCGTGTACCAACCGGGCCGGCGCACCCGGGACTGGCTCAAGATCAAGGCGTGGCACACGCAGTCGTGCGTGATCGCCGGCTTCACCAGTGGCCAGGGGAAACGGAAGGAGCATCTGGGGGCGCTGATTCTCGCGGTGATGCGCGGGGGGAAGGTCGCTCATTGCGGGCAGGTTGGCACCGGCTTCGACGAGCGCATGCTGCGAACGCTGCGCGACGTCTTGAACCCGAGGATCATCGAGCGATGCCCGCTGCCGGAGATCCCGCACACCTCTGAACCGGCGACGTGGGTGCGACCGGAGCTGGTGTGTGAGGTGCGGTTCGCCGGTTGGACGAACGCCGGCATCCTTCGCCACCCCGCGTTCATGGGGCTGCGCCCGGAGCTGACACCCGCCGACTGCGTCGTCGAAGCGGAGGTGTCGACCGCGGCTGTGGTCACACCAGAAGCAAGGGCGCACAACGACGCTCCACCTGCGAGCGCCGTCGATGATGCGCTCGAGCAGCTGAAGCGCCTGCGTCCCAACGACAAGTGGGAGATCGCGGGCCGGAGGCTCCCGCTCACCAACCTCGACAAGCCCTTCTGGCCGGACGACGGCTACACGAAGCGAGACATGATCGCGTACTACGTGCGCATGGCGGACTATCTCCTCCCGTATCTGCGCGGCCGCCCGCTGTCGATGCAGGTGTTCCCCGACGGCATCAACGGCAAGTCCTTCTGGCGCAAAGACAAACCGTCGCATGCACCGGAGTGGATCGACTCGTGGACCTATCACGGAGAGGAGAAGACCAAGACGTACATCGTGGTCAACGAGGTGGCGACGCTCGCATGGGTCGCCAACGCCGGAGTGGTCGACCTGCATCCGTGGCATTCCCGCCTCGACGCGCCGGATCAACCCGACTGGGCCGTCTTCGACCTCGATCCGTTCGAGCCCGCCACGTTTCGTGATGTGATCGACATCGCGAAGCTGGTCAAGGCGGCGATCGATCACTACGGCATGCACGGCGTCGTCAAGACGAGCGGCCAGACCGGCTTGCAGATCTATGTGCCGTTGCGGCGCGGTCCGAACTACGACCGTGCTCGCGCCTGGGTGGAGGAGGTGGGGCGCGCCATCAGCGAGGTGGCGCCGGATCGCATCACGTGGGAGTGGGCGGTCGCACGGCGCACCGGCAAGATCCGCATCGATTACACACAGAACATCATCAACAAGACGCTGGCGGCCCCATACTCGCTGCGGCCGGCACCACGAGCTCCGGTGTCGACACCAATCGCATGGGAGGAGCTGGACGACACGAAGCTGCGACCAGACGGGTGGACAATGCACACGATCGGACAGCGCGTTGACGAGGTGGGAGACCTGTTTCGGGGGGTGCTCGACGCAGACCAGGACCTCCCCGCGTGAGGGTTTCCGCGTTCCCTCTCGGCGCCCTCATGTGCGTCGCCGGCTCACTTGCTGCGTGCGGTCCGGCCGTCACCAGCCGGAGCCCGAGTCCGCGCCCCAGCGTCAGCCCCAGTCCCAGCCCGAGCCCGACACCATCGACGAGCACCGCTACCCCTGCATCCGGTCGGTGCGCGGCGTCGGGGCTGCAGGTGAAGCTCAGCGACGAGCAGGGCGCCGCCGGCACCATCCACGCGGAGTTCGAGGTGCGGAGCTCTGCCGGCACCTGCATGGTCGATGGCTATCCGACGGTCCTCATGCTCAATCCCTCCGGCGGCGCACTGCCCACGTCGGTGCAGCCGGAAAGCGGCACCACGCCACAGACGGTGACATTGGCGCCCGGCACGGCCCCGCTCGGCGCCGTCGCAGCGTCCGGCCATGGCTGGTTCACGCTCGCGTTCAACGACAACCAGTGCGCCGGGTCGCAGGCGAACATCCCGTCCACCTGGCGTTTCACCCTTCCCGGAGCCCAGGGATCGATTGACGTCTCGGCCCGCGACCGCACCGGTGCGCTGCCGGTGGTCTGCAATGGCGCGGTGACCGCGGGACCAGTCCAGAGCCAGAAGTGACATCCAATAGAATGCGGCCATGGCCGTGCTGCTGCTCAACGCGTCGATGCAGCCACTCAACGTGATCAGCCACCGTCGCCTCATCGTCCTTCTCACCAAAGAGCGGGTGGCGTTCCTCGACGAGGCGGCCGAGCACGCGGCCGCGGAGGCCCTCGCCGGTCGCCGGCTTCCGGAAGGCGTCGTCATCGTGCGGTTGCTGCGCACCATCCATGTGCCACGCCGTCTGCTGCGCCCCAACCGGCGCAACCTCCTGCTCCGCGACGACCACACGTGTCAGTACTGCGGCCATGTTGGCTCCGCTGCGGAGCTGACCGTCGACCACGTGGTTCCCGTGTCGCGCGGCGGCGCCGCGGACCGCTGGGAGAACGTCGTCGTCGCATGCAAGCGCTGCAACTGGCGGAAGGCGAGCCACCTGCCGCAGGAGGTGGGGCTGCACCTTCGCCGTGAGCCGCGGCCGCTCACCCAGGAGTACGCCCACATCATCTTCCTCCGCTATCCCGAGCTCAAAGCGGCATACGAGCGTCTGCTGTCAGCGGCCTGACCGGACCGCGCTGACGCGACTACGGGCATATACTCACGTTCACCATGCCTCGATCGATGTGGCGCGGGGCCATCAGCTTCGGCATGGTGGCCATCCCCATACGCCTGTACCTCGCGACGGAGTCGAAGAGCGTCTCATTCCGGCTGCTCTGTCCCAACGACCACACCCCGATTCGCAACAAACGCTGGTGCCCGGTCGAGGACAAGGAGATCGGATGGAACGAGGCGGTGCGCGGCTACGAAGTGGGCAAGGACGAATATGTCGTCATTGACGACAAGGATCTCGACGAGCTTCCGCTCAACAGCACGCACACCATTGACATAGTGGAGTTCTGCCCCGATGAGGAGATCGAGGGCGGGCTGTACCTGAAGTCTGCGTACTACCTCGAACCGGAACCCGTCGGCACCAAGCCGTACGCGCTGCTGCGCGCTGCACTCGAGCAGACCGGCAAGGTGGCGATCGGCAAGATCGCGCTACGGGATCGCGAGCACCTGTGCCGGCTCGCGCTGCACAACAACGGTCTGTTGCTGAACACGCTGCACTGGCCGGACGAGATACGCAGCAGCGGCGAGCTGGCCGTACCGCAGGACGGCGCCGACATCCACAAGCGCGAGCTCGACATGGCGGTGATGCTGGTCGAAAACCTGAGCGCGCACTTCGACCCGGAGCGCCACCATGACGAGTACCGCGAGGCCGTCATCAAGGTCGTGGAAGCCAAGCTCGGCAACCGGCCGGTGGAGCGGCTTCCCGAGCGCGAGACGGCCAAGGTGACCGACCTCATGGCCGCCCTGAAGGCATCGGTCGAGGCCGCCCAGGCGGGCCGCGGCGAGCAGGCGGAAACCGTACCGGCGAAGCGGCGCAAGGCATCCTGACGCGGAGCTTCGTCACCGCGTGACCGACGGGCGGCGCGCCATGCGGCATCGCGACGACCGGGCCGAGCCGCTGCCGCTGCAGCTTCCGGCGCCACCGCCGCTGCCGGGCAGGATCGCGCCCGAGGTGGCGGTGCCGTGCAGCGCCCCCTTCGATGGGGAACGCTGGCGGTTCAGCATCGACTGGGACGGCAGTCGCGCGCTCCTCTTCGTCGGCGCCGGCGGCGACGTGCATCTGCAATCCGAGAGGCTCGCCGACCTCACGCCGCGCTTTCCCGAGCTGCTCGGCGCCGGCGCGGCGTTGCGAGGATCACCGATGGTTCTGGACGGCGTCGTCGCTGTGCTCGATCCCCGCGGCCGTCCCGACCTCGAGAGCCTCGGGCTCCGTCTCGTGCTCGGCGGCGACGGCGCGGATCAGCTGCCCGCGGTGTTCCTGGCCGCGGACGTCCTGCACGTGGCCGGCGCCTCCACGCTGTCGTGGCCGCTCGACCGGCGCCTCGCCACGCTTTCCGAGTGCGTCGGCGAGGGTGCCATGGTGCAAGCGCCCGACCACGTGGAGGGCCGCGGTCTCGCCTTTGCGGACGCCGCCGCCGAACGGGGTCTCACAGCGCTGCTCGCGCGCCGCGGCGATGCGCCGTACCGCCCCGGGATGGCGTCTCCGGATCGGCTGCACGTCGCGCTGCGACAGCGGGCGGTGTGCGTCGTGGCCGGCATCGAAGAGCTGCCGGACGAGCGGTGGGAGATCGTGCTCGCCGAGTACGTCGCCGGCACGCTCACCTTCAGCGGGACCGTCGCGGGGCCGCGGCACGACGCGGTGCACCGCTGGCTGCTCGCCGGCGCGTCGGGGCTCGGCGCACACGTGAGTGCACCGGCCGGGTCAGACGACGTGGGCGCGCGGTGGCTGCGTCCGGCGTTCGCGGCCACGGTCGCGCATCACGGACGTCTCCCGAACGGCAGGTTGCGCGACCCAACGTTGATCGCGGTGCGCGACGATGTCGATGTGGCGTGGTGCGTGCGTCGCGAAGCGGTGCCACCGCCCGACGACAGCGTCCGGGGCCGCTTTGCTCCGACCGTGCTGATGCCGCTGCCCCTGGGCGATGCCGCGCTGTCACCGCGACCCGCACGCTGACGTGCGATGATGGGAAGACCGTCACACAGGAGCTCCCCGCGCGGCGCGATCGGCCTGCGACGGCAAAGGAGGGATGACCGCGATGGCCATCCTCATGTGTCGACCCGAGTATTTCGGCGTCGAGTACGAGATCAACCCGTGGATGCACGTGTCGGTCAAGGTCGATCACACGCTGGCGGACACGCAGTGGAGGACGCTGTACGCGGCGTATCAGCGCCTCGGCGTCGACATTGAGCTCGCCGAGCCGCACGCGGGGCTGCCCGACATGGTGTTCAGCGCGAACGCGGCCGCAGTCTGGGACGGCGCCGCGGTGCTCAGCAATTTCCGTCACCCTGAACGCCAGGGCGAGGAGGGGTACTGGCGCCGTGAGCTCGAACGGCGAGGCTTCACTGTGCATGCGCTGCCGAAAGAGGTTGCGTTCGAAGGCGCCGGCGACGCCCTGTTCGTCGGGGACCGCCTCTTCTGCGGCTACGGCTTTCGCACCGACCGAGACGCGCACGCGAGGGTGGGTCGGCTGCTGGGGGTGGACGTGGTCTCGATCGAGCTCGCGGATCCGCGCTTCTACCACCTGGACACGTGCTTCTGCCCGCTCAACGACCGCACCGTTCTCTACGCCCCCGACGCGCTGACCTCAGCCTCCGCGCGGCTCGTCCGGCAGCTCGTCCCGCATGTGATCGAGGTGCCCCTCGATGTCGCCGCAGGCTTCGCATGCAACGCGATGCCCGTGGACGGCTGCGTCGTCTCCTCCCTCGCGGCGGGCAGACTCGAGGCGCCGCTCGCCGACGCCGGCTTCGACACGCTCGAGCTCCCCATGAGCGAGTTCATGAAGTCGGGCGGCGGGGTGCGTTGCCTGTCGCTCCCCCTCGACATGGGGCGGTCCTAGCCCGTCTCCAACCAGGCGCCACCCTGTGGCGACTGTTGACAACCTGTGGAAATCTAGAAGTGACCGCCCACCGGGGGCGGTGGAAAATCGGCGCGCCGCCGGCGCCGGCTCGTGAGCACCAGCGCCAGCACCACGAGGCAGAGAAGCAGCAGCACCACGACCAGCGGCGCCCAGTTCGAGGCGGTGGCGAGCCGCAACGGAGCCGGGCCGACCACGCCGCCCGAGCCGATGACGACGGGTGCGGTGCTGGGCGACGGCGGGGTGGCGGCGTGGGGGGCTGCTCCCGGTTTCAAGGCGCGGGGCCCGGTGGTCGATCGGCTCGTCGGGTGGGACGGTGCGGTCACCGCGGTCGCCGACACGAAACCGCTCCTGATGCTCACCTGCGGCGGGGTCGGCGCGCGCGGGGCG
>VBGJ01000092.1 GCA_005880445.1 Chloroflexota bacterium | reverse complement strand
AGGTTTTTCAGACCTGTGCTCTACCAACTGAGCTACCTCGGCGCGATCGACAAGTGTACTGGCGCGCAATCGCAGGCCTGCGCTGCGGGAATGGTTCCGATTGGGCACCGCCCGTAGAATCGAGGCATGGGCCGCGTCATCCACATCCGCCTCTACGGCCTCGTCAACACAGAACGCGACTCCTTGCAATCCCGCTTCGCGTACTTGGCGGCGGGCCGGGAGTGGCGTGATCAGCCGCCGTGGCTGGCCGACGCCGGGTCGACCGCCCTCTTCGAGCAGCTGTACTTCGCCGAGGCGCTGGAGCACGAATCCCGCGAGCGGCTGGAGACCGGGACGCTGTCCGCGGCGGGCTTCGTCCGGGTCGCCGGCGATGAGACCGACGCCCTTGCCGTCGTCTTCATGTTCCGTGACCTAGCCGAGCGATTCGCCGTCCGCGTCGTGATCCGCGACCCCGACAACCCCATCGCCAAGCTCCGTCGCATCGAGCTGGAAGCGGGCCGCTTACCGGACGGCAGAGCGCTGGAGACGATCCTCGTGCGGCGGCCAATTTTCAAGCGCCTGCGCGGCGGGCAGCGCATCGAGATGTACCCCCCGCGGGCCTTGGGCAGCGCGTTCGGGACGCTCGAGGGCATCGACGGCGAACGCCGGTCCTGGAGCTTCCTGGTCCATGGGATGCGCGACTCACGGCCCAGCTTCTTCGAGGCCGAGGCCGAGGCGATGCGCATCTGGCGCGGCTTGCGCTTCCTCGATTGAGGGCGGTGGTTCAGCGCGTCAGTCGCGCCGCGGTCCGCGCCGGTGGCGAGACGGTTGGCGCGATCGGGCCCGGGCTCTGCGTCCTCCTCTCGGTGGCGCCCTCCGACGACGACGCGACCGCGGTGCACCTGGCAGACCGGGTGGCCGGACTTCGCATCTTTCCTGACGAGCACGGCAAGATGAACTTGGACCTGGCGGCTGCGGGCGGCGCAGTGCTCGTGGTGAGCCAGTTCACCCTCCATGCCGACACGGCCCGGGGACACCGCCCGTCATTCATCGGCGCCGGTCCGCCTGAGCTCGCGGGGCGCCTCTGCGATGCGTTTGGCGCGGCGCTCCGGGCTCGAGGTCACACGGTGGCGACCGGCCGCTTCGGCGCGCACATGGAAGTCGATCTGTGCAATGACGGGCCGGTCACCCTCGTGCTCACCGGCGGCGAGGGCCCCTGGCCCGCCGATGCGGGCTGACGCTCAGCCGGCGCGTCGCGCCCGGAGCGCCGCGAGCTGCTCGTCCTCGCCTCCGCTCCCGGAGTAGCGCAGCAGTTCAGGCGGCCGCCCGCCCGTTCCCGCCGGGGAGCGGAACCGCGGCACCCGGACCCGCAGGGCGGCCACCTCAGAGTCGCGCACGCTGCGGAGCACGCCGGTGTCGCGGAGCTCCTGAATCCGCCGGCGGAAGGTCCGCTCGCTGCCCTCCGGGCCTCCATGGAGCGCGATGTGCAGCCGCAGGAGGTCATCGCCCGTGAACACGTCACCGATCAGCGCGACCGCCCCGGCGAGCTGGCGCGTGTCGGCGCGGAGCCGCTCCAGGGCCAGCCGGAGCGCCTCGCCGTCCGCGGCATCGAGACGCAGGCCGCGGCCCGCCGGCGACCATGCGCCGGGCCCACCAAACTTGCCGAACGGAGCAGTTGCGTAGTACCAGACGGTGACGCTCCGCCCACGCCCGGGGGCGTCGCCGACGCTGACCAGGTGGAGCCGCTGCGCCCCTCGCCCGCCGCGCCGGGCGCCGAGCGCCAGCCCCGCCTCGGCGGCCGCCCGGAGCGCCGCATCGGAGAACCGGTCGCGAGCTTCCAGGTCCGCCTGGGGTAGGCCGCGGCGTAGGGTAAGGACGTGCAGAGCCCGGCTCGCCGGGATCCCAGCCTCGGGGTCGAACCCGAAGACCGCCACTCCCGCGCTCAGCGCCGCCGTCACTCCCCTGGCCATGCTCGGGACCTCCTAAGGCTCGGGCCGTTTCGGAAGATCATGTCACCAACTAGGCGATTATGCCATGCCAGGTGGCGGTTTCTGCCTCCGTGATCAAGCCGCCTCGCGGCTGGGCCCGCCGCTATTCGGGCTGAGCGGCAGGCGCGGGAGGGGCTGGAGCCGGGGGAGCTTCGCCCTGGGTCGCTCGGACCGGTTCGCGCCCGCCGGCGATGGCTCGCGGCCAGCTGACGGCAACCGAGGCGCCGCCGAGCAACGCGGATGTGCCGATCTCCCAGCGGCCGTGAGTCCGGCGGACCACCGCGTCGGCAATCGCCAGCCCGAGGCCGGAACCGCCCGGAACTCTCGATGCGCGATGGAAGCGGTCGAAGATCCGGGGCCGCTCCTCGGCGGGAATCCCCGGACCGGAGTCGTCGACAGCGAGACGCACCCGGCCACCGTCGTTCTCGACGCAAACGTTGACGCTCCCGGTTTCGGGTGCGTACTTGCACGCGTTGTCGACCAGGACACCGAGCAGACGATCGAGCCATTCAGCGGACCCCGAGACCACGTGCGGCTCGGCGCTCACACCGGCGGTGATCGTCAGTTGGCGTGCCTCCGCCACCGCAGCGAATCGCTCGACCGCTCGTGTCGCCAGGACGCCGATCTCCACGGGCTCCGCCTGCTCGCGTGATTCCGTCGAGTCTGCGCGCGCCAGCCACAGCAGGTCATCGACCAGACGGCGGATGCGCTGGCTCTCGTTGCCGATCCGCTGGAACGCCGTGCGGTACCAGGCGGCGTCCCGCTCCTGGACGAGCGCGAGGCTCGTCTGCGCCTCGATCACCGACAGCGGGGTGCGCAACTCGTGGGAGGCGTCGGCGGTGAACTCCATCTGCCGCTGCCGCGCGAGCTCGATGGGCGCCCCGACCCGGCGACCGCCGATGAGCGCGCCGACGAACACGACGACAAGTAGGATCCCGCCGACGATCATCTCCGTGGTGATGATGGTCGAGCGCGTCTGCGACACGGCGTCGAGCGTCTGGCCCACGACGACACGCCCGCCGCCAACACCGACGCCGTTGATACGAACATCGACTCCGCTCAGCGTCACCGTGGTGACTTTGCTCACCGACCTGGCGCTTACCGGCAACACCGCGTTTGCGAGCGGGAGCAGGTGTCCGTCGGGCGCGACGGCATAGCCCTGGCAGGTCCCGTCCGAGCGGACGATCCATGCGATCAGCTGTGCAGTGTATGGCGCCCCGGCGCTCGGATCGGTGACACCTGTAAACGGTGTGATCCTCTCGTTGTTCTGCACCGCCGCCAGCACTGCGCCGAGGCGATTGTCCACCTGCGAGGTCAGTGATCCGGTCACGACCATCACGACGATCGCCGCCACCACCGTGTAGACGACCGCGAGAATCGCTGAAGCCATCAGCGCAACGCGCAGCGATGCGATGTGCACCCGCTGCAGGCGACGGTTCATGCCGCTTCCAGGCGATACCCGGCACCACGCACGGTGACGATGCGGACGCCGGATGCGGGGAGCTTGGCGCGCAGGCGGCTGAGCTGGACGTCGATGGCGTTCGATCCGAGCGGTTGGGTCTCGTCGTGCCACGCGTGCTCCGCGATCGCCTTGCGGTCGACAACGGCGGGCGAGCGCCGCAACAGCAGCTCGAGGATGTTGTACTCCGTTGATGTGAGGCTCAAGGGTGCGCCTCTCACCGTGACCTGGTGCCGCACAGGATCCAGTGCAAGTTGGCCACGGGACAGGACGGGTGCGTCGACGTTGCGCGGACGTCGCTGCAGTGCGCGTACGCGTGCCAGGAGCTCGCCGAAGTCGAACGGCTTCACCAGATAGTCGTCGGCGCCGGCATCGAGTCCCTCGATGCGGTCCGGGAGCGTGTCGCGCGCGGTGAGCATGAGCATTGCAGCGGGATGGCTGTGCCGGCGTGCCCACGAAACGACATCAAGGCCGCTCGCATGCGGCATGCGCCAGT
>VBGJ01000042.1 GCA_005880445.1 Chloroflexota bacterium | reverse complement strand
CATCGTCACCGCGTTCCGTGATCTCGATCTCGCCATGAAGGCGATGCAGGCCGGAGCGGTCGCCTTCGTGCCCAAGCCCTTCAAGGCCGAGCATCTCCTCACCGTCGTCGACAGCGCCCTGCAGCGCCGCGCCACGGCCGCCGAGGCAATGCGTCTTCGGCTCCTTGCGCCGATGCTGGAGCGCTTCACCATGGTGCTCGCCAACACCCTCGAGTCGAAGGACGCCGCCACGCGCTGGCACGCGAACCGGTTGGTGCGCCTCTCAGCGGCCATCGCGGATCGACTGGGTCTGACCGACGACCTTCGCGCCGCCATCCGCTACGGCGCCTGCCTCCACGACATCGGCAAGGTTGCGGTGCCGGACGAGCTTCTGCGCAAGCCCGGGGCACTGACCGCGCGAGAGCTGGAAGTCATGCGACTGCATCCCGAGGTGGGAGCGCTCATCCTGGAGAACATCGACACGTGGGAAGACGTCCGCCTGATCGTGCGCCACCACCACGAGCGCTTCGACGGTGCAGGCTACCCGGACCGGCTGCGCAGCGTGGAGATTCCGCTCGGCGCCCGCATCGTCTCCGTGGTCGACGCCTTCGACGTCATGCGGAGCGGGCGTCCGTACGCCGCGCCCCGGCCGTACGAGGCGATCCTCGCCGAACTCAAGCGCGAGCGCGGAGCGCAGTTCGACCCGGACATCGTGGACACGTTCCTGGATGTGCTTCCGCTGGAGGAGGCCGGCGCGGGCGACGAGCTGTGGGGTGGGCCGGCGCTGGTGGGCACCCGGAGGCGTCGGGCCGGCTCGGCCCTGGCGGACTGGCTGACTCAGGAGGTGTATGCGTCGCGCGGCCGCGCGAAGGTCGGCTCAGGCGCGCGCCGGGCTCACCTCGAGTAGATCGGCGAGGTCATGCGTGACCAGGGAGGTGCAGAGCCGGCCAAAGCCCTCGGTTCCCGCCTGGGTCAGCGTGAGGTCCGCCT
Organism: Chloroflexota bacterium; assembly: GCA_005880445.1. GTDB lineage: Bacteria > Chloroflexota > Dormibacteria > Aeolococcales > Aeolococcaceae > CF-75. The sequence goes on along the minus strand of VBGJ01000042.1, from coordinate 16,103 downwards.
GCTGCTTCCCAGCTCGCCGAGCGCGGCGTTGAAGCCCGTCGCCTTGCTGATGCCGGCCGGCAACACCATCACGGAGTCGCGGTTGTAGCTGAGCTTGAGGTCCAGCCGGAGGTCGCCGAGAACAGCCATGAGCTGACGCTCGTTTTGCGCCGCGGTCGCGCAGATGGCGCGCCCCACCGCGAGCGGCTGCATCCTCAGCCGCTCGAGCTCGGCGACCAGCGCGGCCGAGACCGGCGGGGCCAGTAGGCGGTCGGCACCGCGCGCGGGATCGTGCACCACGGCACCGTTCTCCAGGACGATCCGGTCGAAAAGGCGGAGCTCGTCGAACACGTCGAGCAACTCGGTCATGGTGCGCCCGGTGACCAGCACGAGCCGCCGCCCGGTGGCGGCCACCTCGCGCAGCGCGCGGCGGTTGGCATCAGGAACCACCGCGTTGAGCGCGATTGTCCTGTCGTAGTCGCAGGCAAGCACCCGGAAGCGCATGAGTCCATTGTTGCGGGAGTGGCCTTCGCGGCGCTGCCGCGCCCGCTCAGAGATCGAAGGTGGCGCGGACCTCGGTGCCCTTGCCCACCTGGGAGCGGATTTCGAGGCGTCCCTTCTCCAGGTCCGCGCGTTCGCGCATGGATATCAATCCGAGGGTGCGGCTCCCGTCGAGCCGGCGCTCGACCGCCTCGACGTCCATACCGATGCCGTCGTCTCGGACCAAGGCGGTGACGGCCCGTGCCTGGAACATGATCACCACCTCGACGGAGGAGGCGCGCGCGTGCTTGCCGGCATTGTTCAGTGCCTCTTGGATGATGCGGAAGAGCGTTGGCTCCAGCGCTCCCGGCAGCCGCGTTTCCGCGCCGACCACGCGCAGATGCCCCGGCACCCCCGTCCGATCGCCGAACTCCTTGACGAATTTGCGCAACGTGGGGACGAGCCCGAGGTCGTCGAGCGTCATCGGCCGCAGGTCGAAGATCAGCCGCCGCGTCTCGTCGAGGACGTGCCGGACACCATTCTTCAGCTCGTCGAGCTCCTTGGCGACGAGATCCGGGTCACGCGTGATGAGACGCTCCAATATCTCAGCCTGCAGAACGAGGTTTGCCATTGACTGAGCGGGGCCGTCGTGCATGTCTCGAGCGATACGCATGCGCTCCTCTTCGATGATCTGAAAGACCTGGCGAGAAGCGTTACGCAAACGCGAGGTGCTCTCATTCGAGCTCGCCGTGGACGCCATCAGGTCGTCGAGGCTTCGATAGACCGACCGGAGCACCTCCAGGTCGGCACGAGTACTGCGGATGCGTCTCGCGAGGTCGGTCTGCCGCTCCTCGACCGCGGCAAAGTCCGCTCGCGCCGACGCCAGCTCGCGAAACGCGGTATCCACCTCCTCGGGGTCTGCGTGTGGCAGTTCGCTCAAGATCTCTTGCCACTGCGTTTCCAGCCGCTCCATCCGCTGGCGAATGTCGTCCCGAGAGGAGACAGACACGCTGAACAGATCCTCTGTGGTCGCTGTCGCCTCTTCCAATTCCTCGATCCGCTTGCTCACGAGAAAACGAACGCCGGCAAGCGCGGACGGATTGAGAGCGCGCACTGTGTCCAAGTCGGTCATGTCCGACTATGCATTCTGTCACCGGACGGTGGCACGGACGACGAGCAGTCTGCGGTCTCTATAAAGGCCTGTGACAGGCCTGTTGCAGCCCAGCACCGCACGAGGCCCGGGCGTATAACCGGCTGCATCTGCCCCCAAAGCTCAGACGGAAGTCGCATGCCCGCGCCCCAAGCTCGTTCCCGGCCGCGCGTTCTCATCGCAGAGGATGATGATTCACTGCGTCGCCTGCTCGAAATGCGTCTCACCGCGGGAGGATACGAGACGCGCGGCGCGGCGGACGGCTTGCTCGCGCTGGAGGTCGTCGACGGCTGGACGCCCGACATCGTCGTCTGCGACGTCATGATGCCGCACATGAGTGGCCTCTCGGTGGCCCGCGAGCTGCGCGTTCGAGCCGACACACTTTCGGTGCCAATCCTGTTCCTGACGGCACGCTGTTTCGACGAGGACATTCAGGAGGTCATGGCGCTCGGCGGCATGACATACGTGGGAAAGCCATTCGATTTCACGCGGCTCGAAGCGACGCTTCGGTCGCTGCTCGGCGATGGCGAGCACACCGTGGAGCCAGCCGTGACGGTGGCGAACGAAGGGACCTGACTCTGACAGTTGCTGGCGGGCGACTGCTGCAGGCCGCGGCGGCGGAATCGAAACGGTCCACACGGCGGCACCTCATCGAGGCGCTGACATCGCCATCGGGATTGTTCGTCAGTGCCGTCATGGTGCTGTCGCTGCTGCCCGTTACGAGCATCATCCACGATCCCGACTTCTGGTGGCATTTGCGTGCCGGGCAGCTCATCCTCGCGCATGGCGGCCTGCTGGCGACGGATCCCTTCACGTACACGGTTGCTTCACACCACTGGACCATGCACGAGTGGCTGAGCGAAGTCCTCTATGCGGCGCTGCAGAGCCGCGGCGGCCTCGGTCTCATCGTGCTCGTGCTCAGCATCGTCACGTGGCTTGGTCTGCTCTGTTTGCTCCTGCGCGCCGCCCTGCGCCGCCCGAACGCGTTCGCGCTAGGCCTCGGGCTCCTCCTCGCGGCCGTTGCCGGCTATCCCATCTGGGGGCCGCGAGTGCAGATGATCACGTTCTTCCTCAGCGCCTTGACGTTGCTCGCTGTGGAGCGCCACCTTCTCCGCGGTGGACGTGCCATCTGGTTGCTCGTGCCGCTGTTCGTTCTCTGGAGCAACCTGCACTCCGGCTTCATCATCGGCCTCGGGTTCATCGCGCTCATCCTCATCGCCGAGGTCTCCGGAGGGTGGCTCCACTGGCGCGACGGCGCGCCAAGCGGGCGGGTGCGAACGTTGTTCTACGTCCTCCTGGCATGCACGGCGGTGAGCATGATCAATCCCAACGGCCCGGCCATCCTTGCGTATGCATTCCTGACCCAGGGATCGGGCGCGCAGCAGACGCTCATCCTCGAGTGGCACTCGCCGGACTTCCATGACTGGGTGGTGCTCCCCTTCGGCATCTTGCTCATCACACTGATTGCGCTCATCGCGGTGAACCGGAGGCTGCGGGCTCGCGATGCGGCTCTCGTGGCCGTGACTGCGGCGCTGTCGATGCAGTCGGTGCGCCACATTGCCATCTTCGTCGCGGCGACGACTCCGGTTTGGATCGATCAAACCAGCATGCTGCTGCAGAAGATGCGCACGCGCTCAGCGGCACGGCGGCCGCAGCGTCCATCACTGCAGTTCCGTGTGTTCACGTTCTCCGTGCTCATGGGAGCGCTGGTCATCGTCTACGCGTCGATTCGATTGCTCCCAGCGATGCGCGTGGTTCCCAACTCGCTCGCCTACGCGCGGGAGTACCCCGTGTGCGCAGCGCGCTGGCTCGCCCAAGCGCCAGAACCTTTGAAGATATTCAACCAGTACGGGGAGGGCGGCTATCTCGCCGACGCGCTCTCCTCCCGAGGAGACAAGGTCTACATCTTCGGCGACGCGGCGCTCATGGGGGATCCGCTTCTCTACACGTATGCCGGGGTGACGTCAGTGCAGCCAGGATGGGATTCGACCATCCGTGAGTCCGGGACCGACATCGTTCTGTTCGACACAGCGACGCCGCTGGCCAACGTGATGGAGGCAAGCACTCGCTGGGTGAAGGTGTATGAAGACCCACTCAGCGTCGCCTTCGTTCCTTCGAATCGCGTGCGCGATGTCAAGCTCCCTCCGGTTCCGGCGTCGTATCCGCGCGGTGATCCGTGCGCCCAACTCAGGAGCACGGCGGTCGACACCACGGCGCAGAACCAGTGAGCGGCGTGCACGTGGTCGCCGTCGAGGGCATGGAGCACGAGCGCCGAAGTGAGGCCGTGGCTCGTCTCGGCTGGATCATCGGCGCGGCCGTGCTGCTACTCGTGGTCACGGTGCAACCCTTTGCCGACGCGAACGTCTGGTGGCACCTTGCCCTGGGACGGCTCATCACCTCTCACGGCATCCCGGCGCAGGAGCCCTTCAGCTTCCTCCCCGCGGCACACCCCTGGGTTGGGCAGCAGTGGTTGCTCGACGTGCTGCTAGCGGGCGTTGTCGGCGCGGGCGGCGCAGGCCTGGCGTCCGCGGTGTTGGGCGTGGTGGCCGCCTGCGGGTTCCTGCTCGCGGCGCTCGCCATCCCGCGCGTGTCGCATGCGACCGGACCGTGGCTCGCGTTCGCGATGGTGCTGAGCGGCGTCGTCGCATCGCGCCTCATCGGGGTCAATGCCGAGGCTGTGTCGCTGTTCGCGGTGGCTGCGGTGCTCTACGTTCTCGCGCGGTGGCGCGAAGGTCGCGCCGGAGCCGTGTGGATCCTGCCGCCGCTGTTTCTGGTGTGGGCGAACGTCGACACGCTGTTCGCCGTCGGACTTTTGATCGTCGCGACCACGCTGCTCCTGGCGAGCGTCAGCCGCTCCGACAGCGCGGCGAGCCGCGGGCACCTGGCGGCGGCTCTCGCAGCGAGCGTTCTTCTGACCCTGGTCAACCCGTACGGACCGGGCCTGTACGCGTCCGTGATCACCACCGCTGCAGATCCGGCGATTGCACAGCTGACTGCGTCGTGGGCATCTCCAGACTTTCATACGTGGTGGCTGCGACTGTTCGAGGCCGAGGGTGTGTTGCTCGTTGTGCTGTGGGCGACGAGCGGGGGTCCGGCGCCGATCGACGCGGTGCTCGGCATCGCCGCGCTCGTTGCGGCGTTGTGGTCCGAGGCATACGTGGCACTGTTCGCGATCATCGCGCTGCCGCAGATCGCCCTCTACGGCACGCGCGCCTGGCGTTTGCAGGTCGCGCCTCGGGTATCAAGCCGCTTTCGCGTACCACCCGCGCGTGCGCGACTGCTTCTGTTCGGCGGGCTGATCGCCGTGGGGGCGGCGGCGGTTGTGGCCGGCGCGCGCCAGGTGACGCCGGCGGCGGCGGCGAGCTACGAGGCATCCCACTACCCCATGGCGGCGGCGGACTACGTCGCCGCCCACTATCCTGACCAGCGCCTGTACAGCACCGACACGTGGGGCGGCTATCTCGCCTACCGTTTTCCCACCGGTCGTGTGGTGCTCGTGTATGACCAGGGATCCACCTTCGGTGACGCCGCCGCGCAGAGCTACACGAAGATCCACCTGCTCCAGAACGGGTGGGAGAAGGTGTTGCGCGACGATGGCATCGCGCATGCCATCGTCCTCGACACGTCGCAGGAGGCCTCGGCTCTGCACGAGCTCGGGTGGGTGGTCGCGTGCCACGACTCGGTCAGCCGCAGCGTGGTGATGTCCGCGCCGCCTCCGGGGACGACACCTGCCGCGGCCGGGCCGCTCACCGCGCCACCGGCCGGGTCGCCCGCATGCTGAGGTCGCGAGCTGCGTAACACTGTCAGTCCTGCTCTGTGATGCGGCGCGCAAGGTCGAGCGCCGTCTCCACGCGCGACTGCTGATCAACCGTCGCTTCACCTGCGGCAGCCAGGCGGGCCACGGCGTCCTCGCACTCGGCAGCGAGGCCGGTGTCATCCAGCGCGCGGAACATCGTGGCCGCCGCGCGCTGGGCCGCAAGTCCGATGTCGTAACGACGCCAGCGTTCCGCCTCCGCACCGACGGCTCGCAGCGTCATGGCAGAGGCCGCAAGGTCCGCCGGCTCCGACGCGAGTGCAGCCGCTTGCTCCGCGTACCCGAGCGCGCGCAGCTGGTCGGCCCGGTCCAGCGCGATAGCGGCCAGCGAGCGTGCGGCGGACGCCATCACGATCGGAAGCCGGCGGCGCTTCGCGAGCGCGAGCGACTCCACGAGCCACCGGTATGCATCGTCGGTCATGCCGTTGGCCATCGCGGTCGCCGCGATGTCGTGCAGTGCATACGCCAGCTCGGTGTCGTCCCCCGACCCGCGCACCACGTGCAACACCGCGCCCGCCGCGCTCAGGGCGCGCTCCCGGTCATTGCGTTGAAACGCGAGCCCGGCCAGGGCTGCGAGCGCGCGGGTGCGAACCCCCGCGGCACCGTCATCGGAGAGCTGCAGCGCTTCCTCGAGAAGAACCTCGGCGTCATCCAGCCGTCCGGTGCGCACGGCGTCCGCCGCGAGATCGCACAGCAGCCACCGGGCCGCGTCCAGATGCGGGCCCGCCGGCGCGAGGGCGATCGCCTCACCCACACGGCGTGCCGCGCGCAGGACCGCCCCCGCGTCATGGTCGAGACGGGCGAGGCCGATGAGTGCCGCGGCTGCGACGGAGTCCTCTCCGGCACCACGTCCGAGCTCCTCTGCAACGCTGAGCAGCCGAGCGGCTTCGTCCCATTCGCCGGCGAGCGCGGCACGGTTGCCACGTTCTCCGGCGATCCGAGCCGCTGCACCTGGATCTCCAGCCGCCATCGCGAGCCGTTGTGCGGTGTCCCAGTACGCCGCGGCGGCGCTTGGGTCCGAGTCTTCGAGCGCCGCCGCCAGTTCGCTCAGGGCGCTCGCGGTCCACCCGCGCGGCGCCGACCGCCACGCGTCGAGCGCCGCCGTGACGTCACCAATCGCACCGTGATGTCCCAGCAGCTGGCGCGCCAGGCCGCGTCCGAGCAGTGCCGTACCGCGCTGTTCGGCGCCGGCGGGAGGAGATGTCGCGAGCAGCTCGTCGTATGCCGCAACTGCCGCCGGCAGATCCAGTCGCCGCAGCGCGTCGGCGGCGCGCTGCAGAGGATCAGGCCCGCTGGGCACCGCGGAAGAGTCCATGCTTATCAGAGTCTGTCAGCGGATCTGTAACAGCGCGCGGTGCGGCATCGTTACCGGACCTTGGGAGAGCCATAACCGGGGCACGGCTAGGCTGCAATCGTGAGCGCCACATCCCTGCCCCGGCGCGCGCCCGATCTCCAAGTGACGGTGCCATGGTGAGCCAGGAGCTGGCACCGGCGTACCCGGCCCAGCGGCCGACCCGCACCGCGGAGTCGACCACTCGGCCGCCCGTCGAGCGGCGCGCCTCTCAGATCCGGGATCGCCGCGCGAGCATCGAGCGGGCGATCGAGCTGACCCGGTGGCTCGTGTTGATCTTCGCCGCGGTGGCCAACAACTTTCCTGGCGCGACCCCGATCTCGTCGCGGGCGGCGGTCAACCTCGTGCTCGGTGGCTGGGGTGTCTTCAATCTCACCGCGACGGTCATGCTGGTGGCCCGGCGGTTCCCAGGTAGGCGTGTGCAGCTGGCGACGATCGCGCTCGACATCACCGTCGCGAGCGGGCTCGTCTATCTCACCGGCGGTTTCCAGTCCGATCTGGCGATTGCCTTCTATCTCGTGGTCATCGCGAGCAGCCTGCGCTTTCGCGTCGCGGGCAGCATGCTGTGCACGCTCATCACCGGTGCGCTCTACTTCGTGGTCGGTTTCATCGTCGCAGGCCATCACCTGACGGCGTCCACGCTCGACACCTTTGCCACGCGCGCATTTCTCCTCTTTGTGGTTGCGCTCACCAGCAACCTCCTGGCGCGCGAGCTGGTTTCGGCGCGCGACCAGAGTCTCCGCCAAACCATCGAGTTGGAGCACGCGGCGTTCGCGGAGCTGCGCGAGGTGGATCGCATCAAGAGCGAATTCATCATGCTGGCGTCGCATGAGCTGCGCACCCCACTGACGAAGATCAAGGCATGGCTCACGCTGATGCAGGATGCCGGCGAGCTGCTTCCACCCGATGCGCGTGAGGAGGGCTTGATGGAGCTGCGTCTCGAATCCGAGCACCTGGCGCGTCTCACCGACAACCTTCTCTGCATCGCCCAGCTCGAATCCGGCGAGATCCGGCTCAAAACGACCGCAGTCGACCTCGAGGGCGTGTTTCGCGAGGTGATCTCCCGCTTCGTCGAGACCGCCGACCACGAGCGCTTCGCCATGACCATCGAGCCGGACTCGGAGCGGGTGCTTGCGGACCATGACCGGCTCGCGCTCGTGCTCGCCTGCCTCATCGACAACGCGCTCAAGTTCTCGCCCCAATCCGAGCCGGTCCGCGTCAAGGCGCACCGCGTGGTGAACAAGGTCCATATCGAAGTGCACGACAATGGGCGCCGCATCCCGGACAGCCACGTCGACCGCGTCTTCGCCTCCTTCTATCAGGTGGAGTCGCCGTTGCTCAGGCAGCGGGGCGGCTTTGGTGTGGGTCTCTACCTCTCGCGCCAGCTGATCGAGCGGATGGGCGGCAACATCTGGATCGACAATTCCCGGTCGAAGGGCAACCAGTTCATCGTCGCCCTCCCCACGCACGTATGAGCGGGTGTCGGAGGAGCGGCGTGAGCGCACCGAAGGTTGCAAGCCGGTGAAGCGGAGCAACGCGTTCGTAACCGTTTCCGGGATCCGGGTGCATGGGTGCTACGGTCGCGCGGTGGCCCGCCGGATCGCAGCCGCCTGGCGCAGGAACCAGCAATGACAGCATTCACCGAGTCTCTTCTCAACCCCCTGGGTTCAGGATCTGCGCGCACCGCGGCCGAGGCGACCGTGCTCGTCATCGACGACGATCCGTCGATGCGCGACATTCTCGCGGTGCTGGCGCATCAGCACGGATTCGGGATCCAGTTTGCCGAGGACGGCAACGATGGCCTGCGCATCGCGGAGCAGACCGACGTCGACCTGATCCTGCTCGACCTCACCCTGCCCGGCCTCACCGGCTTCGACGTGTGCCGCCGGCTGCGCGGTACCGGCATCGAGGTACCGATCATCATGGTGTCGGCCTCGAGCGATGTTGTCGACGTCGTCGTGGGGCTCGAGATCGGAGCCGACGACTACGTCACCAAGCCCTTCGAGGTGCGCGAGCTCGCCGCCCGCATCAATGCCAAGTTGCGACGGCAGCGCACCTCGCAGTCGCAGGTCCGCCCGGGACGCCTCAAGTTCCCCGGCCTCATCGTCGACATCGGCCGCCACGAGGTGCTCCGTGACGGGCAGCCCGTCAACCTCACGCCCACCGAGTTCGACCTGCTCGCGCTGCTGTCGGCTTCGCCCGGCCGGGTGATCTCGCGCTCCGAGATGATTCAGAAGGTGTGGGGTCAAGGAGCGGATCTCGACCTGCGAAGCGTCGACGCGCATGTCTACCGTCTGCGCCGCAAGATCGAGCCGGACGGCCCACGGCCGACGTACATCCACGCGGTGCCCGGGATTGGTTATCGCTTCGAGCGACGCGGGCTCAACGAGCGTCTCTCACGCTCGCTTGACATGCCGTCCGAAGACAATGACGAGACCGAGGTCATCGAACCGCAGCCGCTGCCGCTAAGCGACGCGGCCCATGCGGCGGCGGGATAGCCGGCGCCGGCGCGGCCCCGGTCCATCGACCAGGACGACCTGTCCCCGCTCGTTGCGCACCGCGGGCCGGGCATCCACGAGCTGAGTGCTGAGGATCGACAGCGGCCGCCCATGCGGCCTGGAGAAATCGAGACACATGACCACCTGCCCATTCCACTGCCGCCGCTCCGTCGCCCTGTCGAAGACGACCACGCTGCGTGTGACCCGCCGCTCCCGCGTCGATCCGAGCGCGTACGAGATGCGGTACATCCCACCGGGCTCGAGATGAGCGTGCCCCCCCGCTCCCTCGGCGGAGCGCTGTCTGGTCATGCTAGTTTGAGAGTATTGACGCGGTCTGTGCGCATCTCCGCGCCCGGCCGTCACGTGGGGGTAACGGGTCCGCGACTTGTCGCCCCAGAAGATCGCGACGCGAGACGGTTGTAACCGAAGCCAGCGACGACGACACTGAACCGCACAGAGCACCAATCCATGACCGTTTGCATCGCATGTGTCTCCGGCAAGGGCGGCGTCGGCAAGACGACCACCGTGATCAACCTCGGCGCGGCGCTGGCCGAGACCGGCCGCCGTGTGCTGCTCGTGGATTGCGATCCGCAATCGAATTTGACGAGCGGGCTCGGGTTCAACCCCTACGACCTGGAGCGCACGGTCGCCGACGTCATGACCGGCAAGCACACGCCGGCGGAGACGGTGGCCGAGACCGCGTGGGCGAATCTCTTTGTGATCCCTGCGAGCCCAGATCTGGTGGCGGTCGAGAGCGAGATGAGCACGACGCTGGACCACGAGCTGACGCTGCGCCGGTCGCTGCGACAGGATGGCGTGACCGCGCCATACGATTTCGTGATCTACGACACGCCACCCAGCTTCGGCTTCCACACGGTCAACGCGCTGGCCGCCGCCGACCAGGTGCTCATCCCGGTGCAGATGTCAGGCTTTGCGATTCGCGGGCTCAAGGAGGTGCTGCGCACCGTGCATCTGGTACGGGCGCGTCTCAATCCCGATCTTGCGATCCTGGGAATCATTCCGACCTTCGTCAACTTGCGCACCAAGTTCAGCCGTCAGCTCCTCGAAGGGCTGTGCGAACTGGCGAGCATCCGTGTCTTCAACACCGTGATCACGCCCACGGTGAAGCTCCAGGAGACGTCGCTCGCCGGGGTCCCGGTCACCGAGTACGCGCCTACGTCGAAAGCGGCGGCCGCATTTCGCGCCCTCGCCGACGAGGTCGTCGGCAGTGCCTGAGGCTCAACCTCCGCAGCTGATGACGCACCCGCAGGCGCCCCACGCACCGCCCCTCGGGGGCGTCATGGCCAAATGGCTGGCGCCGACCACGGAGTCGCGCATCGAACGAATCCCGTGCGAAAGCATCCGGCAGCGCCCGTGGCTCACCGAGCCGGACGCCGAAGAGATTCTCGCACCGCTCCGCGACAGCATCGGAGCCCGCGGCGTCGTGGAGCCGCTGCTCCTGCGCCGCCATCCCCACGGTGGTTTCGAGATCGTGTGCGGGGCGCGCCGCCTGCGCGCCGCTATCGAGATGCGGCTGACCCACGTCCCTGCCATCGTGCGCGACCTGACCCTGCACGAGGCGGTGCTGGTTGCGGCGTGGAGCACCGTCGAACGGCGCCGCGCGGCAGGAAGCGGCGACGCGTTCACGGCGGCCGTGCTCAGCGCTGGCCTGAGCGTCGAGGAGATGCACGCGGTGCTGGCCGCGCCCGAGCGGCGGCCCGGCACCGTGCTGATGGGCCCGCCGGCCCTGTTCCTCTTGCTCGCGTCTCCCCTGTCCCGTCCCCGCTCCGCACCGACGTTCGCGACGTTCGACTCTCCGCATTCCGGCGTTCTCCCATTGCCCGCGTCACGTGAGCGCACCGCGGCGCTCGCGGCACTGCTGAGCACAAGACCCAGCGCGCTCCTTTCGTGACGCGCGCCGCGACGTACTCGGAGGACGAGCTTCGCGAGCAGTGGACGTTCCTCGACGCGCTGGTCGACCGCCAGGCCGCGTCGCTGCGCTCAGGCACCCAAGATCCGGAGGAGCTCGATGTCGCGGCGGCCGCTCCTGAGTACGACGGTCTGCTTCGCGAGCTGGATTCGCTGCGTGAGCGGGTCGCGAGCCTCGAGAGAGAACGCGACGAGCTGCGCCGCTTGCTGCACGCGAGTGAACGACGCGCCGAACCTGCGCGGCAACCCAACGAAGAACGGCGCCCGTGGTGGCGCCGTCTCAGTGGCTGAGGGCTCGAGCTTCCCTGGGCCTGCGACCCTGCGCCATGCTGATGAACTGGCGCAGCGCATCCACCGGAACAGGACGTGCGGCGAGCTCGCGCAGGAGCATCTTGCTCTGCAACAGCAGCTCGTCGCCAGGTGGATCACCACGACCGGACGTGGCAAGGATCCAACCCGACGAATACCAGAGCACCGTCTCGAACGCGAGGCCGCTCAATGTGAGACCGCTGAGCAGCGATTCGGTGATGCGAGACATGGGGCGCTTCACGTTTGTGACAACAATGCCCCGAATTCGTTCCAGCACTTCCAGCTGCTGCGCAATACCGACGGTGAGGGCCGCGGCGCGAAGCGAGAGGATGTCGAGCGCAGTGGGGATCACGATCCGATCGGCAACGGCCATCGGACCCACCAGCGACGGCTCGTGCGGGTGGGTGTCAAGCAGCATGACGTCGCACATCTCGAGAACACCGTCGAACATCCGGCGTAGCTGCTCCTCGCTGGGTGACTCCTCGTTCAGGCTGCGGTGTGCAGCGACGGTCTGGATGCCGAGCGGATGGTCCATCAATGCATCCTGGAGCGAAACGCGCTGATGGAGAACGTCAGCGATCGTGACGGTGCGCTTCGCCTTCTCCAGGGCGTTGCTCAAGCCACCGGTTGGATCGAGGTCGATTGCAATCACCTTCAATCCACCCAAGGACGCTGCGGCAGCAAGCGCATAGCTGGTCGTCGTCTTTCCTACGCCACCCTTTAGCGACGCAATCGTGATGATTTCGGCGGGCACCTTCGTAGAATATCCGCACATGGCCTCGGCTGCGCCCCACGTCAAACTTCTGCGACAGCTTGCGATTGCGAAAGACGATTACCAAAGCGGCGCCTTCGACATCGCGTGGGAGGGTGGCTCGGCCACCATCTTCCTCGTCTTCGGACAGCCCAGCCACGCCGTGTTCCAATCCGGCGGCGAGCGACTCGAGGGCCAAGAGGCCCTTGATGCGCTGCTCTTCGAGATGCCACACCACTTCGCCGTCAGCGATTGGCGGCGCGCGATGTCTCCGTTGGAATCGCTGACCATCAGCATCGACGATCTCACCGACACCGTCGCGGAGCTCGCCGGCGCGCGCTCCGACGACACCGTGGACGACACCACTCTCGCGTGGTTGGGTGCCGACGACGACTCGCCGGACCTCGGCTTCGGGCTCGATGACTTCCCGCTGCTCCCGAGCGGACCGGAGTTGTGGCGGGAGGCCGAGGCGGCTGACGTCGGTCTGGCCAAGCTCCTGACCACGCTCCCGACTGCACTGGTGGTTCTGGCAGGCCGGCGTCTGCGCGCCGCCGGGGTGGTGCACGGAGGCGAGCTCATTGACGCGGTGTGGGTCGACGCCGAGGACCATGCACGCGGCGACACCGCTGCGATGGCGGTGCTCGGCGCCCAGCAGGGCACCCTCGCCGGCTACGCGCTCGAGAGCGCCGAGGTCGCCGATGCGCTTCCGATGCTCTGGCGGTATCCCGTCGCCTCGCGGGCTGAGCTTGCCTGGATCGATCCCCACGCGATGGCGGCGGCGCTCGAGGCGGACGGCGTCAGCCGCGCGGTCCATGTCGACGGGCCGGTCAGGGGTGTGGCCCTCTTCCACCGCGGCCGGGTGGCCGCCGTGTACTCCTCCGCCGCGCCGGTGCCGGTGACCTCGTCCGAGGCCCTGGTCCAGCTCCTGACCCAGCCCGCGGGAGTGGTTCACGTCCACCAGCGGCCCGAGCGCGTGCGTCCCCGTGCGGCGGCCACTGCCGCCCCCGATGGGATCATCGCCACGGAGCCTGCCGGGCCGTCGGAGATCAACGACGGCGGCAACGGCGCGCGATGGTTCGTCGACTACGACCAGGTGAAGCACGAGCTGACCCAGATCGGTCTCACCTGGCTTGGCGACCGCGACTCGACCCAGGTGACGCAGCTCATCGAGGGCACGCAGCCCACCATCGAGGACTTCGTCGCGACCATCGACGCCATCCGCATCCTCGATGTGACCGGGCTCGATCCCACAGACGTCCATTCCATGGCGCGAGAGATGCACCAGCACGCCGCGGAGCGCCTATGCGGAGCTTGAGCTCGCTGACCCTCGACGACGTTTCGCGGACCGTCCGAGATCTGGCGGTACCCATCCTGGTTGCCCTGGCGCTCTGGCTGGGCGCGACCAGCGCCTACCTGCTGCGCAAGCTGGTGAAGACGCAAGCCCAGCTTCGCAAGGCACGGTCCGCGGCGGAGGATGCCGCGCGCGCGGCCGCGCTCGCGGCGCCGGGCGGCATCGATCCCGAGGTTGTGCTCGACATCCTCCGGCGCGGCGTGGCGCCGACGCTGGACAACGTCTACGCGGCGATGCGGCTGCAGGAACGCCCAGCGGCCGGTCAGCCGCCCGCAGCGCCGGCCGCGGACGCCGTGGACGCCTCGGTCAGCGCTCCAAGCTGAGCGCGCGGGCTGCTGCCGCGAACGCCGCCACCACGGCCTGCTCGCGCAGCCGTTCCATCACGGACTCGGTCCGCCGGAGCACCTGAACGCTGTTCCGGATCGACCACCCGGACCTACCGTGCTGGCGCGGCGGGAGCGTCTCAGCACCAGGCGTCCGCACCGACCAGGTGTGCGGCGCGGGCGGAGCATCCGGCGCAGCAGCACTGGGCACGCCGGCGACCTCCTGGACCGGCTGCATGCCATCGATGACTTCGAACGGCGCGTCGAACGGCGCCACGCGAGGGTGGGCGGCCTGGCCGGCCTGGGGCGGCGCGACCACAAGCTCCGCTTCGCGCTCTGCGCCGGCCATGGCGAAGAGCGCCGCCGCCAGCTCCTCACCGGAGTCGAAGGCGCTGCCCTCACCGAACCAGTCTTCCTCGTCGGAGACCTCGAGCTGGGCGGGGTTGTCCACAAGCACGTCGAATCGATCGTACGCGCGCCTCCCGTCCGCCACCGGAAAAGATCGTGTATCGAAGCGGTTGCTCGCCTGTGCGGATCGGCCTACCGACGGCACAATCGCCGCGGAGCCAAACGTCCGTATCGCCCAAGGGAGCAGACAGTGCCAGTCACCGCGAAAATCGACGCTCGTTACCTCGAAGCGCTTGGACCGCTGCGCCCGCTGATCGACGACGACAGCCTCACCGAGATCATGGTGAACGGGCCGGACATGGTCTACGTGGAGCGCAAGGGAAAGATCCTGCTCACGGACGTCCGCTTCGACGACGAGGCGCATCTCGTCCGCGTCATCGAGACGATCGTCTCCTCGGTGGGGCGGCGTGTCGATGCCCGCACCCCGCTCTGCGACGCGCGTCTGCTCGACGGCTCCCGCGTCAACGCGGCGGTACCCCCCGTCGCGCTCGACGGCCCGATCCTCACGATCCGAAAGTTCAGCAAGGATCCGTACCAGGTGAGCGACCTCATCGGGTTCGGCACCTTGACGCAGGAATCCGCCTCGTTCATCCAGGCATGCGTCCTGGCGCGCGCGAACATCATCGTCTCCGGCGGTACCGGCACAGGAAAGACCACGCTGCTCAACGTCTGCTCGGGTTTCATCCCGATCGACGAGCGCATCGTCACCATCGAGGACGCGGCCGAGCTTCAGCTGCATCAGGAACACGTGTGCCGCCTGGAATCGCGACCCCCGGATGTCAACGGCGAGGGTCGCATCGCGATTCGCGAGCTGGTCATCAATTCGCTGCGGATGCGACCGGATCGCATCGTGGTCGGCGAGTGCCGTGGTGGCGAGGCGCTGGACATGCTCCAGGCGATGAACACCGGTCACGACGGCTCGCTCACGACGATCCACGCCAACACGCCGCGTGAGACCCTCGGTCGCCTCGAGACGCTGGTGCTCATGGCCGGCATGGACTTGCCGGTGAAGGCGATTCGCCAACAGATCTCCGCCGCCATCAACCTGGTCATCCAGCTGGCACGGCTCAAGGATGGGTCTCGCAAGGTGGTCGCGATCAACGAGGTGATCGGCATGGAGGGCGAGGTGATCACCATGCAAGAGATCTTCAAATTCGAGTCCAAGGGCGCCGATCCGCAGACCGGCAAGATCGTCGGTGACTTCAACTCCACCGGTATCCGTCCGCGCATCATCGACCGGCTGTTCGACATGGGCATCCCGCTGCCGACACGGCTCGCGCAGATGTTCCCCGACCGTCGTCAGCTGTCGGTCGACAACACGTGGTGTGCGGACGGGTCCGGGTACATTCACGGATGCTGGCATGAATGAGCCACCCCGCGCCTGACATCTGGCCAGCCATTCACTGGCCGAACTCGCCCGTGAGGAGGCGATGTACCTACCTTGTCACCCCTATGAGAAAACGCCTTCCTGAACACCTGATCTGAGCTATCCACTCGCGACAGGTCAGTCAAGCGTCGCGGTCGCAGCAAGACGCCCGCTGCAACAGCGAGTGCGTCGACAATCGCGCAGCCAAATGTCGCTCGGCGGATCCCCGCCTGCTCAACGCGGCGTGGGGCTTGACCACGCTGTGGGCAGCGTTTGCGTCCTCAGATGATCAGCGGAGCGCCACCGCGGGCGAACAGGCTCCGGCCGCTCGCGCGACCTCCTCGCCTATTCGACCGGTTCCAGCTGAGACTCGGGTTCGCCGGCCGGTTCGAAG
>VBGJ01000091.1 GCA_005880445.1 Chloroflexota bacterium | reverse complement strand
TGGACAACCTGAACTACGAATTCGACACGATCACCGCGGAGCTGGCCCGCGAGGACAGCAACCTGAGGCCGTTGATCGCGAATCTGGACACAACCCTCGGCGCACTGGCAGTGAAGGAGTCCGCTCTGCAGGGAACATTGGTGCACGCGGGCAACGTCTTCGGCGACCTCGCAGACACCCTCAGCAGCGCAACCACGCAGGCAGACCTTGCCCGCATCTTCCAGGTGGGTCCCCAGGCGCTCCACTGCGCCACTTCGATCTCCAACTACATCACCCCATTGATCAAAGCTGTGAATCCATACATCGCGTTCAACAGACCCCTGACCCTCGACGACCTGCTGAACAGCCTGGTGACCGCCACCGGCTACAACACCAAGCTGGGCCATGGTACGGGCGACGCTCTCCGCGCCTTTCTCCTTGCGGACGCCAAGGCGCTCGGCTACACCGGCCTCGACTCCGGCGGACTGTCCACGGAGCACTCCGGATACACCAATGCAAAGATCAACGGCACCAACGTGTACGTTGAGCAGCCGCCGCTCACCGGCGCGTCACATTACCCAACGTTGAGTGGCTGCACGCCGCCGGCGGGGTTGCCATGAGTGCCACCGGACGCCGGCATCGGGTCAATCCGCTGATCGCGGGAGTGGTTGCTGGCGCGCTCATCGGGCTGGTGGTCAGCCTGATGGCGTCGATCAATCTCCAGTACGGCGCACCCTGGGCGCCGTCGCACATGGTCACAGCTCAGGTCGCCGACGCCGACGGCATGTCCGCCGGCAGCGATGTACGCATCGCAGGCCGCCTCGTCGGGCAGGTGATCTCCGTCCAGGCAGCGGGCGACCACACCACCATCAGCTTCCACGTCAACGCCGGGGACTGGCCGCTGCCGAGCGATACGACCGCGAGCGTGAGGCTGGCGACGCTGCTCGGACAGAAGTACATCCAGCTCAACCCCGGCCACGCGTTGGCGCAGCTCGCGGATGGCGCCGTCATCGGGCTGCAGCGCACGAAGCCGGTGGTCGACTTCGATCAGATACTCAACACGTTCGACAAGCCGACGCGGGATGCCTTGACCTCGCTGATCCGCACCGTCGGATGGTCGGTGGCGGGTCAGGAAGGCACGGTACAGCAGCTCATTCCGGACCTGGCCGACCTGTCGGTGCACAGCCAGATACCGACGCAAGAGCTGGTGACCCGAAACTCAGAGTTCAACTCGATCCTGATCAACCTGGGCATCGCCTCGCAACAGCTCGGCGCCAGCCGCAACGATCTCGCGGGCGTCATAGCGCATCTCAACTCCGTAACCGGGGCACTGGCGGCTAACGAAGGCAAGGCGCTGAAGGGCTTCATCACCAACACCGACCTGATCAACCTCACCACCGACCGTGTCCTGGGAGGCGGATCCGCTGCGACGTTGGACGCCGGACTCCAAAAGCTAGGGACGTTCGCAGGATATTTGAACAGCCTGTTCGCCACCCTCATCCCGACGTCCCAGTCCTTCAGCCAGCCGGTGGCCGCCGCCCAGCCGAGCGACATCGTGCACGGCAACGGCGGGATTCCAGCCAAGGCGGCGATCGACCTCATCTACGAGATCACCGATGCCGCGTCCCAGGGATACGGAAGCTTCAATTACGGCACGGCCAGCTCGCCCAATTTCCAGGGCAATTACTTTGTCCGCCAGTACGCCGTCGGGTCGGATCCATGCGCCTTTGCCCCGAATCCGTGCCGCAACGACCAAAGCGGTCCGGTCGCGGCCATTGTGGTTCCTCCAGCGCCGGCCATCCCGACCACTCCCTCCAGTTCCGGCCCAACCCCAACCCCAACACCGTCGCCTGCTCCAAGCCCCAGCCCGTCGGCGAGTCCAGCGCCAACGCCATCTCCGACGGCGTCCCCATCGCCGAGCGCCGCGGCGACCACAGCTGCTTTCGGCCCCTCACTGCAGACCGATGACGTCAGCCTTGCGGATTTGGCGCTCTCGAACATCTGGGGCGCGCTGTTCCCGGACAGGTACCGCTGATGCACCGCCCACGCGTCAATCCCCTCGTCAGCGGAGCCATCACGTCCATCGTGCTGCTCGTGGTGATGAGCGTCATATTGATAGGTGGAATCCCGGCGGGGCCACAGATCCCGCTGCCCTGGAACCAGACGATGACGTTGCGCGTGCAGCTCGCCGACGCGGATGCGCTGGCCCCCCACGCCAGCGTGGAGATCGGCGGCATCAAGATCGGAGAGGTCCGCAGCGTGGAAGCGCAGGGCAACCTAGCGGTTGCGACCCTGCAGCTCCAGCAGCAGTATTCGGACATACGGAGAAACTCCGTCGTCTATCTCCGGGCTCATGGCCTGTTCGGACCGAAGTACATCGCCATCGTTCCCGGGACTGTGGGATCTGCCACCCTGCACGATGGCGACACCATCCTGGCCGCCCAGACGGTGCAGCCGGTTGACCTCAACGCCATCCTGCAGGACCTGCAGACGCCTGAGCAGCAGTCCCTGCGCACCTTCATCGTCCAGTTCGGCGAAGCTGCCGCAGGCCAGGGCGACAACGTCAATCATCTCCTCGGAGCCGCTAACACCCTCAGCCGGGTCTTGGATGCACCGCTCAAGACCGTGGGGAGCGTTGCGCCACAACTCAGCAACATGCTGGTGAACGACGAGGCATTCAACAACTACTTCTCGCAGGCGCCGCTCGACCAGCTGGTGGCCAACCAGGAGCAGACCTTCCAGGCCTTCGCAGCCAACGCCGATCACATCCAATCACTCCTGGTCCATGCCAACAGTGCCCTCAGCTCCCTGGACACGGCGCTCCATGGCCAGCCCGGAAACCTGGCCGCGGCGATCCAGACGCTCGGTCAACCAGGGGGCACGATCGACAAGCTGAACAAGTTCACGTATCTGATCTCGCTTTTCGGCGCCAACTTCACCGGCAAAGAGGTGGCGCTCGGTACTGATCCCGCCGACCTGAACGTCACCAATGACATCATCGGCGCCCTGACCAACGTCGCCTCCTCCTTGTACTACTCC
>VBGJ01000041.1 GCA_005880445.1 Chloroflexota bacterium | reverse complement strand
AGCCGTGTCTTTGACCACATAACCGACCGCTCCCGCCTTGAGCGCTTCAACCATGCGCTCGTGGCCGCCGAATGACGTGAGCATCAGCACGCGGATTCCTGGGTGCGCTTGGATCAGCTGCTTGGTCGCCTCGATGCCGCCAATCCCGGGCATCGACAGGTCCATCAATACCACTTCGGGCACGTGCTCATCGGCAAGCTTAAGCGCTTCCTCGCCGTCGACAGCAGCTCCGACGACCACGAGATCCGGCTCGTTCGCGAGAAATGAGGCCAGTCCCCTTCTCACCACAGGATGGTCATCGACAATCAGCACTCGGATGGGCGGGACCGTCACGGAGTGCATTCTCCGCTATTCAGCGGGGACTGACAGCGTCACTCGCGTTCCCTTCCCTGGTTCAGACTCGATGTCGAGTGTCCCTCCAGCTTCCTCCGCAAGCTCGACGATCGCGCTGGTGCCAACGTGACCTTCCGCGCGACGCCGAGCGACCTGCTTGTTCGTGAATCCCTTGCCGTCGTCGATGATCTTCAGTACCGCCCTGCCATCCGTCTCTTTGAGCGCAACGCTGACGTGCTTGGCGTCAGCGTGGGCCACGACGTTACGCAGAACCTCTTGCGCCACGCGGAATATGAGGCTCGCGCGATCCGGCCTCAGACGCAAGTTGCTTGGCAGTTCGAGTCTGGTCTTTGTTCCAGCACTCCTGAGCGTCTGGAGAATCTCTAGCAGCGCTGCGTGCAGGCCTTCGCGGCGCAAGGTAGGAGGTGCAATCTCGATAATCAGTGTGCGAAGGTCCTTCATCGCCGCTCTCGTCTCCTCCGCCGACTGCTCAAGCACGTCAGCGAGGTTTCCGTCTGCATTATCAGCAGCCTGGCCCTTCAACTGAGATGCAGTAGCGGTTAGTGTAAAAGCCATGCCCGCCAAGTTCTGCACCACTCCGTCATGGAGATCGCGCGCAATCCGACGGCGCTCTGCTTCTGAGGCCTCAACCGCCCGCTGAAGGAGCGCCTCCCGCTCTCTCTGGTGGGCCTCCCTTTGCTGTTCGTATGCGTGGACACGACGCGCAAAGACGACGAGGAAGCCTTGAAGCAGCACCACCGGGATCAGTAGCGACACGAAGCCCAGCGTCCCAGCCTCTTCATGCATAATCACAAATGCAAACGAAGCAACGCCGAAGCCAACACTGTACGGGAGCCCGGACAGCTGGTCGCGCAGCACCCGACTAACAGATAGGGATCGATTAGCAATAAGAATGACGAGCGCGACCAGTCCGTAGTTGATCGCATACTGAGCCAAACCTGCCGTTAGCCCAGCTGCGACCTGTGCAGGCAGTCCTCCGCCCGCGTGCGCCACCGTACTAAATACCGCCCACGCTGCAATGTCTGCAAGGAAGTAGTTCGCAAGATTGAATAGCATGCGAAACCACCCATTTCGCAGCCGGATCCCACTTCCTAGCGCTTCGGCTAGCGATGCTCCAGCGGCGCCAGATGGCCCGAGTGTGATGGACAACCCAAGATTGAGAAATATCGTTGCCGTCCAGTGCATGGGCACCGAAGGCAACGAGCGGATTGCATAAAGCGCCATCAAAAAGACGACCGCCGACCCAACGGACAGGGTTAGCGAATCGCCCGGCACGCGAACGGTGACAACTGCCAGAACTATCGAGACGACCACCACAGCCGCAACGTAGGTCACAAGTCCTGCGGTGTATTTGACTGGGCCCGCTGCCCAAGCGTGGCCTGACGCGCGTGTCCTGGCCGGTGCTGCCGCCAATTCCCGTGCCATCACTTCAGATCGTAGACAGAGACGTCAATTCAAAGGGCGACGTGACAGGATTCGCACAGGCAACGACCCCCGCGGTCCGCGCCTAAGGGAGCCTGTGTGAAGGGTTGTAAATGATTGCTAACGGGCCTTCACCAAGCTGTGACTTGCACGTGCCGGAAAACCACGCCAAACGCACGATGCACTTCAAAGAAGTGCACCCGCCCGTACGTCTTAAGACCTATGATCCGTCTGACCGGCCGTGTGTGGAAGCGGGCCGGGCAGCAAACAAATGGAGAGGACCATGGCCAGCTGGGGCGATAACTACGGCTGGGGCTGAGACCCAGCAATAGCGGGCACAAAGTAACCCGCACCAAGTAACGGTTCGTCTGGTGTTTTGATCGCGGAACGGCAACGTTTCTGCGATCGAGCACCGAATCGTCGAGTATACGTCGCCGCAAGAGCACCGCAGTGGCGATGGCACTCGTTTGTGTCGGCTTGGGGCGCCGCTAGAATTCCAGAGTCATCGCTTGTCGACCATCGTAGGAGCGAGCGCTGGAAGCCTCGGTCAGCGTCGGGATTCCACCGGCAACCCTCACTCGTCGAGAGCGTGGGCTGCCCCGCCTTCTATTCGCCGCAGGGATTTCCTTCTACGGCGATTGGCTGAGCACCGTCGCTCTCGTCGTCCTTGTGTTCCGCCTTACCGGGAGCGTGGCCGCGCCGGCCCTTTACATGCTGGCCCGGGTGGCCCCCAGGGTGCTGGGCCCCACTCCTGGCGGAACACTGGCGGATCGCTTCGACCCGAGCCGGGTGGCAGCCGGCTGTGCACTGGTCCAGGGAATCCTGACCGCCACCATCGTTCTCGTCGCCCAGCACGGAATCATCTGGGCAATATTCGTCACCGTCGCGATTGCTCAGTTCGTCAACGCTCTGTCCCAGCCGGCATACGGAGCGTTGCTGCCGAGGCTGACGTCACCGGACAGCCTCGGCCGCGCCAATGGGCTACTCAACAGCCTCTTCGCGTCCAGCATCCTTGTGGCACCTGCGATCGGGGCCTTAGCGCTTCCTCACACGACCCCAGAACTTCTGATCGCGGTTGATGCAGGCACCTTCATCATCGCTGCGGGCATTCTGCTAACGCTCCGCATCCCGCCCACTCAGCGGGACGCAGGCGTCTCGAATGGAGGCGCAGCTGCGGGTCTGCCCCTGGTGCGCCGGGATTCGTTACTGCGGTCGTCGGCAGCCGCTGTTTTAGGGAACACCGCCGTGATCACCGCCCTACAGGCGGTCCTTGTGGTCGCCGCAACGCAGCACTTCGGACGCGACGTCGACGTCGGCTGGCTCTACGCCGCGGTCGGAGGCGGAAGCCTGATCGGCAGCCTCTCCTTCCTGAGGTCGAACCCGAAACGAATACGGCGTCGCGACATCATCACGTTCACTGCCACCGAGCTGCTCGCCTTCTCAGCGTTCGTGTTCGTGGTGAACCTCCCCATCGCGTGCCTGCTTCTTTTTGTCAGCTCATTGAGCGGAGTCGCGTACCAGATCCTCGGATCCATCGCATTGCAGCAGCGCACTCCGACGGAGCTCCTCGGCCGCACCACAGGCGTCATGCGCTCGGCGATGTACATCGGCATGCTGATCGGCGCCATCGCAGCCCTCGCCCTGGTCCAACCACTCGGGTGGGAGGCGACCGTCCTCATCGTCTGTGCCGGCGCATTCGTGCTCCTCATCGTCGCAACGGTTACCGGACCGCGCCCAGCACTCGCCAGCACCCCCTTATCGGACATCCCCGAGTAACGGAACAGCTGCACCAGTCGCTCAGGCCGGCAGACCGGAAATGAGCTGCACGTCGGCGCTGTGTTGCTGCCCGCCCGCATCAACCCACGCCACGGTGACTCGATCCCCCGCGCGGTGCGTCCGGATCGCTGTACGCAAGGTGCCTGGAGACGACACGCCCGAGACCTCGACCCCCAGGATGGGCGGCGAGCCGGTCTGCACCGTCGATGAACCACCCCCACCCTGGCGAATCTGGCGCACGACCGTCATCGCGTTGTTGAGCGGGATTGCGTAGCCCGCGGCCGACGGTCCGTGCCGTCGGAAGCCGCCACCGACTTCGGCGGCAGTGTCCATTCCCACCACCTTTCCGGAGGAATCGACGAGTGGACCGCCGGAGTCTCCCTGCTGGATGGGCGCATCCATCTCGATCAGACCGGTCAGCGTCTCCACCTGGCCCTGATCGCCCGAAACGGTGATCGTTTGGTTGACAGCCGTCACGGTTCCCTGCGACATCGTGGGCGGCCCTCCCTGGCCGAGAGCGTTGCCGATTGCCGTGACCTGCTGACCCACGCTGAGGGACGACGAGTCACCGACGCTCACCGTCGGAAGCCCCGAGACGCCCTGCAGCTGCAGCAGCGCCACATCGTTGACCGGGTCGTCGCCCACAACCGACGCGGTGTACTCCGCTCCTGCCCCGTCGATCTGCGCTGTGATGGTGTCGGCTCCGGCGATCACGTGATTGTTCGTCAGCACCTCGCCCGACGACGTGATGACCATGCCCGTCCCTGCCGCGATGCCCTGCCCGCCTGCGAGCCGCGACGTGACGTCGACCACCGCCTGATCGATCTGCGCGACGGCTGACGACGTCGCACCCGACGAACCGCCGAGCGAGGACAGCGCACCCTGCCGCGTGATCAGCACGATCACGCCCGCGGTCGCGCCTGTCACCAGCACCACGATCAACAGCAGCGCGACGAGCCCTCGAGCGAAGGTGCGCCGCGGCGGCGGTGGCGGCGGCTCCATCCACGGCTGATAGCCCCATGAGCCGTAGGCCCACGGGTCGTACCCCGAAGAGTCGTCCTGCCACGGCCCCAGCGGCGGAGGGGCGGGCGGTTCAGCGGCCATCGTCGCGTGTTCCTTGTTCGGTCAGCGTCTGGTGTTCGCGAGGATGCGCTGTCGACGCCCCTCAACCGTGGTGTACTCGCCCGCTTCTTTCTGCATTGTGACGGACCGCCTGGGCACAAGTGTCAGCAGCGCCACCAAACCGGCAATGGGCAGCGAGATGGCGAGATCGAGGGCCTGAATGGTCACGCTGGCCGCCACCGCCGAGGCGAACGGCACGCCCTCGACCGCAAGCGCACCGGTCCACCACGCCTGGCTCGTGCCGATGCCGGCAATGCCCTGCACCGGCACGGTGAACAGCAGGGTGCGCACCGACAACACGAACCACGTCTGCCAGAACCCGAGGTGCAGGCCGACCAGGGTCATCAATCCCGCGTACTGCACCGCGGTGGCGACGCGGCAGAGCGACGTGCTGGCCACCAGCCCGGCGACGAGCCGCCGGCTGCCCAGCTCGGTGATCGCCCGTTCGCCCCGCTCAGCCAGGTCGCCCACCCGGGGCAGGCGGCTCGCCAGCGCCAGCAAGCGCCGCCGCGGCCTCCGGGCGAGCATCAGGGTGAGGACCAGCACCCCGGCCGCGCCCGCCACCGCGGCCGTGGCGATGACCGCCCGCGGAGCGTTGCCGGCCGAGATGAAGGCGGCCAGGACGGCGACCGCCGCGATGCTCACGATGTCGAACAGGCGAGCGAGCACGTCGACACCGGTGGCGCGAACGACCGACACGTCGAGGGCACGGCGGGCCAGCGCAACGAAGGCCACGTCACCCGACGGGCCGGGCAGCAGGAGTCCCGCGCCCCACCCGGCGCCGGTGACGCCGAGAATCTGCACCGGAAATCGGCGGTATGCGGGGAGCAGGAGCCAGAAGCGCCACGCCCGACCGAGGAGGAAGACGATGGCGCCGGTTATGGCCAGCGCCAACGGGAGGGGCGTGAGGTGGATGCCACTCCAGATGACGGTGCGGCCGAGCAGATGCCACACGAGAATCAGCAGACCCACCGCCACCACACTGGTCAGTGCCGCACGGATGACCAACCGCCGCCTGCGCGTGGGCCGTGGCATAGTGTCCGACGGTCCTCGCACAGCCGTGGGACCCACCGTCTCGGTAGGCATGAGAGCCTTAGCATGCGACGTGAACGTCATCGTGTGCAGGCGCAAGCTCACCGAAAGGTGGAACGACTAGAGTGCGACCTCGCATAGAGGAGGCCCCAGACCTGTCCGATCGAACCGTCGTCGTCCTAGGAGCCGACGGATTCCTAGGATGGCCGACATCGCTGCATCTCTCCCGTCACGGCTACCGCGTCATTGCCGTTGACAATCTGGTGCGACGACGCTGGGATCGCGAATGCGGGACGTCGTCCCTCATGCCCATTGCGACAATGCCCCAGCGTGTCCGCGCGTGGCGAGACACCGGTGGCCCCGAGATTCAATGGCGTCGCCTCGACGTGTGTGACGGCGATGCCCTAGGGCAGCTGATCCGCGAGACGCAACCCAGGGCCGTGGTCCATTTCGGCGAACAGCGTTCAGCGCCCTTCTCGATGGTCGACCGCCAGCACGCCGTGATGACGCAGGTGCAGAACGTCACGGGCACCATCAACCTCCTGTATGCGCTGCGAGACCACGCACCGGACTGCCATCTGGTCAAGCTCGGCACCATGGGCGAGTACGGCACGCCCAACATCGACATCGAAGAGGGGTTCATCGAGATCGAGCACAACGGCCGGCGCGACAGGCTCCCCTACCCGAAGACGCCGGGAAGCTTCTATCACCTCTCGAAGGTGCATGACAGTCACAACATCCACTTCGCGTGTCGCATCTGGGGCTTGCGAGCGACCGATCTGAACCAGGGCGTGGTCTACGGCTGCGAGACCGAGGAGACGGCGCTCCATCGAACGCTGGCCACGCGGTTCGACTACGACGTCATCTGGGGCACGGTGCTCAACCGTTTCTGCGTGCAAGCGGCGATGGGCCAGCCGCTCACCGTCTATGGACGGGGCGGCCAGACCAGAGGATTCCTCGACGTCCGTGACACGGTGCAATGCGTCCGCATCAGCGTCGAGCATCCACCGGAGCGCGGTGAGTACCGCGTCTTCAACCAGTTCACCGAGCAATTCTCGGTCAGGCAGCTGGCGGAGCTGGTGCATGAGGCGCGCGCCGCGCACGGACTCTCGACCACCATCCAGCACGTGCAGAACCCCCGCGTGGAGAGCGAGGAACACTATTACAACGCGAAGCATCAGGCGCTCCTCGACCTCGGCCTCGAACCTCACCTGCTGCGACGCACGCTCATCGATTCAATGATTCAAACCGTAGAGCGGCACCGGCGCCGCGTTGATCTGGACGTGCTGCAAAAGCCGAACGTCGATTGGAGGCTTGGGCACACGAGGACGTCACGGCGGGCGGAGGCCACTGTCGCATAGACAACGACAGAGAGCGGGCGAATGCCCGCACGAATCCACCGACGCTCGACGTCAGCCTGACCATACCCGCGCATAACGAGTCGGGGAATATCGGCGGCGTCGTCACCGCCGCGCGCGATGTGCTCGCGGCCGCGGCAGCCACGTACGAGATCGTGCTCGTCGACGACGGCAGCGCCGACGGCACCGCCGAGATCGCAGCGGCGGCACTCGGAGACGACGCGCGACACCTGCGGGTGGTGCGCCACGATCGCCAGCGCGGCTACGCGACGACCGTCTGCGATGGGCTTCGCGCCGCCAACGGACGCGTACTCGCGTTCATCGACGGCGACGGGCAGTTCGACCCAGCCGACATCGGGCGCCTCATGGAACAGCTTCGTGAGGCAGATTTCGTCACCGGGTACCGCGCGCATCGCGCCGACCCATGGCATCGATCCGTGGTGAGCGGCGTGATGAACCTCCTGGTCCGCATTTTCTACGGCATTCGTTGGAGAGACGTCGACTGCGGCCTCAAGGTGTTCCGTCACGAGGTGCTCAGCGCTGCATCGCCGATCCTGGCGACGTCGGCCCTCTTCAACACGGAGCTGTACTTCAAGGCGCAGCGGCTCGGATTCCGCATTCGCCAGCTGCCGGTCACGCACCGCCCGCGGTTGTCGGGCCGCCGCTCTGGAGCCAGGCTGGTGCCGATACTGCGCGCGCTGCGCGACGTTGTCCGGCTTCGCGTGCGGCTGGCTCGAGAATGGTCCCCGAAGGCCGCTGCCGGAGACCGTCCCACCCCACGCGGCAAGGCACTCGCGGTGCCGACGCCACAAGAGACGCTGCGCCCATGGTGGCGCCCATGGCTGGGGGCGGTTCCCGCAGCGCTTGCCGTGGTGGTGCTCCGGCTAAGCCGCCACTCGATCTCTGGATCATCGCCTCCGTCGTGCGCGTCTTCGGCGCGAGCGAAGCCGGCCTGCACGCGCTGACTCTTGTCAGTGCCCTGGTCACACTCGCCGCGGTCTACTGGGCTGGGAGTCGCATTTTCGGCCAGCGACGCGCAGCGTTTGCGACGTTGCTCGCCGTGATAGCGCTGGGCCTTCCCGTGCTCGATGCTGAGCTGGCGCTTCCAGAGTCGCTGCTCATCGCGCCGGTATCGTGGGCCGGCGCGATCGTCGCCGTGCGGCTCGCCGGCAATCGAGAGCAGCGCGCTTCGCGGCGGTTCGCGTGGTGGCCGCTGATCGCGGGAGTGCTGGTAGCCGCCGGCATTGCCATTCAACAAACGGTGCTCGCTGAACTGCTGGCGTTCGCCCTCGCGCTCGCGATCAGCCCGCGCGTGCGCCTTCGCGACTGCGCGCTGTTCGTCTCCACGGTCATCGTTTTCACCCTGGCCTGGCTGGGGCCCGTCATCGCAATGGCAGGTGCAGGCAAGGTGGCCTTCGCCCTCGTCGGCTTCTACATTCCGTTCACACAGTCGGTGCTACCCACGAGTGCCGGCGGCCAGCTCTGGCACTTCGCCGAGGCCTTCATCGCAGGCGCGCTGATCGTCGGCGGTGCGTTCTTGCGCCGCACCGCCGCCCGGCCGACCTGGTTCTTCGTGTTGTGGGCCGGCGCCGCCCTGCTCGTCCCGGGCGCCGCGGGGCAACCGTATGCGCACTATCTGATCCCCGCGGTGGCGCCGGTGGCACTGACGATCGCCGGCCTGCGCCTGCCCCTGCTTCGTCGGTCGCTGAGCGCGTCGTTGCGCGCAACGGCGCGCTTGGCTCCTCAGCTCACCGGCCTCATCATCGCGGCGGTCATGGGAAGTGTCGCCGGTCTTGACTGGGTGACACCCGCAGCCGCATCGCCGCTGTCGAATTCGTCACGCAACTTGAACGACTACTACGGCGGCGCTCTTGCCACCGCGCTGCAACAGCAACCGCGCGCCGATTGGGATGCGAGGTTCGATTCGCGCGTGCCCGCCGATGAGGCGGTTGCCACGTGGATCCAGAACGAGAAGCTGGGTGACGCCACGGCGGTGGTCTGGTCCTCCGACGCGTGGGTGTATGCGCTCGCCGATTTGACAGTCGAGGTGCCCACCCCGCCGATCTACAACGATGAGGTCCTGCTCGGCATCAACGGCCAGGTGGCCGCCTACGTCGCGAGCCTCCAGCCCGATGTCATCGTCACGTCGACCGATGCGGTGCAAGAGTTTCCAGAGATACAGAGCGTCCTGAAGACGGGATACGTGGCGATGTTCTTCACCGATCCCGACACGGTGTGGGTGCGGGCCGACGTCGCGTCACAGCTGCCCTGACGGCTGCGCCCCCGTGGCATCGCTGAAGTACGCGTACGTGCGCGCCAATCCATCGTCGAGCGCCACCCGCGGCTGCCAGGCGAGCTCCGTGCGAGCCAGGTCGACGGCGAGCCGGCTGCGGCGGACTTCACCGGGCGGCAGCGGCACCATCTCGGTGTCGCCGTGGTACTCGGCGATGGCACAGATGCGCTCGATGACCTCGCGGACCGATGTTTCCACTCCGGTTCCGATGTTCATCACGCCGCTGATCGCTGAGCGGAGAGCAAACAGGTTGGCCGCCGCGACATCCGTGACGTAGACGAAGTCTCGTGTCTGGGCTCCATCGCCACGCAAGCGTGGCGGCCTGCGGCTCAACACCCGCGTGCATGTGATCGCGACGACCCCCGCTTCGCCGGTGCCGTCCTGACCCGGCCCGTACACGTTGCCGTAGCGGAGCGCAATACCCTCGGGTCCGCCGGTGCGCGCGAACATGCCGAGATACGTTTCCATGGAGAGCTTGGCCACGCCGTAGGGTGATCGGGGCGCGGGTGGGGTGTCCTCGACCGCCGGCAACACGTCGGTGGCCCCGTACACCGCGCCGCCGGATGACGCGAGGACGACCCGGCAGCCGGCGTCGCGCGCCGCCTGCAGCACGTTCACGGTACCGAGAACGTTGATGCGCACATCTACCGTCGGCTCCCGCCACGAGCGGTTGACGCCGCCCTGCGCTGCGAGGTGCAGGATCGCGGTCGGATCGAACCTGCCGATGGCATCCCGTGCGTCCTCACCTTCCACGTCGGCCACAACCACATCGCATGACGCGTGAAGGGCGCGCGTGGACGCATGTGACATGTCGTCGATGACGAGCACCGCGGCGCCATCGTCCATCAACGCGTCAACGCTGTGGGTTCCGATGAACCCCGCCCCGCCGGTGACCACGACGCGTTCTGCCATGCTGGGAGCGATGGTAGGCCGATTACCCGACCAGGCGATCAAGGCGCAAACGGTCGAGACCATGTTCGACCACATCGCCGGACGCTACGATCTGCTCAATGCGCTGATGACGTTCGGGCTGGACGCCCGCTGGCGCCGTCGTGCGGTGCGCGAGCTGCGGCTGCCGCGCGGGTCACTGGTTGTCGACCTCGCATGCGGCACGGGCGACTTCTGCGAGGAGCTGCACCGCCAAGGGCTGCGTCCCCTCGGCGTCGATTTTGCCACGGAAATGCTGGCGCATGCGCACACGCGCGCGCCGCTGGTGCGCGCCGATATCCTGCACCTGCCGCTCCACGACGGCGCCATGGACGGTGCAGTCTGTGGATTTGCGCTGCGCAACGTGGTTGACATTGGCGCATGCTTTGCTGAGACGGCGCGCGTGCTCCGTCCTGACGGTCGAGCGGCGTTCCTCGAAGTCGCGCAGCCACGAAGCCCGCTCGTGCGTTCGGCGCACTCGCTGTATTTCAACCGCGTGGTTCCGGCTCTCGGTGCGCTGATCTCGGATCGACGCGCGTACGAGTACCTGCCCGCGTCGGTCGCGTACCTGCCCGGATCAGCGACCATGCTGCGCATGCTGCAGCAGGCGGGATTCCGCGACGCACGGTGCTTCGGCCTCGCGGCGGGCGCGGTCCAGCTGCTCACCGCAACGAGGCGAGCCGCGTGACCGGCACGAGCCTCGACACCGCGATCGCATCCGACCTCCTCGATTGGTACTCACCGAGAACCGGGTTTGTGCTCGAGCGCGGCGGCCAGGGGCTGGCCGGCACGTCGCCCCCGCATGCTGTGGTGTCGGTGAGCCCCGGTCCTGACCAGGTGCATCGCGCCGGCTCGCTGATCCAGGAGGCCCTCGTGGCCGCCGGCCGAACATCCGTCGCGATGGGCGCGCTCCCGTTCGACGGCGCGCCGGTGGCGTTCCTGCAGATCGCCGCACACGCGACGCGCGCCGGCGCGCATGCGCTGGACGTCACTCCCATGCCAGACGGATATCGACTGCGACGCAGTGCGCCAGAACCAGATGAGGACGCGTACGAAGACGCCATATCCGAAGCGTTGCGCGCCATCGAGGGCGAGCGCGTCGACAAGGTGGTGCTGGCGCGGACGCTCGTCGTGGAGGCGCAAACGCTGCTCGACCCGCGCGTCCTCGCCAGGCGGTTGCGGGCCGCAGATCCGGACTGCTACGTGTTCGCGATCGGCCTTCCCGGCTCGGCGCATGCGCTCGTCGGAGCGTCACCCGAGCTGCTCGTGCGCCGCAGCGGCGACACCGTGTCGAGCGATCCTCTCGCGGGAACCGCCCCGCGTGGCCGCGATCCGGTGCACGACCGCGAGCTGGCAGCCAACCTGTTGCGCACGGCCAAGGAGCGCAACGAGCATCGTCTCGTGACGGAGACGGTGGCCGACGGGCTCACTCCGTTCTGCACCACGCTCGAGGTGGACGACGAGCCGTCCTTGACGTCCACGGCCACCGTTTGGCACCTGCACACCGCCATCCGCGGACGGCTGCGCCGAGATGCGCCGGATGCGTTGACCATCGCCGCGGCGCTGCACCCCACGCCGGCGGTGTGCGGCACGCCTCGCGGCGCCGCGCTCGAGTTGATCCGCGAGCTCGAGCCGTTTGACCGTCGTTTCTATGCAGGCATGGTCGGATGGGTTGATGCGCAGGGTGACGGTGAATGGGTGATCACCCTGCGCTGCGCTGAGATCTCGGGCCGCACCGCGCGGCTGTACGCGGGCTCCGGCATCGTCGCGGGCTCGGAGCCCGTGGCGGAGGACCGCGAGGTGGACGCGAAGTTCGGCGCCATGCTGCAGGCGCTCGGAGTGAATCAGCCGCCGCGCTGAAGCGCCGCTCGCACGCAGTGCGCCACCTCGGCACGCTGCTCGACCGCTCGCGACCGGTCGACGCGCACGTGCACGAGCTGAACGCCACCCGCCGCCGCCGCGCGCCTCAGCGCTGGATACAGCTCGGCCGCGCGCTCCACCGTCCGGTATCCGGCACCGGCCGCGCTCGCCAGCGCCGCGAAGTCGATCCCGCCTCCATGCGGCGTCGCGAAGAGCGCTTCGAACTCGACGGGATCGAGCCGCGCCTGTGGCAGGAGCGAGAAGATTCCGCCGCCGTCGTTGTCCACCACGACGATGACCAGGCCATGTGAGCGCCGTCCGCCCCAGACCAGTCCCGACGCGTCGTGCAGCAGCGCGAGGTCGCCCAGCAATGCGGTCACAGGCTGGCCCGCCTCCCCCACTCCGAGCGCGGTGGACACGGTGCCGTCGATTCCGCTCGCGCCACGGTTGGCAAGAACTCGGAGACCATCACGCGGCGTCATGAACGTGTCCAAGTCACGCACCGGCATGCTCGAGCCGGCGACCAGGATGCCGCCGGGCGCAGCTGCCGCAACATCGCGGGCGATGCGTCCCTCGAAGGGCTCGTCCCACGAGTCGATCAGCGCATCAACCGCGCGCCTGGCCGCGGCATCGGCGTCGCGCCACGACCCGCTCCAGGCACTGTCCAGGTGCGACGGTTCGACACCGTCCAGCAGGGCCGCGGCCACCGCCTCCGGGTCGCAGGGAATCGTGAGCGCAACCTGACGCGACGGATCGGGCTGGAGGGCGTCGGGGTCGATCGCGACCAGAGTCTTCGCGCCCTGCACGAACGCCTCCATGGCGCGCGTGACGGGCGACGCGCCGAGCTGCAGCACAACGTCCGCGCGGTGCTCGTTGCGGAACTCGTCGTCTGCCACAAGCAGCTGGCCGGCACTCAGCGCGCGGTCGCCGCGGCGCAGACCCGATGCCGGCTCGGCGAGCAGTGGCCACCCTCGTGCCGCACACAACGCGTGCACCGATTCGGGAACCGTACGCAGCGTCCCGGCGACGATGACGATGCGCTCCGACGAGGCGGTGAGTGTCCTCAGCGCATCGATCTCGTTCGGGTCGGGCGTGCGCGCCACATGCGCGACACGCTCCCATTGCGCACCGTCGGCGCGGCCGGCGGCGTCGGCGCCGAGCTCGACCGCCGCGCCGCTCGGCATCAACGGTTCGCGGAAGGGCACGTTGAGGTGGACGGGCCCTGGCGGCCATGCGGTTGACGCTGCGACCGCCCGCGCGCCGAGCGACCGCCAGTATCGCGCAGTGCCGTCGTGCAGCGCGGGAACGCCCGTATCGAAGAACCAACGCACATAGCGTCCGTACAGATGCAGCTGATCGATCGTCTGATTGGCACCCGTGTCGCGCAGCTCCGGCGGACGGTCCGCAGTGAGCACGATGAGCGGCGCGCGCGCCATGAACGCTTCCACCACCGCCGGCAGATGATTCGCCGCGGCCGTGCCAGAGCTGCACAACGCGACCGCAGGCCGGCCCGTCGCCTTCGCCACGCCAAGCGCGAAGAACGCCGACGAGCGTTCATCGACGTGGACGTGGACGCGCAGCCTCGGTTGGCGTGACACCGCGAGTGCAAGCGCGGTCGATCGCGACCCGGGAGTCAGGCACGCATGCTCGACGCCACCCCGCTCCAGCTCATCCACGAGCAGCGACGCGCATGCCAGGGCGACGTCGCCGCCGTCAGGCATGCGCGACCAGCGATGCGACGGGCCGTGGGCGGCGGGGCTCGAGCCATCCGCCGTCCGGCATCAGCGGTTCGTCGGTGACATCGGACGCGAGCAGCAATGCTGTGCCTGCCCCGTGCGCGAACGGGACCGGGGGAAGCGCAGCCGCGAGCGCGACAACCGCGGCGAGTCCGACCGACGTCTCGAGCGCGCTCGACGCGATGGCCGGCACCCCCGCGGCCTCCGCGGCGTCGAGTGCCGCGCACACGCCGCCGAGACGCTGCGGCTTCAGCACCACGATGTCTGCTGCACCCAGCTCATGCAATCGGCGCGCGTCATCGATGGTGCGGATGGCAGTCTCGGCGGCAACCGGAAAGGGAGAGCGGCGGCGAATCATGGTGAGATCTTCGAGGCCGGCAACCGGATCTTCGACGAGCTCGATGTCGAATGGCCTGAAGCGGCGGAGCTCTCGATCAGCACCGTCGAGGTCCCAGGATCCGTTGGCATCGATGCGAATGCGTGCGCGCGGGCCGCACGCCGCTCGCACAGCGGCGACGCGGTCGACGCCCGCGACATCGCCCACCTTCACCTTGATCGTGCCGCACCGCGACTCCGCCGCGAGCCGCGCCGCGTCGTCTGGCGCCAGGCGCGGCACCATCGCGTTCACAGCGATGCGCTCGTGCAGCGCCGCTGGGAACTCCCGCTCGGCGGCTTCTTCGGCCGCGCGTTCGCCGGCCCGCCGTTCGGATTCCGACCATGACGGCAGCGGCGAGCATTCGCCCCACCCTGCCGCACCTTCGATCAGCCATCCGCGCCGCGCCACCACGCCGAACACGGGCACGCGCAGCGCCACCTCAAACGGTATGCGGTTCACGACGCCAGCAGGAGCGCAGCGAGAAGCGCGCCGAAGACGAGGTCGAGGCGAGTCAGACCCGCGAGCGTCGCGACGAGTCTGCGTCCGTGTGCGGTCATGGCGATGCGCAGCGGCCGTACGGCGAGTGGCGATGCGAGAAGGCTGGCTATCGCCAGTCGCGGCAGCGCGCCGGCTACGGCGCCGACGGCGGGCAGCACCAGCGCCGTGACCACGGTCGCCACCAGCAGACCGCGGCTCCTCCGCTCACCCAGTCGCACCGCGAGTGTTCGCTTGCCGGTGTCGCGATCGGTCGGGATGTCACGCAGATTGTTGGCCATCAGCAACGCGCATGCCAGCAACCCTGCCGACGACGCCACCCACCACGCTCCGGCCGGGACGTGCAGCCGCTGCACATATGCCGTCCCGACCGTCGCGACGATGCCGAAGAAGAGGAACACCGCGACCTCTCCAAGCCCCTGCTCTGCGTAGGGGCGCGGCCCACCGGAGTACAAAACCAGCGCGAGGACGGCGAGCGCGCCGGCGACGAGCAACCACGCCGTCGTGAGCGCCGCGAGCACGATGCCGGCTGCACCTGCGACGCCCACGGAAAGACACGCGGCAAGAGCCACGGCGCGCCGGTCGGCAAAGCCCGACGCGACCAAACGGGGCGGACCGAGTCGCGCCTGGGTGTCCACGCCGCGCACCCCGTCGAAGTAGTCGTTGGCGTAGTTGACTCCGATCTGCAGGCCGAGCGCAACGCCGAGTGCGAGCAGTGTTCGCGGCACGTCGACGGCGGAGCGACCCACCGACGCTGCACCGAGCGCCACCGGGACGATCGCCGCCACCAGCGTGCGCGGCCGCGCGCCCAGAACCCACACGGCGATGCGCCGGCGGGGCAGCGCGGCCCCCGCGATCACGGACGGCGCGGGAACCGCGCGAAGTCAGCTCTGCGCTTCTGCACGTACGCGTCGCGGCCCTCTTGCGCCTCCTCGCTCATGTAGAAGAGGAGCGTCGCGTCGCCGGCGAGCTGCTGCACACCGGCCAGGCCGTCCTGATCGGCGTTGAAGCCCGCCTTGAGCAAACGGAGGGCGAGCGGGCTCATCTCGAGGATGCGCTCGCACACCATCACCGTCTCGGCCTCGAGCTCGGGCAACGGCACCACGCGGTTGACCAATCCCCAGCGCTCGGCCGTGGTGGCGTCGTACTGCTCACAAAGGAACCAGATCTCCTTCGCTCGCTTGAGTCCGACGGTCCGCGCCAGCAGGCCGGCGCCGTAGCCGGCGTCGAACGATCCAACCTTGGGGCCGGTCTGACCGAACCGCGCGTTGTCGGCGGCGATCGTCAGATCGCACACGAGATGGAGGACGTGGCCGCCTCCAATCGCGTATCCGGCCACCATCGCGATCACCGGTTTGGGCAGGCGGCGTATCTGCACCTGCAGATCGAGCGCATTCAGCCGGCCGACACCCTGCGGATCGCGATATCCGTCATCGCCCCGAACCCTCTGGTCTCCTCCAGAACAGAACGCCTCGGTTCCCTCGCCGGTCAGGATGACGACGCCGATCTCAGGGTCGTCGCGCGCCATCTCGAACGCGCGCGACAGCTCGAACAGCGTCGTCGGGCGAAACGCGTTGCGCACCTCGGGCCGGTTGATCGTCAGCTTTGCGATCCCACCTGCGGTCTGGTAGCGGATGTCCTCCCACTCCCCCGACGCGGCCCAGTCCATCGCTAGCGTCTCCTCGTGCGTACCTCGCTCGGCGCGATCGTAGCGCGAGCACCGCCGCGCCCTGTCTCCACCCGTACGCTTGCGCTCCGATGGCTTCGCACGCCGCGCCGCACCTGCGCGCCAGCGACGTCGTGGCGGTGGTGCTGCCACCCGGCCCCGACTGGATACCGCTGGTCGAGGCCATCTGGGAGGCGGGAGCGGCGCTGCTCCCGGTGGACAGCCGGCTGCCCGCAGCAGAGGCGAGTGCCCTGCTCGAGCGTGCCCGGCCAACGGTGCTGATCGACGAGTCCGGCGCGCGCCGGAACGACGGCGCGCTCGCCGGCGCCGAGCTGGCGGCGGTGGTCCCCACGTCGGGCAGCGGCGGGCAGCCGCACCTCGTCGAGATCGGACGCGATGCGATGCACGCCGCGGTGACGACGTCGGCAGAAGCATTGGGATCGGCACCCTCTGACGGTTGGCTGTGCTGCATTCCGGTCGCGCACATCGGCGGCCTGCTCCTGCTCTTTCGTCACGCCATCCTGGGAGTTCCGTTGACGGTACACGCGGTGTTTGACGTGGAAGAAATGTGCCATGAGCGCGCCGCGCGTTTCACATCACTCGTGCCGACCCAGCTTCAGCGATTGCTCGACGCCGGTTGCGACCTTTCGATGTATCGCGGCATCCTCGTCGGTGGCTCCGCGCTGTCACCGGTGACCGCGGAACGTGCGGAGTCCGCACACGCTCGTGTCATCCCCACGTACGGACTCACCGAATCGTGCGGCGGCGTCGTCTACGGTGGACAGCCACTTGCCGGAACCGACGTCCGGGTCAGCGCCGAGGGTGAGCTCCATCTTCGCGGGCCGACGCTGATGCGCGGGTACCGGTTCGAGCCCGAGGCGACTCGTGCGGCGTTCACCGACGACGGGTGGCTGCGCACGCAGGACGCCGGCGAGTTCGCGCCGGACGGCACGGTGCGAGTCCTCGGCCGCGTGGACGACGCGATCCTGACCGGCGGCGAAGTCGTGTGGCCGGCCGAGGTGGAGTCCGTGCTCGCCGATCATCCGCTCGTCGGCGAGGTGGCCATCGGCAAGCGACTCGATCCTGAGTGGGGCGAGCGCGTGGTTGCGTTCGTCGTGCCGCACTCGGCCGGCGATCCACCGGATCTCGATGCGCTGCGCGAATTCACTGCTGGTCGTCTTGCCCGCTTCAAGGCCCCGCGCGAGTTGGTGCTCGTCGAGGCCATCGATCGCACCGCATTGGGCAAGATCCGCCGCGATCGCCTGCGCGGGTGACCGGCTACGCGCCGGTCGCGAGCGCGGCTCCCGGCGCCTGCACGATGCTCTCGTACAGGGAAACCACTCGGTCCAGGTTCGCTTCGAGGGAGTACTGATCGACCACGCGACGGCGCGCGCGGCGCCCAAGGACGCGACAGAGATGCGGCGCATCGGCCAGCGTGCGAATCGCCAGCCGCAGGTCCGCTTCGACGCGCATCGGATCGATGACGATCCCCGCACCGCGAAGCACGTCGCCGTGCACCCCGACGTCGGTGGCGGCGACGGCGGTGCCGCACGCCATCGCCTCGAGCAGGGCCAGGGACAACCCTTCGATCAAGCTGGGCAGGAAGAACGCATCGGACGCGCGCAGGATGGCAACTCGCTCCTGGTGATGTCGCACATCGCCGAGGAAGGCGATCCGCTCACTCGCGTATCTGCGTTCCAGCCGCGCACGTTCCTTGCCGCCACCGACGACGAGAAGCCGGACCCCATGCGCATCGACATCACGAAACGCCTGCAGCAGCTTGTCGACGTTCTTCTCGGCCCCCAGCCTGCCCATGAACGTGAAGAGTCGATCGCCTCCGAAGCGCTGACGCACCGTCGACCGCCCCGGTGACCAGCTCTGCACGTCGACGCCGTTCGGAATGACCGCGAGCGCGTCAGCTGACACACCCATGTCGACGAGCAGCCGCCGCTGGGCGTCGCCGAACACGATGACCCGGTCGTACGCCGCTAGCGGCCGCGCATACAGTCGATACAGGACGCGCGACAGGCCGCCCCACCACGTGTTGCGTACGTCGAATGGCGCGTGCAGCGTGGCGACGGCGGGCACGCCGAGCTGGCGGCACACGCGCGGCACGTCGAGCGCGAGGTTGGAGAACAAGAGCGAGACGTGGACGACGTCGACCTCGTGCTCGCGCAAGGCGCGCTCGAGCCGGCGGCGAGAACCCGCCCGTTCGACGGTGAGGCGGTCGAACACGCGCCACGCGTTGAGCGCCACGGAGCCATCCAGGTCGCGCGTGCGGTCGTGGTGGAAGAAGACAACCTCGAGGTCGCGAGCGGCCAGCCCTCGCGTCATCTCGCGCGAGTATGTCGTCAGCCCGTCGCCCGCTCCGTCGGGATGATGGCCCAGCCAGGCCACGCGGATCCGGCCTCGGCTCGAGCCGTCGGTCCCTTGCGAGGCCGGGCCCCGAGTGTCGGGCAGGCGCAGCATGGCGCAGGTAGTATCCCGTTTCTGCATGTCGGACGCGGATGGGCGCATCGCCCTTACCACGGGCGCCAATTCGGGAATCGGGCTCGCCACGACCATCGAGCTCGCCAGCCGCGGCCTGCGGTCGGTCGGCGGGGTGCGCTCGGCTGCCAAGGCGCGCATCGTGCACGCGGCGAGCCGGAAGGCCGGCGTCGAGGTGGAGACGGTGATCCTCGACGTCACCGACGCGCAACGCTGCCGCGCCATCGTCGACGACCTGCAGCCGTACGCGATCGTCAACAACGCGGGGGTCAGCAATCTCGGCGCGGTCGAGGATGTCACCGATGACGATGCGCGCACCCAGCTGGAGCTCATGCTCGTCGGCCCGATGCGACTTGCGCGTCTCGCGCTGCCCCACATGCGAGTGCAAGGGGAAGGCCGCATCGTCAACGTGTCGTCGATCTACGGCATCACGACCACGCCGCTCTCCGGCTGGTACCAGGCGTGCAAGCACGGACTGGAGGCGGTGTCGGATGCGCTTCGGGTCGAGGTGGCGCGCGATGGAATCAAGGTGATCCTGGTGCAGCCGGGCAGCTTCGACACGGGCATCTGGGAGGACAGCCGCAGGTCGGTGCGGCGGCGCATCGGCACGCGGTATGCCATCGCGTACGAACGGACGCTCGACGGCGTGCGCCTGTCGCGTCCGCTGATGGGTGACCCGGCAACCGTGGCTCGGGCCATCGCGAATGCCGTCACGTCCCGGCGTCCGCGAAATCGCGTGCTGGTTGGCTACGACGCGCAGCTCGCGCGGATGTACAGCACAGTCGTGCCGGAGACCGTTCGCGACCGCGTGTACCGGCTCACACTCGGTCTCTGAGCCGCCGGACCGGAGCCTACAGGTGCCCGGAGATTCGCAGGAGATTGGCCACCGGCGCGACAAGACTCACCAGCGCGAACAGTCCCAGCACCATTCGGCGCATCCGCCAGCGCAACCGGAGCAGGAGCAGGGTGATGAGGACAAAGAACACGATGCCCAGCTTGGCCATGTATGCAAGGTACGGCTGTGCGTCCACGACGCTGCCGAAAATCGGATTGCCCTCGCGGAAGCGCCCCGTCTGCAGCGCGTACGCCGTCGTGCCCGCATCCAGGATCTGGGTGGCAAGGAAGATGAAGACCAGGGCCCGGGTGTCGCGGTAGGAGAACACGTGGCGCAATCGCTCGCGGACAGACATCTCTGGCGCCGGCCGCCCACGGGCAACCACATGACCCACCAGCTCGACGGCCTCCGCCTGTGCTTCGGCCAGCCGAACGCCGTCAGGAGCTCCCCCAAGCCTCCTCATCGCTTCAGATCATATCGGAAACACCTATAGCTTCACAGTGGGCAGACGCTTCAGGAGCCGCATGCCTCACAGACGGGCCCATTGCCGCAGACCGACGAGGGCTACACTGACCGCATGATCGCGGTCATCGTCGTGATCGTCGTGGCCCTGGCCATCGGCGCGCTGCTCTGGTGGGGATCGACCCTCCCGCCGACGCGGCCGCGCCCGGACAGCCGCTATCGGGGACGGACGTTCATGTCGGTGCATCGCCGCCTGCAGCGCCGGCCGCGAGGGCGCTGACGCCGGCTGTCACTCAGCGACGCTTCAGCTCGTCCGCGTGCTGGTTGTGGTCGTAGTCGAACGCGATCAGGTAGATCGCGGAGATCGCCGTCATGGAGACGAACCCGAACACACCGAGCGTGAGGCGCAGCGACCACCCGAAGTCATCGGGGATGCCGGGCATGAATGCGGAGCCAAGGCCCGTGATCACGCCGATGAGTGGCGGCAGGAGCCAGACCCAAACCGATCGCCCCCGACGGTCGATGCTGAGCCGTCGCTCGAACCGGCGCAGGCTGCGCTCCAGGGCTGCGAGTCTCATCGACACCGAGCGTAACGTGGGCGAGCGGTGATCAAACGTCCCGTCACCGTCGCACGTAGACGTCGAGAAGCACGATCGTGCTCGGCGGGCCTCCGAGAGAGCCCGGCCCGGTGATCGTCTCCCGGTCGATGCGCACCGAGCCTGGGGGCGCGGGGTCGGCGCCGGTCAGCACGGCGACGTCCCCCGGCACCATGGCGGCCAGCTGTGAGGGCGCGACCAGCAGCGTCATGTGCAGCTGCCGGAGCACGTCGCCCGGACTGGGAGCCGGCAGAAGGGCGACGAGAGCCAGTTCGCGAAGGTCCTGGATCCGGCGCGAGACCAGGATGGTGCGATCGCCGGCAGCACGGTGGGCGGCGACAAGCGCAGGGACCACTCCCGTGTCGAACGCATGCGCCGCCCGAACCGGGTACGCCGTCGCGTAGTCCACGAGGTACGCACCGGCTGAGGCAGCGATGAGCGCGCCCGCGAGCAGCATCCGGAGACGTCTGCCGCGAAGAAACCGCAGCGCCGCCTCCCACCCGAAGGTGAGCAGGAGGATGAGAAACGGAA
The DNA here is from genome assembly GCA_005880445.1 of Chloroflexota bacterium. Classification (GTDB taxonomy): domain Bacteria; phylum Chloroflexota; class Dormibacteria; order Aeolococcales; family Aeolococcaceae; genus CF-75. The sequence continues at coordinate 2,293 of VBGJ01000041.1, read as the reverse complement.
GGACCACGATGTCGCGCCGGGCCGAGATCCCGGTGGTGAGCGCCGGTCCGAGCGGCGCGACGATGATGCCGGCGAGGGCGAGGCGGCACATCGGCTCCCGCCATCCGCGGACGCAGACGGCGATGCCAAGGACGAGCAGCGGGATGGTGGTCAGGAACAGCAGGCCCCCGAATCCCGAGCTGTGGCGCGGATTCGGGTCGCCGTGGAGAAAGAGGAAATCCGGACTGAAGTACTGGAAGTAGTTGTGGATCCACGCCGCGATTCCGCCGGCGACTGACTGGTGATCGAAGACCGATACGCCGGCCAGCCGAGCGGTCGCGTGCCCTGACGTCCCCAGAAGCAGCACGAGCGCAGCTAGCGCCACAGGTGCCGCCAGCACCACGGCTCGTTTCCATCGCAACGTTGGGAAGTGCGTGACAACGATCAGAACGAGCATCACGAGCGCGAAATACCTGCCGGGCTGCGCCGCGAAGGTCGCCAGTGCCACCGCGAGCCCGGCGACCACACAGGCGCCCACTCGCGCTGCACCGCCTCTGGCAAGCGCGGCGAACGCAATCACGAAGCAGAGCACGGTGAAGAGGTCTGCTTCGAGGTCGATGCGCGCGGTGTGGAAGAACCACGGCTCGAACGCGGTTTCGAGCAGGATCAGGAGCGCCACGACGCGAGAGCTCGTCAGGCGCCAGGCGAGCAGACTCGCCACGAGAGCCAGCGCGATACCGGCGAACGCCGACGGGAGACGCGTCACCGTCGGCGTCAGCGGGAGGAACAACGTCAGCGGCGCGAGTGGATACGTGCTGAGCGGACTCTTGTAGTCTCCGAAATCGCGAAACAGCAGAGGCCACGGCGTGCCGTACTGATCGGTGCCGAAGTGTGCGATCGTCCAAGCGTTGTAGCCGATCGACGCCTCGTCGCTGTACAACCCGGGTGGGGAGGCGGCGAGCCCCACCACGTGGCCGGCGATGACGGCGCCGGCGGCGAGCACGAACCATGCAAGCCAGCGCCTTCCACGGAGATGAGCGAACAAGCCGAGATGTCCAAACCCAGGATCGGAGTCACCTGCAGTCCGCTACGCGGCCAGGCGTATTACGGGCCGTATCTTCGCGCGGTGGAGGCGGCAGGCGGAAACCCCGTCGTCGTTGAATCGCGTTCTGACGGATTGGAGCCCGACGAGGCCACGGCGGTGATGCGCGGCGTGGACGGCCTGCTGCTTCCCGGAGGCTGGGATGTCGACCCCTCCGCATACGGCGAGACGCCGCTGGAGCCGACCGACGAGGTCGATCACGGCCTCGACCGAACCGAGATCACCCTGGTCCGCTCGGCGGTGGGCGCCGGGCTGCCGGTGTTCGGCATCTGCCGCGGGCAGCAGCTGATCAACGTCGCACTCGGTGGATCACTGCACCAGCACATCGACGGACACGACCTCCACGGACAACCGCGGGATGCACTGGCGCATCCTGTCGAGGCAGAACCCGATTCAGAGTTGGGCCAGGCGATCGGCAGCACGGGCGTGAGGGTCAACAGCCTGCATCACCAATCGATCAAGGACGTCGCTACGGGGCTGCACGCGGTGGCGCACAGCCCCGACGGGACCGTGGAGAGCGTCGAGTCCGACGATCGCATGGTGGTCGCCGTGCAGTGCCATCCGGAGGAGTTGGTCGGCCAGCACGGCTGGGCTCTTTCCCTGCTGCAGCGGTTCATCGACCGCGCGCGCTAGCGATGCCGGGAGGCGCGTGATCATGGCTGAGCGCTTCGAGGCGATGTACCTGGCGGGTTCGCCGCCGTGGGACATCGGGCGGGCGCAGCCCGAGTTCGTGACGCTTGCGGGCGCAGGCCGGATTGCGGGACGCGTGCTCGACGTCGGCTGCGGCACCGGAGAGAACGCGATCTACTTCGCCGCGCGCGGGCTGGATGTCGTCGGCGTCGACGGAGCCGCGGACGCGATCCGCCAAGCCGGCGACAAGGCGCGCACGCGCGGTGTGCGCGTCCGGTTCGACGTGGCTGATGTCCTCGACCTGGGCGAGGACCTCGGCGATTTCGACACGGTGACCGACTCCGGCGTATTTCATGTGTTCGACGACGAGGACCGTCCTCGCTACGAGCGCAGTGTGCATGGCGTGCTTCGCCCGGGAGGCCACCTGTACCTCCTGTGCTTCAGCGAGCGCCAGCCTGGCGACTGGGGGCCGCGGCGTGTCACACAGATGGAGCTGCGTGCAACGTTCACGGAGGGATGGCGCATCGATAGCATCGATGCCGCGCATTTCGCGACGAAGGTGGACGACGCACCAAGCGTGGA
>VBGJ01000127.1 GCA_005880445.1 Chloroflexota bacterium | reverse complement strand
CCACACGACTCGTGCTGGTAGAAGTCGACCAGTCGCATGGACACGTCCACCAGGCACGTGTCCTGGTCCATGAAGATCATGGCGCCCGCGCCCAGCGACGAGCCCGCCTTCTGGACCTCGGCCATGTCGAGCGGCAGATCGACGTGCTGGGGCAGCAGCACCTGCATCGACCCGCCGCCGGGTTGGAACGCCTTGAGCGTGCTGCCCGCCAGCATGCCGCCGCACTCCTCCTCGAGGAGCTCGCGGATCGGCGTTCCCAGCAGCATCTCGTAAGACCCCGGCCGTTTGATGTGCCCGCTGCAGCAGAAGACGCGCGTTCCGGTGCTGCTCTCGGTGCCGAGCGACTTGAACCACGCGCCACCGCGCAGCACGATGTGCGGCAGGTTGCAAAGCGTCTCCACGTTGTTGACCACGGTCGGCTGTCCGTACAGACCCTTCACCGCCGGAAAGGGTGGCTTCAGACGCGGCTGACCCCGCAGGCCCTCCAGCGAGTCGATGAGTGCCGTCTCCTCACCGCAGATGTACGCGCCGGCCCCGCCGTGCACGACCACGTCGCAGGCGAAGCCGC
>VBGJ01000126.1 GCA_005880445.1 Chloroflexota bacterium | reverse complement strand
GATGAACGCGATGTTCACCTGCAGGGCATACGCTGCGATGAGGACGCCCTCGATGAGCTGATGGGGGCTCTCGTCGATGAGGTAGCGGTCCTTGAAGCACCCGGGCTCGGACTCGTCTGCGTTGCAGCAGAGATACCGTGGGAACACGTCCTTGGGCAGGAACGACCACTTCGCCCCGGTGGGGAAGCCCGCGCCGCCGCGACCGCGCACGCCGCTCAGCTTCACCTCCTCGACGAGCGCCTCGGGTGTGAACTTCTTGAACGCGTCACGCAGGCCCTGGTAGCCGCCGACCCGCTCGTACACCGGAAGCGTCTGCAGGCCTTCGGTGCCGAAGTCCTTGGTGAGAAGCTGGTGCTCCGCCATTCGAGCGCTGAATCCTATCGGTCCCGGCGCTGCCGGACGCTCCGCTTGGCGCCGGCACTCGTTCCATTGCGCGCGCGTGCCAGGATCGCGTCAACGCGGTCCGGAGTCAGGTTCTCCTCGAATCGATGGTCCAGCTGCATCGCCGGCGCGCCACCACACGCCCCCAGGCACTCCACCGTGCTGGACCAGGTGAACTCGCCGTCGGCCGTGGTGGAGCCGGACTCGCAGCCCAGCGTCCGCGTGAGGTGGTCCACGATGCCGTCCGCGCCACGCAGCGCGCACGACACGTTGATGCACACGAGCACTTCGTGACGGCCATGGGGCCTCTGGAAGTACATGGAGTAAAAGGTGGAGACCGCCTCGACCTCGCTCGGCGTCACCTCGAGCAGGCTCGCCACCTCGGTCATTGCGTCCGGTGTGAGGTGGCCGACCTCGTGCTGCACGGCCCACAGGGCGGGGAGGATCGCGCTCTGCGCCCGCGGGTAGCGTCCGCGGGCCCGCTCGATCTCGGCCCGCGTCTCGGGACCGAGTGTCATCGATCGACGTCTCCCAGGAGGATGTCGATGGAGCCGATGACCGCGACCACGTCGGCGATGAGCTCACCGTGCACCATGTGCGGAAGGGCGCTGAGGTTGCTGAACGACGGGGCGCGCACCTTGACGCGGTACGGCCGGTTGCTGCCGTCGCTGACGATGTAGAAGCCGAGCTCGCCGCGGGGCGACTCGACGGCCTGATACACGTGTCCCACGGGCGTGCGGAAGCCCTCGGTGACCAGCTTGAAGTGGTAGATGAGCGACTCCATGCTGGTGTTGATCTCATTGCGCGGGGGCAGAGTGACGCGGCGGTCGCTCGAGTTCACGGGGCCGTCGGGCAGGTGGTTGAAGGCCTGATCGAGGATCTTCAGCGACTCGCGCATCTCCTGCATGCGCACGAGATACCGGTCGTACACATCGCCGTTCCGTCCAATCGGTACATCGAAGTCGAAGTGGTCGTATGAGCTGTACGGTTGCGCTTTCCGGAGGTCGTACGGAATGCCGCTGCCGCGGAGCACCGGTCCGGAGGCGCCGTAGGACATCGCGTCCTCGGCGCTGATCACCCCGAGCCCGATGGTGCGCTCGCGCCAGATCGGATTCTTCGTGATCAGCAGCTCGTGCTCGTCGATGCGGCGCGGGAAGGTCTTGATCACCTCGCTGACCAGCCCGTAGAACTCGTCGGGAACGTCGGCGAGGAGCCCACCCACCCGGATGAACGAGGTGTGCATGCGCACGCCGCTGACGAGCTCGTTGATGTCGAGCAGCTTTTCTCGATCCCGCCAGGCATACACGAACGGTGTGGTCGCCCCTAGGTCGAGCGCGCTCGTGCCGTACCAGAGCAGATGGCTCGCAATCCGTGTCAGCTCGCACATGATCACGCGGAGGTACTGAGCGCGTGGCGGGACGTCGATGCCGAGCAGGCGCTCCACCGCAAGTGAGAAGCCGAGATTGTTGAAGAGCGGCGACAGGTAGTCCATCCGGTCCGTGTACGGGATGCACTGCTGGTAGTTGTGTCGCTCGAAGTCCTTCTCGAATCCCGTGTGCAGGTAACCGATGTCGGGTTTGCACTGACGAACGATCTCTCCGTCGAGCTCGAGCACCAGCCGCAAGACTCCATGCGTCGATGGATGCTGCGGCCCCATGTTGAGCTCCATGGTGCTTTCGCCGAGCTGCACCAGGTCGACGCTGTCGAGGCCGGTCTCGACGCCGAGGAGGTCGCGACCATGCTCGTACTGCTCCGAGAGCGGGTCCCGCGATGGCGGCGGTTGCACCGGTGGTAGTGCGGTCACCGAGTCTCTCCGGGAAGATCGCGTGGGCGCTCCTGCTCAGGGAGCGCCCACTCGAGGTTGTGAGTGAACGCAACGGGTTCGCCGAACGACACGTAGTCCTTCCGCAGCGGGTGGCCCTCCCAGTCGGCGGGCAGCAGCAGCCGCCGCAGGTCGTGATGTCCGGTGAACGTGATCCCCAGGAGGTCGTATGCCTCGCGCTCATGCCAGTCCATGCCGGCGAACACCTTCTCCAGAGACGGTACGGAGGGATCGTCTTCCGGCACGCGCACGATCAGACGGCACGTGTCGTTGTGCTGCAGCGAGCGCAGCTGGTACACCACGTCGAAGCGAGGCTCTTCGGGTTCACGATCCGGCCAGTCGACCGCGGTGACGTGCAGCGGTATCCGGTAGCGACCGTCGGCGTGATCCCGCAGCAGCGTGCACACCTCTACGAGCCGCTCGCGAGCGATCCACACCGTCTCCTCCCCGTAGGCGACACCCCGTCGCAGCACCGCGTCGGGAAGCTCGCGCGCGATGAGCTCGGCCGCGCGTGCGCCGTGCACCGGGCGGCTCGCCTCGGCCTGATGTGCCGTGGTCACGGCTACCCCAGCAGCGAGCCGGGACGCTCCCGGGCGATCTTTTTCTGCAGCTTGATGATGGCGTCCAGCAGACCCTCGGGGCGGGGTGGGCAGCCGGGCAGGTAGATGTCGACCGGAACGACCTTGTCGACGCCCTGGATGATCGCGTAGTTGTTGAACATCCCCCCACTCGACGCGCACGCCCCCATGCTGATCACCCACTTCGGCTCCGGCATCTGGTCGTAGATGTGACGCAGCACAGGACCCATCTTCTGGGACACCCGGCCGGCGACGATCATCACGTCAGCCTGCCGCGGGGATGCACGGAACACCTCCGCTCCGAAGCGCGACATGTCATACCGCGACGCACCCGTTGCCATCATCTCGATCGCGCAGCACGCAAGCCCGAACAATGCCGGCCACAGCGAGCTGTACCGTCCCCATTGGATCAGCTTCTCGATGCTGGTGGTGATCACGCCGCTCTGCACCGCCGTGCGCTCCTGAGCTCCCACTCGCGGCAGCGCGATGGTCTCACCACTCAGTGCCACAGAGGCTGAGCCCTGTCCGCGCAACATCCTCAGATCTCCAGACCGGCTCAGTCCCACCGCAGCGCTCCCTTGCGCCAGACGTACGCGAGTCCGACCAGCAGCGTGACGATGAAGATGCCCATCTCGACGATGCCAAACACCTTGAGCTGGCGCACGATCGTCGCCCAGGGGAACAGGAAGATCGATTCGACATCGAAGATGATGAAGAGCATCGCCGTGACGTAGAAGCTGACCGAGAAGCGGCGGCGCGCGGTCTCGCGCGGCACGATGCCGGACTCGTACGGCAGGTCTTTCGCCGGGGACGGGTGACGTGGCCCGAGGAGCGCGCTGAGCGTGGGCACCCCCACTGCGAAGGCGACGCAGATACCCAGAAAGACGAGAATCGGCGCGTAGTCCGACAGCATCGCCGGGCGATCGTAGCAAAGGGTCCAGAGCGGACGACCCAGCGGTTTGCGTACGCTACATCGAGATCAGGAAGCCCCATTTCGGTGCGGAGCACGTCATGCCATCTGCAGTGCCGTCATCCATCCCGGTTCTCATCACCGGCGCGTCGAGCGGAATAGGCGCGGAGTTCGCGCGTGGCTTCGCGGCACGCGGCCACGACGTGACCATCGTGGCGCGCCGCGCCGATCGCCTCGAGCAGCTCGCCGGCGATCTCACAGCTCGACACGGGGTGGCCGCCGAACCGT
>VBGJ01000125.1 GCA_005880445.1 Chloroflexota bacterium | reverse complement strand
CTCGACCCGGTGCGTCGCGTGGTTCCTCGCCACCTTCGTGCCGTTCGTGGTGGGCGCAGCCCCGCTGGGGACCTACGGCAACCGCACCTCCTACCTCTACTACATGGTGATCGTGACGCCGGTGATTCGCGCTGCAGTGGCGCAGCTCTTCTCGAGCCGATGGCTGCCCGGTGCGGCGGTCTTCGGTTATGTGGCGATCCTTGGATACTGGTTTGTGACGCTGTATCCGTTCCGCGCGTGGAGCAGGCATTGACGGCCAACCCGCGATATGCGCCTGGCGGGCACCTGCTCGGCACGGGCGAGGCGCCGGCTCCGATGGCGCCGGTGCCGCGCCGGCGTCCGGAGCGGACCCTGCGACTCCCGGTGGCGCTCGGCGCGCTGCTCCTCTATTTCGGTGGCACGCTCGCGCTCACGCACGACATCTTCGGGGCTCCGCCCAACTCGTGGATCGGCCACTGCTGCGACCCCGAACAGGCGATCTGGTATCTGCGTTGGGGTCCGTATGCCATCAGCCATCTGACCAATCCCTTCTTCACGCATCTGCTCAACGCGCCTACCGGCGTCAACGTGATGTGGAACACGCCCATCCTGTTCGTCAGCGTCGTCGCCTCGCCGATCACGCTGCTCTTCGGACCCATTGCTGCCTACAACATCGTGCTGGTCGCGGGGATCACGCTCGGATGCTGGTTCGCCTACTTCGCGCTGCGGCGCTATACACGCGGGTTTGTCGCACCGCTGATCGGTGGCGCCGTGTACGGCTTCTCGCCCTACGTCGTCCCGCAGGCAGTGCTGCACCTCGACCTGGCGCTGGCCTTTTTCCCGCCCCTGTTGCTCCTCTGTCTCGACGAGCTCGTGGTGCGTCGCCGGCGCTCACCAGTGCTGATCGGTGTCGCGCTTGGCTTGCTGGCGTTCGCTCAACTGCTCACCGAGGAGGAACTGTTGGTCACCGCCGCACTCGTCGGGTTGGTGGCCCTGGTGGTGCTGGCTGTGCACCGGCGGGACGAGATAGAGCTGCTCGTGCGCCCGTTTGCCACCGCGCTCGGGGTCGCGGCCGCGGTGTTCCTCGTGCTCGCGGCGTTTCCGCTGATGGAACAGTTCTTTGGCTCGCAGCGTGTCCACGGTCCGCTGCAGTCGCCCGAGACCTTCTCGACCGACCTGCTCAATATCGTGCTGCCTACGAGCTATCAGCTCTTCAACCCGGCCACTGCCGATTCGGTCTCCAATCATTTCAGCGGCTTCGCGCACGAGGCCAACGCGTACCTCAGTCTACCGTTGCTCGTGCTGCTGGTTGCGTTCATCGCCCGCCATTGGGGGGACCTGCGGGTGCGCGTTGCGGCGATCGCGGGCCTGGCCGCGCTCGTGCTCTCCATGGGTCCGCATCTCGAGATCGCAGGACACGACAGCAAATGGCTGCTGCCCTTTCGTCTGCTGACGCCCATACCGGTGCTGCAGGACATCCAGCCGAATCGCGTGGCGGTGCTGATGTGGCTGGCGATTGCCGTGCTCGTGGGGATGGCGATCGACAGCGCGTTGTCACGGCACGACTGGCGGCAGTCCGCGCCGCGGCTGGCGTTGGTGGCGCTGGCGCTCATACCGGTGCTCCCCGCGGATCTCTCCACGACGAGCGTCCCCATCCCGGCCTTCTTCCAGCGACTGCAACACAACGGCATACGTGACGGCACGACGCTGCTTGTTGCGCCATTCTTCCGCGACGGCGCCGGCGCCGATCCGATGCTGTGGGGCGCTGTGGCCGGCGACTCGTTCGCCATGCCCGAGGCGTATGCGTTCATCCCGATCAACAGTCGCGGCGATCCGAACTACGGACCTCCGCCCGACGCACTCAACACCATCATGCAGCGGATTCAGGACACCGGTGTGGTGATCGTCGTTAGGGGCTTCCTGCGCTCTGTGGTCGCGGATGTGTTGAAGGCAGACGGCGTCAAGGACGTGGTCGTCGGGCCGATGGCCAACCGGGGGCAGATGGTTGCGTTCTTCACCGACCTGTTCGGCCGACCGCCGGCGCAGATCGACGGTGTGCAGCTCTGGCGCGACGTCGACCGAGCCGGGGTTGCCCCGGCGAGCTGACCTCAGGGTCCGCGGTTGCTGGCCGCGGCCGCATCCGCGAGGACGGATACCGCGGTGGCTGCCCGCCCCTCTTGTTATCACATGTGCTACCATGGCCGCTATGGACGCCATTGGGCTGAGGGAGCTTCGCCAGCGCGCCAGCGAGCTGGTGCGCCGTGCAGAGGCCGGCGAGGTCGTCACGGTGACGGTCAGCGGAAGGCCGGCTGTACGTCTGGTCCCGGTCGTTGACCGCCAGCCATGGCGTAGCTTCGAGGAGATCGCGGAACTCTTCACGGGGCCTTCGGATCCAGCGTGGGCAACAGATCGCAACTTGTTCGACGACCGGGTTCTTGAGCGCCATAGGTGAAGGCGGTCCTCGACACGAGCGTGGTCGTGGCGACAGGCGTCGGGCGGCTCGAGGGGGAGCTGGCCGTCAGCGCAGCGACCCTGGCGGAACTGCACTTCGGTGTCCTCGTCGCTAAGGAGGGTACCGTGCGCGCCGAACGGTTGCGCCGGCTGTCGGTGGTCGAGCAGCGCTTCGAGCCACTGCCCGTCGACGAGGCGGTGGCGCGCAGCTACGGACGCTTGGCGGCAGCGGTCGTTCAGGCCGGGCGGAAGCCGCGACCAAGGGTCATGGATCTGCTCATCGCTGCCACCGCGCACGCCAACGGGGCCCGGTTGTACACGGCAAACCCGGACGACCTGCGAGGCCTCGAGGCGGAGCTGGATATCGTGGCTCTCCCCACCTCAACGCCGAGGGGGCGCTCCCGTCGGTAGCCCATCCTCATTTTGCGGACCGTCCAGCGGGGCTGCGCCGACATGCGCCGACAGGGATGTCTTACGAGTGCACCAGGTTTGGCCAGGTCGGTTCGGCCACCATCTACCCAGTGCTTCACGTGATCCCTTCCGCGCGTGGTGCGGGCACTGGTTTTGCCGTCCGAGGCTCGGCGTCCACGCGCTTCGGTCCTGGAATGCGCATGGCCATGGACCTTGATCAGAGCCCAAATGCAAACACGTGATACTGGGTGCGCATGAAGGTTCTCGCTCTGGGCGGCACGCGTTTCGTAGGGAGAGGCATCGTCGAAGCCACGCTCAACGCCAAGCACGACGTCACCCTGTTCAACCGTGGCACGGACCGCGCCCTCTTTCCTGCCGTGCCCCGCATCATCGGTGACCGGACCAAGGATACCGCCACGCTGGCCGCGCAGGACTGGGACTGTGTCGTCGACGTCAGCGGCTTTCGCCCCAGTGAGGTGCGCCCGGTTGCGCGCGCCGTGCACGACCACACGCAGCACTACGTGTACATCTCCACGGTGTCCGTCTACGAGACACCGCTGCCCCCGGGGGCCGGCGAGGACGCTGCACTCATGCGGGTTGAGGCGTCCATTCCTGACACGGACCCCCGCTCGTACGGCGGCCTGAAGGCGCTGTGCGAATCCGCGCTGCGAGCCTCCCTGGGCGATCGCCTGACGGTCCTCCGTCCCACGGTGGTGGTCGGCCCGCACGACTACACGAATCGTTTCACGTGGTGGGTGCAACAGATAGCACGCGACGGGAAGCTACCGGTACCGGATCGCTTGCACCAACACGTTCAGCTGATCGACGTCCGCGACCTGGCCGCCTTCGTCGTGCGCGTCGTCGGCCGGTCGGAGGAGCGCCGCGCCGCTCTCGCAGCTGTGCTGAGGACGCGCCCTATGCCGGTGCCAAATCCAGCACAGCTGCGCCGGCAGTTGGATGAGGTCCGCGGCCGCCGCTCCCGGTGATCCTTCTCGACACGACGGTGCTCGGCTACGCCGTCGGCGCGAACCACCTGCTTCGCGAACCATGCCGACGGATGCTGGAACTGACTAGCGATGGCCGTCTGCCGGCCACTACGACATGCGCTGGCGCAGCGTGTCCACCCCATCACCGGTGAGGTCACCGAGGCCGGCTGCGCGTCCGCAGATCGCGAGGATGATCGATGCCGCGGGACCGCTCACCTCGGGACCCTCGCCGGCGCTCCAATCGACGTCGGTCGCACGCAGCTTCAACCCAGCGCTGCGTTGCTTGCCGTGCAGCAGCGGAGCCGTCCTGCGCGCGTAGTTCAGCGCTTCGACGAGCGTCGCCGGTGATATGTCGATGCGCTTTCCCACGGGCCGCGCCATGTCCTCTCCGTGGATGACCGCCTCACCGAGCATGGTCATCAACGGACCGGGCGGTGCCGTAGAGCGCTTGGCGGTCTCGCGGAACTGTGCCAGCAGGTCGGAGACCGGCTGTGTGCGGTGAGCGTCGACACCCTTGGCATTCATCGCGTGGAAGCGGAAGCCCGTGCCGAGGTACTGGGAGATGAACCTGCCCGGCGTCATCAGCTGCGTCTCGATGTTGTGCGCGGCCACATCGCGCACACGCCAGCCGGCGCAGAGGGATGCGGTTTCCCACTGTTGATCGTTCAGCGTGGCGAGCATGTCGCCCACCTTCTGTCGCTGCTCGTGGATCAGCGACCACGTGTCCGTCCCGCTCTTCGCGGTCGTCGCCTCAGCCATGCCCGGCCCTCCTCTTGATGGAACCCGCTCGTTGACATTGTTGCGCGTCAGGCGGTTCCGGCGGGCGCCCCCGTACCATGGTGCGCCGTGCTGCCCGCCTCCGCCGCCATCATCGGCTACGGCCGGTTCGGGCGCTTGTGGGCCGCGATCCTCGCCTCCGACTTCGATGTGTGCGTGCACGACGTCAACCCCGCCGCAATGGCGGCGGCCAGAGCGGATGGCGTGCGCGCCGTCGACCTCGACGACGCGCTGGGTACGGACGCGATCTTCTACTGCGTTCCCATCTCCGCGCTCGAGCCGACGGTCGCGGAGCACGCCACCCGGCTGACCGGGCTCTCGGGCGCCCCGCTCTTCGCCGATGTGCTTTCGGTGAAGGTGCTGCCACGGCGTGTCTTCGAGCACCATCTGCCGCCTTCGTGCAGCGCACTGCTGACGCACCCGCTATTCGGGCCTGACAGCGCGGATGCCGGCACGCTGTCCGGGCATCGGATCGTGCTCGACAGCCTGCGCATGGACGGCGACGCGTTCGACGAATGGAAGGATTTGTTCGAGCGCAAGGGGCTGACCACGATGGTGATGAGCTCCGACGAGCACGACCGCCTCGCCGCCGCGAGTCAGGGGGTGACGCACTTCGTGGGGCGCACCCTCGAGCGATTCGGGTTCGTGCCCACGCAGGTCGACACACTGGGCACACGCAAGCTGCACGAGGTCGCCGACCAGGTGTGCAACGACACCTGGCAGCTGTTCATCGACCTGGAGACGCAGAATCCGCACACCGCCGCGATGCGCGTGCTCCTCTCGGACGCGGAGAACGCCGTGTTCGACGCCCTGCTGCCCGATCGAATCGACACCGACAAGCTCGTCATCGGCATCCAGGGAGGACCTGGGAGCTTCAACGAGGAGGCAGCGCGCCACTACGTGAGCCGCAGCCCCGACGAACGGTACGAGCTCGCGTACCTCCACACGACGGAGAACGTGCTGCGAGCACTCGAGGCGGGAGCAGTCGACCGCGGACTCTTCGCCATCCACAGCTCACATGGCGGCGTGGTCACCGAGTCGATCCAGGCGATGGCGCAACGTCGCTTCGCCATCGTGGAGGAGTTCGAGATTCGCATCGCACACGCGCTCATGGTTGCGCCCACAGCCGATATAGACAAAGTTGACACGATCATGACGCACCCGCAGGTGCTGAGCCAGTGCCGGACGACGCTCGACCGCGACTACTCGCACCTCCGCCTGAAGAGCGGCGAAGGCGATCTGATCGATCACGCGAAGGTTGCCGAGCTGCTGGGGCGCGGTGAGCTGCCGCCCACCGTGGCGACCATGGGCAGCAGCGCCCTCGCCGACCTGTATGGGCTTCGGGTGGTGGCGCGCGACCTGCAGGACATCGCGGAGAACTTCACGAGCTTTCTCTGGGTCAGGCGGCCGGGGGCGCGCTGACCGCCGTCGTCTTCTGCGTCGAAGGCAGCGACGCGATGACCGCGGGCAGCAGGAGCAGCGGCACGATGAGCTCGCGCACCAGATCCTTCGGATACAGCAGCGTCCACCAGTTCAGCAGTGCAGTAAGAAGGAAGAACAGGAGGAACAGCACGTCGAGCGGCGTGCGCAGCCTCAGCGCGCGAAGCGCACCGAAGATGAGCGCGGCGGCGAGCGTGACCAGCAGCGGCACAACCACGGCACCGAGCTGCGCTCCGTTGAAGTCGGTGCCGGCCAGCCCCAGCGCGCGTCGGAATGTGTCGACCCATCCGACGATGGGAGGCCCCCAAAGACTGACGCTCGCGCGAAAGGGCCACAAGCCGAAGTTGAAGCGGAGATATGCGTACCAGACGCCGAACAGCAACGGGCCGGCCGCCAGCGCCAGTCCCCGCGCCACCAGGTGACTTGACCGCGCGCCACGCACCCAGCGAATGCCTTCCCACAGCGCCAGCGCCACCGGCACCAGCACGTACGGCTCCTTGACGAGACACGCGGCGATCAGGAACACCGCGGCCCATGCGATGCGGCCGCGCAGCCAGAAGAGGATGGCGAGCGCAATCACGGCGACGCCGACCGGCTCGGCGGTGTCGGCGATCACGGCGCTGACGAGCCCGGGGCTCATTGCCACGAACACGCCGGCCCACGGAGTCCACCCCAGCGCGCGGGCGACGAGGCTCGCCGCAATCGCGGCGACGGTCATCCCCAGCAGACCCAGAAAGAGGAGTGCTCCGGGCACGAACGCCGGGTCGCGCAGACTCACGAGCCCCGCGAGCCAGCCATACCCCGCGTGCCCGTATCGATATGCGGACTCGTCGATGAGCCTGTGCGCAACGTCGCGGGCCAGCGGATCCTGGGCGATCGCATAGAAGTAGACGCCGTCGTAGTGATCGATCGATGGGACGAACGCGAAGTTCGAGTCCGCCTCTCGCGCGAGTGGGGCTATGGCGTCGGTGTTCGCCGCGTGGACCAGTGCGCTCACACGCCAGCCGTGCGGCGCGATGGCGATGGCAACAGCAGTTGCGCTCACCGCCAGGGCGATCACTCCACAGAGCAGAGGTATCGTCCCCGCGCGTTTCACGCGCGCAGCCTACAGCGCTTGCGTATGAGGGGCTATCGAGCTTTAATTGGCAGTTGGCCCGCTTGTGTGAGCCGGGCCGTCGATTTGTACGCATCGCGTGATGAGGGGGTGCCCTGTGCGTCGTCGGTCACTGACCGCGCGTGTTGTATTGCCCATCTCGGCGCTTGTCGCCGCACAGGGCATGTTCGCCGCGTCCGCGAGCGCTGCAGGCCCGCCGTCGCCCGGCTCGAGCGGGTACGACATCTCCTGGCCGCAGTGTGGGGGGAGCTACCCAGCCGCCGGATCATTCGGCATCGTCGGCGCGACCGACGGGCGGCCGTGGTCGGCGAACCCGTGCTGGTCCTCCGAGTACACGTGGGCGTCGGGGTATGCGGCAACGCCGCAGCTCTACATGAACACAGCGAATCCGGCGCCGCACAGCAGTTACTACTGGCCGGCGTCCGGCAGCCGCGATCCATCGCTGTGCCAGAACGCGAGCTCCACCACCGACCCCGGCTGCGCGTACGACTACGGCTGGCACGCGGCGGCGAACGCACTCGTCACCGCGGGCGGCCAGAACGCGGCGCAGGACGCATGGTGGCTCGACGTCGAGACCGGCAACACGTGGAACGGCGACGGTTCCTCCAACGCCGCCGACCTCCAGGGCTCGATCGATTACCTGCGCTCACAGAACGTCGCCACCGTGGGCGTGTACTCGACCGGGTACCAGTGGGACACGATCACGGGTGGGTACACGGCCGCCACCGCGTCGTCGTATGCAGCCGCGTGGCGTGCAGAGTTCACGTCGCCCAACGGCATCACCGCATCACCGTCGTGGGTGGCCGGCGCGCCGACCGCATCGTCGGCGCCGAGCTACTGCAGCTCCTCGTTCACCGCCACGGCGACGTGGCTCGTGCAGTACCCGTCGGCGGGCTACGACGGCGACTACTGGTGCGGGAGCTCGCCGCCACCGCCACCGACGCCCAGCTACGCGATCAGCGCGGCGCCGCAGTCGGCGACGGTTGCGCCCGGGAGCACGGCGACGGTGTCGATCACGCTCGCGGCGTCGGATGGCTGGCAGGGCTCGGTCGGTCTTGCCGTCAGCGCATCGCGCTCCGTGACCGCGTCGATATCGCCCAACTCCGTCGCCGTTCCGGGGCAAGCAACGCTGCGTCTCAGCGGCACGACACCGGGGTCGTACACGATCACCGTGACCGCGACTCCGTCGACGTCCAGCTCGACGTCGACGGTGCACAACGTGTCAGTCGCCCTCTCGGTGCGCCGGCACCGAGCCTGACCGTCAGAAGTCTGCCACCGAGCGCCGTGCTCAGTCAGCTGTGCCTCTTGTGACGATCCATTGATGGGATTGCCCGGTGACGCTCGCAATGAGTTCGAAGTCCGCGTCGTAGTGAAGGATCGACAGATCGCGCGCCTCGGTCGTGGCGGCGCCAAGCGCGTCGACTAACGAGATAGCTCGATGCTGTCCGCGCGCGACGAGAACCGCTTGGACTTCGAGCGCACG
>VBGJ01000250.1 GCA_005880445.1 Chloroflexota bacterium | reverse complement strand
CTACTTTCCGCAGATCGCGAAGGGCCGGCCCGGGCTGCCGATGGCGGGCACAGGCGAGTCCGACGTCACTGGCACGATCCCCTACGACGCCATCCCGCAGTCATATGACCCGCCGAGCGGTTTCCTCTGGTCAGCCAACCAGTGGCAGGTCACGCCCGACTACCCCTACTACCTCGGGACGGCCAACTTCTACGACCCTGGCTATCGCGCGAACGAGATCCATCGCGTGCTCAGCGCCCCGGGCAAGCTCAGCGCCGCGGACATGGCGGCGCTGCAGACCGACACGCGCGACTTCCTCGCTTCG
>VBGJ01000249.1 GCA_005880445.1 Chloroflexota bacterium | reverse complement strand
CAGTCCACGCTCGTGGACGTGGGGCCGGATGCACACTCGCGAGCTGACCAACCTCGCTCTGGTCAGCGACCTGAGCTACGGCCCGCGGGCGGAGCGCGGTGATGGCAACACTCCGCTCGCGGCCGGCGGCAGGATCTCGACCTCCGGGCCGAGCTGGCGGATGGTCGTCGACTGGGGTGCGGGTACTTTCCAGGGGATCTACCCGGGCGGACAGAGCGAAAATCCGGCGTCGGGCTGGTACACGAACCTGGTCGAGACCTGGTGGGACGGGCGCCTGGACCCGATGCTCAGCGCGGATCAGGCCACGGCCACCAGTGGCGTCGCGACGTGGAAGCTGCAGCAATGAGGCTTCTGGTCACCATCGTCACGGGTCTGGTCGTCGCCATAGCGGGAGTGCTGCTCGGGGCGTGGTGGACTCCGTTTGTCATCGGCGTCGCGTTTGGGCTGGTGGTCACTCGCCCTGTCGTCTCCATCGGGCTCGGCGCGGCGGCCGGGTTCCTCGCGTGGCTGCTTCCGCTGCTGGGCGAAGAGGTGAGATACGGCCTGGGCCCGACCGCGGCGAGCCTGGCAGCGATCATGGGCTTCGGGCACGAGGGCGCGATCCCGGTGGTGCTCACGCTGCTGGTCGGCACGCTCCTCGGGTTGACCGGAGCATGGCTAACCTGCGCGGCTCGTTCGCTCGTCCCCCGAAAGAGTGGCTAGGAAGGCACCCAAGGTTGCCGCCTTTGGCCGGATGAACGGCGCGATCACCGCAGCGGGACTGGTCCGCTCAACTACCTCGCGATGATCCGCCTGGAACAACGACGGTTGGCCGCGTCGCGATCAACTTCCATTGAGTTCGCAGAACGAGCATGTGATCGAGTAGGGAGGGCGACCTAATGAACGGCGAGGTCGCCTCCACCGAGGAGTTGCTCGGCGGTCTTCGTCCCAGTCCAATTGCTCGAGAACCACATCCCGCCCGACTTGTTCCAGACCGTGATGCCAATCGTGTCACTCGTTCCGGGGCTGCCACAGTCGTGCATCGTCACCTGCAGGGTTGCGTTGCCGTCGATCGAGATTGGGTTCAACGGATCCGTGATGTCTTGAATGCTGGCCTTGCCATTGAATGTCGCGATGCTCGGATTCGCCGCTGTCGGACAGCCGGTACCGGTGCACACCTGCACCGCGAGTGACGTCATTGAGTTGCCCTTGATCTGATACACGCGGCCGTTGTTCCTGACGATCACGTTGATATTGCCTTGAAGGTTCGTCCCGGACTTGTTGTACTTGACATTGAAACCGAAGTTGTTCTTCGTTCCCGTCTGCCCGGGGTAGAGGCCTGCCGAGCTCTGCAGCGTGAGAAAGCCGCCGCCGGTGATGAAGTTGCTCTGGGGGATGTAGACGTT
>VBGJ01000167.1 GCA_005880445.1 Chloroflexota bacterium | reverse complement strand
GGGTGAAGGTGAGGCTCTGGGCCACCACGATCGTCGCCGCGGTATTGGTTGCTGCGAATGTCACAGCCGGCGTGGTGCCGTTGTCGATCACGGCGGGAACGGCGGTGTTGGTCGCGATCGCGGTGGTGTAGCTTCCCGCTGCCGGGTTGGTCATCCCCGAAAGCTGGATGAAGATGGGGATGCCGGCCGAGAAGCTGACGGCCGCGGTCACCGTGTAGGTGATGACCTGTCCCGCCCGCGCCACCGTGCCGGCCCCGATGCCGTAGGCGACCACGATGGCGGGGGCGCCGCCCAAGCCGGCGCCGGACACCGTGAACGTGATCGTCTTGATGGTCCCGGTGGTGGCGGTCTTGAACGAATAGCTGTAGTTCGTCGCGGCGGCCCCAGCCTGGTTGTTCGACACCGACCAGTTCAGGTTGGTCAAGCCGGCCGCCAGCGCGGACTGACTCGACGCCACCGCAAAGCCGGCCATGAGCGCAAACGCCACGAGGAGCGACAGAGCCTGCCTCTTTGAACGGCGCACCAGAGACTTCGCGCGCCGAACTAGGTTCTTCACACGCCGAAGTGTGTGTGGCCGCATCGCGAGCCGATGCCGGGCTGCAGGACTGCGACGGCGGTGTCACCGCCGCGCGGAAGTCCGTTCCACCGCGAGGCGTGGAAGGCGGCGGTATGCCGACTAGGGCTCCGTGCCGGGCATTGGCAGGAACTCGATGGCGGTGATCGAGCTGGCGCCAGGTGTCTTCAGATGCGGGTGGTCTTCGAGAAGCTTCATGACGGCAGCCAGCGATTCCGCCTGGAGGATCGAAAACCCTGTTATCTCGGGATCGCCGCTGGTGACCATGGCGGCACCGACGGTACCC
This sequence comes from Chloroflexota bacterium, assembly GCA_005880445.1. Lineage (GTDB taxonomy): Bacteria > Chloroflexota > Dormibacteria > Aeolococcales > Aeolococcaceae > CF-75. Next base: position 5,030 of record VBGJ01000167.1, on the reverse strand, counting down.
GACCCTCCGACAGGGGAGCCGAGGTCCACGATCGCATTCGTGGCAATCGCTGCCCATCGGTTCCAGTCTTCCATTCCCGACTGCATCTGCTCGGCTGTGGCACGGGCCATCATCTCGCTGGCCGGGATCGACGACTTGTACAGCACCAGAAACTTCTTCATCTCCGCCTCCATGACACTCGAACGCCGCCGCGGTCGCGTGCTACCACCACCGGAAATTGGCGGCTAGTATGTCCGTTCTCAGGCGAGCGTTGTCGAGCCGGTGACGGTGCCAGGGCGGCTGATCGAGATCGATGATCCGTAGTCGCTGAACCACCCGGTGAAGGAAACCCGAACGTTCAATGTCGATCCGGCTTCGCTTGGCGCGAACGCACCAAGGTCCAGCGCCGCGTCTATGTAGCCGCGGTCGCTGACGATGTGCCCAGCACCATCGAGCGAGGCGTCGAGCGATCCGTCGGTCACGCCCACGCTGTTGATGAGCTTGCTGACCAACGGATTCTTCTGTGCTGCCAACGCCGCCTTGAAGAATGCGTTCTCTTTCACCGGGTCGAGGTCCGCGTGGTACTGGGTCACCGGAGCGCCATTGAGCTCCGCGTCCCCCGTCTGCTTGACGGTCGCAACCATCTCCAAGAATTGCAGCGGGGTCTTGGGGTCGAGCTGGTGGCTCGCCGCCTGATTGACCGGGAAGGTCTGATACTGCGCACCGTTGTCGGTGGAGAGATACGCGGTCCCGTCATAGAGGACGGCGATCAGGGTCTGATTGACTCCGCTCGCTGCAAGCGTCTCTCGGACCTCGCTTCGTTGAGCGCTCTCCTGGTCGACATGAATCGTGAACGAGAGGCCGGCACCGCTCAGCGCTCCAAAGTTCGTGCCACCCGGCCCGCTCACGGTGAAGCTTTCCTTCATCGAGATGTCAGAGCGAAAGGAGAGTCGCTCTGTCCGCTGGATCGAAGCGAGGAACGCGGCCTTCGCATCGCCCGGGTTTGCCGAGCTGGCCGACCCGGCGCCTCCGGAAGAGGAGGGGCCAGCGTGATTGCCGGTGAGGAACACGGCGCCGCCGCCGGCCAGGCCGAACAGGACAACGCCAATCAGCACCAGCCCGAGATTGCTGCGCCGTTTCCTCGGTGGCTCACTGTCCGGTGTCGGCACCAATGGCGGCTGAAATACCGGTCCAGTTGAGACAGGCTCGACCGGGGGAGGGGTCGGCTCGTATGTCGGGCGCTGCGCCGGCTCGCGAACATGCCAGCCCGGACCGCCATCGGGGGGCGCAGGCGGACCGGGCGGAAGTTGTTCCACGAGCGGCGACCGTAGCACGCGCTCTTCTTCAGCCAAATAGGCTGATGCGGAAACATCCCAGTAACGATGAGAACGACGTTGGTCGTCAACGGCCTTTGTAGCGGCCGGTGATACCGCCACTATCACGCAAGAGATCGACGCTGAGGGAAGCAGGCGCTATCAGCGCGAGATCGGGTCGCGCAGCAGATCCTGAATGAGCGCATGCAGCAGTGCCGTGCGAGCCGGGATCTCGGACACGACGATGTGCTCATCGTCCGCATGAGCCCCGCCGCCGACTGCGCCGAGTCCATCGAGGGTGCTTGTGCCGATCGCCGCCGTCAGATTGCCATCGGACCCGCCACCGACCTCCACCGCGTGCAGATCCCCCATGCCCAGGCGTGCGGCGACCGCCGAAGCGCGGTTGTACAGCTCGCGTGAACGTTGCTCCTCGAGCGGCGGCCGGTCAGGGCCACCGGTCACAACCAGCCGCGCGTCGGGCGAGACCGGATGCAGTGCGTGCATGGCCGTGTCGATACGCTCCTGCTCGGCGATGGTCCGAGCCCGCACGTCGACGTGGAGCGCTGCCACCGGCGGCACGACGTTGATTGCGATCCCCGCTGACGCAACCGTCGGCGTGACCGTCGTTCCGAGCGCGTGGTTGGCCAGCGCCTCCACGGCAATGACAAGCCGCGCGAGCTCGGCGAGCGCGTTGACGCCTTTCTCCGGCTCCAATCCCGCGTGCGCCGCGCGCCCTGCGATCTCCAGGTGGTACAGCGAGATGCCTTTGCGTGCAACCTTGACCGCGCCATGCTGACTCGGCTCCAGGACCAGCACGGCATCGACCCGCCTGGCGAGATCCTCGATCAACGCGCGCGAGGTCGGTGACGCGATCTCTTCGTCGGAGGTGAACAGCATCTCGACTCCAGCCCTGTCCTCGAGCGCGGCCACGGCGTGGAGCCCCTGGACCAGCCCCGCTTTCATGTCGAAGATGCCTGCCCCTGTGGCGCGGTCGCTGGACACCGCAAACGGCCGTGCTGCCAGCGTGCCGACCGGCCAGACCGTGTCGAAGTGTCCGAGCAGCGCCACCCGCGGCTCTCCGAACGTCCATCGAAGGTGCACACGACCGTCACGCTCGATCCAGGCTGGTGCCTCGCCGAGCAGTGCATTGCCGATGTCGTCGAGGACGCGCGCGCACCGCCGACAGGCCTCGATGTCGTTGGATGGCGACTCCGCCGCCACCAGCCGCTGGAGTGACGTCAGCATCGTGTCGCGCTCGGCGGCGAAGCGGTCGATCGCCGAGATGGCGCCGATCGGGTGCACGCGCCTACGGTACGCCCGGCAGGCCACCACACGATTCGCGAGTTGCACCACGCGCGCGCCGACCGTGGATCTGTTGCGCGCTCGCTAATCTGCGAGGGTGCCGTGCGATTGGCTGTTCGTGGACGGGTCGAGCCACATCTTTCGTGCGTACTACGGGGTGCCCACCGGCGTGCGATCGCCGGACGGCCGATCCGTCAACGCCGTCCAGGGAATCATGGAAACGCTGACCCGCCTGATCACGACACGGCACCCACAGCATATCGCCGTCGCAGATGACGAAGACTGGCGCCCGGCGTGGCGCGTGGAGCTCATCCCCGGATACAAGGCCCATCGCACGGCAGAGCCGGTGCCGCCCGGACTCATTCCGCAGCTGCCCGTCATCCACGAGTTCCTTGGCGCGATCGGAGTCGACTTCGTCGGCGTGCGGGAGTACGAGGCGGAGGACGTGATCGCAAGCTGGACCGCCAAGACCTCCGGCACCGTCGAGATCGCGAGCGGTGACCGTGACCTCTTCGCGCTCATCGAAGACATGCGCGTGCGTGTTCTGTACCCGGAGAAAACGGGGCTGGCTGTCGTCGATGAGGCCGAGGTGAGCCGCCGCTACGGGATTCCCGGGCGCGCGTATGCCGACTTCGCGATCCTTCGCGGCGATCCGTCGGATGGCCTTCCGGGGTTGAAGGGCGTGGGGCCGGCATCGGCGGCTCAACTGATACGCAGCCACGGCGGCGTGGCGGGGGTGCTGCGCGACGGCCGCGTGGCCGATCACGATCGGGACTACCTGGAGCGCGCGATGCGCGTCGTGCCACCGGTAGCGGATCTGCCAATCGCCGTGCCTGCCGGCCGGCGCGATTCCTATCCCGTCGATGCGTCGGGGCTGACGGCGCTCACCACACGACACGGATTGGCCGCGGCATCCGATCGCCTGGTGAACGCTCTCTCGAAGATGACGTCGGGCTGAGCGTTCCCGGCGGTCTTCGCGCGTTCTCCCGGCGCTCTTCATACGAGGCTCACAACCGTTGGGCACACTGGTTGCAGACGCAAACCACACCAATATCGGAGGCATCCCATGTTCCGCCCACTTCGCTTTTTCTGGAGCCTGGTCGCCGTCGCCGGCGCCACCGTCGTCGGCGTGCTCACGCACGACGCCGGATTCGTCGTCATTACATTCCTTGGCGGTCTCTGGATTCCGCGGATGCTCGGCCTGGCCGGGCCAGGCTGGCGTCGTCACGGTTTCGGTGGCTGCGGGGGCGCACACGCTCGCCGCCGGTGGGCCGGCGAGCGGTTCGACGCCCTCCATCGCGAGGCGCACGGCGAGACGGGTTCTTGAGCCCGTCTGGCCAACGCCTACCATGCGATGGTCGTGCGTACGGTCCTGGTACTGGACGATGAACCCGAAATAGTCCGCCTGGTCCGCGACTACCTCGAGCGCGGCGGGTTCGAGGTGCTGACCGCGGACAACGGGCCGGAAGCACTCCGTATCGCCCGCCAGCGCCATCCCGATCTGGTCAACGAACCGAGGAGGTCGACCGCGTCGCGGGACTCGAGCTGGGCGCCGACGACTACGTCACCAAGCCATTCAGCCCACGTGAGATCGTCGCCAGGGTGCGCGCGGTGCTGCGCCGCGTCGAGGCGGCGCGCTCGGGTGACTCGCTGATCCGCGTCGGTGACGCCATCACGCTGGATGTGCCCCGCATGGAGACCGTCGTCGATGGCAGGCGCGTCGAGCTGACCGCGACGGAGTTCCAGCTGCTCGTGCACATGGCGCGCCAGCCGGGGCGTGTCTTCACGCGAGCGCAGCTCCTCGATGCGGTGCACGGTGTAGCGGTGGAATCGTATGAGCGAGCCATCGACGCGCACGTGAAGAACATACGGCGAAAGATCGAGCCGGACCCGCGCGCGCCGCGTCATCTGCAGACGGTGTTCGGCGTCGGTTACCGGCTGGTTGAAGCGCCGTCGTGAGCCGCGATTCGCGCCGGAATCAGGATTGGTGGCCCGGCGGACGCCATCCGTGGGGACGGCCATCCGGCCGGCCGCCTTGGTGGCCGGAGGATTCGCCCTGGCCGCCGCAGAGTCGCGAGGACTGGCGCCACCACGGACGGCGCATGGTCCGTCGCGCCGGCTGTCTGCTCGCGCTCGGCGTGCTCGCGCTCGGCGTTGCCGGCACCGCGTTCGTCTGGCTGGTGTTGAGCGCCATCGGCGTGGTCGGGTCCGCGCCCTTCGGACGCCTCGTCTCCGGCCTTGGTCTGCTTCTCGGGCTCGCAGCTGCCGCGCTGGCGGTCATGGTGCTGCGCCGCGTCGCCGCCAGGGCGGGCCGGCTGGTTGATGCTGCTCGAAGGATCGAGGCAGGCGACTACTCAGCGCGCGTCCCCGTTCGCGGACCGAGCGAGCTGCGATCCCTGGCGCGCGCCTTCAACGCGATGAGCAGCCGGTTGGAGA
>VBGJ01000040.1 GCA_005880445.1 Chloroflexota bacterium | reverse complement strand
GCCGAACATCTGATTGCGGCGCACCAGTGCCATGACCTGGGGTGGAGGCCCGCCGCCGCCCGGTGTTGGAGCGGGAGCGTGTTCGGAGATCTGCAGCAGTCGCTGCGTTGTCGGAAGCAGTACTGCGAACGCGATGGCCAGAGCCAATAGGTAAAGGGCGACGCCGACAATGAGAAACGCGGTCTGGAAGAAGTTGATGCCCGATGTCCAGATGAGTCCCGAACCGCTCACCAACATGGTCAGGGCCAGCGGCAGTACCAGCCGACTCTCGATGCGGTGATTGAGTTCAACCGCAAACCGCATGTTTTGCGGCGATTGAGCCACCAGTGTTCCGATGATTGGAAAGACGAAGATTGGCCCGAATGCGATCACGGCCGCGAGTATGTGCAGAAAGAGCCACAAGAGAAACCAGTTCACTCCTCAACCTCCAAGGTGCAATGGACCGCCCGTCGGACCGCGTCCTGCACAGGACAATGCGAATCGGCCCAGCTGACCAACTCGACGAGCTCTGTGCGCGAGCCGCTCGCCTGCCTGAGCCGAACCCGAGCGCGCGAGGTCAGCGGCCCGGCCGCCACCGAGTCGTCGATTCCAAGAATCCCGCGGTCGTCGGACTCGCTGTCGATGACTACTTCGATCGGTCCTGGGTCCAGGCCTAGCTGTGCCGCGCGCATGGCAATCAACGTGGCGACGCAGCTCGCTTGCGCAGCGCGCAGCAACCAGCCTGGCGACGGCGCAGCCCCATTGCCGCCGACGGACTGCGGCATGTCCGTCTGGATCGTCGCGCCATCAGGCCCGCTGATGGTGACCGCAAGCCCCTCGTTCAGGATCGCCGTGGCCACGCTGTCGGTGTATCGAGCTTGCTCGGGGTGCTGGCTGACATAGGCCCGAGCAGTGCCTAGCGCCTCGCGAATTTCAGCGCTTCCCACCGTATGTCCTCCTGCCATCGGTTGAAGAGCCCGATAGTGCCATCTGGGTCACGGAGCTGGCGGCTCCAACGTCCAAGCCGCGCTACGCTTCGCCCGATGGTGGGCTGCCCCACGTGTGGCCATGAGAATGCGCCGGGAGCGAAGTTCTGCTCCGAGTGCGGCACGGCGATGCCGGCGTTCGAGGCTGCTCTGCGGGAGGAGCGAAAGATTGTCACCGTCGTCTTCGCGGACCTGGTCGGCTTCACGTCCCGGGCCGAGCGGCTCGACCCCGAGGACGTGCGAGCCCTCCTCTCCCCCTACTACAGCCGGCTGCGAACCGAGCTGGAGCGTTTTGGTGGCACCGTCGAGAAGTTCATCGGCGACGCAGTTGTGGCGCTCTTCGGCGCGCCGGTCGCACATGAGGACGACCCCGAGCGCGCGGTCCGCGCCGCGCTGGCGATTCGAGACTGGGTCCTGGATCAGGACACGGAGCTGCGGCTGCGCATCGCGGTCAACACCGGAGAGGCGCTGATCGCGCTCGGGGCGCGCCCTGCCCAGGGCGAGGGCATGGCATCAGGCGACGTCGTCAACACGGCAGCGCGACTGCAAGCCGCGGCGCCGGTCAACAGCATCCTGGTCGGCGATTCCACCTACCGCGCGACCCGTCACGTGATCGACTACCGCGCCGTCGAGCCAGTCGAAGCCAAGGGCAAAGCGGACCCGGTCGGCGCGTGGGAGGCGATCGAAGCGCGCTCGCGGGTCGGCGACCTGCTCAAGACCGATCGAGCGCCGCTGATCGGCCGCGCGAAGGAGCTCGGCCTGGTCACCGATCTGTTGGATCGAGTCAGGCGAGAGCGCACGTCGCAGCTGGTGACCATCGCCGGCGTCCCGGGCATCGGCAAGAGCCGGCTGGTGGCCGAGTTCTTCGGCCTGGTCGACCAGGATCCCACGGAGATCGTCCGCTGGCGGCAAGGCCGCACGCCGCCCTACGGCGACGGCGTCACCTTCTGGGCGCTCGCCGAGATGGTGAAGGCTGAGGCGGGGATCCTCGGGAGCGATGCTCCGGACGAGGCGGGCGCGAAGCTGCAGCGGTCCGTGGGGCTGGCGATCTCCGACCCGGTCGAGGCGCAGTGGGTTGCGGGACATCTCCGTCCTCTGGTCGGCATCAGTCTGGGCACCGAGGCGGGCGGCGACCAGCGCGGCGAGACGTTCGCTGCATGGCGACGCTTCCTCGAGGCGCTCGCGGAGAACGGTCCGCTCGTTCTCGTGTTCGAGGATCTGCATTGGGCCGATGTCAATCTCCTCGACTTCATCGACCACCTCGTCGAATGGGCGGGAGCAGTCCCGCTCCTGATCGTCTGCACCGCGCGACCGGAGCTGTTCGAGCGCAGACCGGGATGGGGCGGCGGAGCGCGGAACGCCACGACGCTTTCCCTTTCGCCGCTCTCGGACACCGACACGGCGCGGTTGATCGGCAGCCTCATGGCGCAGCCGGTCATCGACCTCCCGCTGCCCGAGACGGTGCAGGGCATCATCGCGGCTCGCATCGACGCGCTGAAACCGGATGAGAAAAGCCTGCTTCAGGACGCGGCCGTGATCGGCAAGGGCTTCTGGCTCGGCGCGGTGGCCGGGACCGGCGACATCGACCGTACGACGGCCGAGCTCCGCCTTCACGCGTTGGAGCGCAAGGACTTCATTCAACGAGTGCGCAGGTCGTCGGTGGCCGACGAGGCGGAGTTCACATTCCTGCACGTACTGGTCCGAGACGTTGCCTATGGACAGATCCCACGCGGCCAGAGGGCGGAAAAACACGTCCGCGCGGCGGGTTGGATCGCGTCCCTCGGCCGTTCCGAGGATCACGCTGAGATGCTTGCCCACCACTACCTGAGCGCACTCGAGCTGCGGCGCGCGAGCGGTCAACCGACCGATGCCGCTTTTGCGGAGCGGGCATTGGAGAGCTTGCGAGAAGCCGGCGCGCGCGCCTTCTCGCTCAACGCCTACGCAAACGCTGCGCGTTTCTTCGAATCGGCCCTGGAGTTGGCCGGAGAGGGAACGCCCGAGCGCGCGCACCTTCTCCTCCGGCTCGGTCGCGCCCGATACTTTGCCGGTGACTATGACGCGGCGCTGCTCGAGTCTGCCAGCGCCTCGCTCTTGGCTTACGGCGATCAGGAGAGCGCAGCCGAGTCGGAAAGCCTCGTTGGGCAGGTGTACTGGGTGCGCGGCGAACATGACCAGGCGTTCGCGCACCTCGGTCGAGCACGCGAACTGGTAGAGGGTCGCGACGTGTCGGCGGCACGAGCGAGCGTCGCAAGCAACCTCTCCCGCTTGCTGATGCTCGAAGGTGATGACGTCGAGGCGGTCCGCGGCGGGCGAGAGGCGCTGAGCATGGCCGAACAGCTTGGCCTCGATGCGCTTCGTGCGCATGCGCTCAACAACATCGGCGTTGCCCGCGTGCACGTCGGCGACTACGGGGGATTCGACGACATCGAAGCTGCCGTCGCGGTCGCGGTCGAGGTCAAAGCGCCCGACGAGATATGCCGGGCGCTGAACAACCTGGCGGCGACATTGTGGGAGTTCGGGCAGCTGGCACGAGCATGCACGAAATGGGAGGAAGCAGCCGAGAACGCAGCACGCTTCGGTCAGACTGGACAGCGTCGTTTTGGGCGAGGAGTTCGCGTGGAATTCCTGTATTCGCTTGGGCGCTGGGACGATTCGTGGGACGCGGCGAACGAATTTCTCGCCGAGGTCGAAGCTGGAAGGCCGCATTACCTCGCTCCGCGCGTCTACACGGCGCGAGCGTTGGTCCGGCTCGGCCGTGACGATGTTGCAGGTGCGCTGAGCGACGCGGAGACGGCGCTCGCGCAGGCCCCCATGGCCAAGGACCTGCAGCTCCTCATTCCCATCGTTTCCGGCTGCGCGAACGTCATTGCGGAGAGCGGCGACATCGATCGAGCAGCTGCGATCGTCGATGAATTCATGGCCCAACCGGAGGTGATGCGAGGCTTGCGCTCCATCAGCGACGTCGCCCACATGATGGCGTGGACATTCGCAGCGATCGGCCGCGCACAAGAGATGATCGACGCGCTGTCGGGCGTGGAATCTGGCTGGGCGGAGGCTGCCCGGTGCTACGCGTCGGGTGACTTACGGCGTGCAGCAGACGTCTGCGGCGATATGGATGCGGTAACCGATGAGGCGCACGATCGGCAGCAACTCGCGGAGGCGCTGATCGCTCAGGGACGTCGAGCTGAGGCAGATGTAGAACTCCACCGGGCGCTTTCCTTCTACCGGTCGGTGGGCGCCACGCGCTACGTACGCAGGTGCGAGTCCATGCTCACCGCGTCCGCCTGACCGCTTCTGCGACGGTCCGACCGGGACGCAACGGTAGACTGTGGCGGCGAGGGGAGGCCGAGGCACCGTCCAGGAGGAACAGGATGATGAGAAAGCCGGCTCTTGCACTGTTGGCCTCCCTCACCGCGGTACTGATCGCGGTGACCGTGGCCTTTGCTCAGGCGACTCCGGGCCTGGTCACCGTCGCCAGTCCGACGGGCAACACGCCGCAGAACCATCAGAACGAGCCGGCCGTGGCGATGGATGCCAATTCCCCGAACATCCTCATCGCCGGATCCAACGACTTCATCGATGAGCAGGCATGTCCGCAGCCGCTCGCGGTCAACAACGGCACGTGCCTCGATCGGGCCACGGGTGTGGGCGTGTCGGGTGACTACTTCTCCTTCGACAGCGGGCACTCGTGGATCCAACCGGCATACACAGGATGGACGACCGCCGCATGCGACCCCGCCACCCCGTGCAAGGGGAGTAAGGGGCCCATCCACACGCTTCCCTGGTATTTCGAGAACCAGCTGGTCTCGTTCGGTGACCCTGCCGTCGCCTTCGGTCCGATGCCCGACAGCAACGGCGGCTTCTCATGGACCAACGGGACACGCGCGTACTACGCGAACCTGACCACCGCTTTCAGCACCCAGGTCGAATTCTCGTTTCCGAACCCCGTGTTCAACGGAGTCGTGGGCGTGGCCGTCTCACGTCTCGACAACCCGACGTCGTCGTCCATCCTGGACAAGAGCTCCTGGAAGCCGCCGGTCATCGTCTCCAGCCGGCAGGGACAGACCTCGTTCCAGGACAAGGAGCAGATCTGGGCGGACAACGCGTCATCGAGCCCGTTCTTTGGCCACGCGTACATCTGCTCCAATGACTTCCGCAGCAACGGTTCGCACAAGAACGGCAACGCGCCCACCCCGGTGCTGGCGTTCCACTCCGCCGACGGCGGCGCAACCTGGACCAAGGTGCAGGTCACCTCCGCGCAGACCAACAACAACCCGAACACACCCAACAGCTTCGGCTACAGCGGGTGCACCCTGCGCACCGACAGCAATGGCGTCGTGTACCTGTTCGCCGAGCGGTTCACCAGCCCGGTGGTCGCCGGACTGCCGACCCACAGCAACCAGGTGATGTTCAAGTCGTTCGACGGCGGAAACCACTGGACCAAGGAGCAGGTCATCAACAGTGTCACCGATCCCTGCAATTTCATCGACCCGGTGTACGGCCGGTGTGTGATGGACGGATACTCGGGTGCGAGGACGGACCTCGCCGCATCGCCGAGCGTCTCGATCGCCAACGGCGCTCCGATGGGAACCGGTGCAACCAACGAGATCGTCGACGCGTGGGCCGATGCAACCGATGGCCTCAACCACGAGAAGACCCTGTTCTCGTTCTCGGCCGACGCGGGGAACAGTTGGAGTACGCCGGCAGGCGTGTCGCTCGCGGGTGACCGACCACTCTACAGTGCCCCGGCGATCTCACCAGATGGCTCCAAGGCGTATGTCGTGTACGAGGCGGATACTGCTCCGTGGGCGGGGAGCGATTTCACATCGCCGCGTCCCTACCACGGCGTGTTCCTGAGCTCGGTCATCGACTCGAGTGGTGCGCCAACCGGATGGTCGACCGAATACAACGAACCCACGACGGGTGATCTTCGTGCGACCTACCCGGGGCATGATCTCTACCAGGAGCGCGTGGGCGACTACATCTACGCGGCCGCCTCGAACGACTACGGCGTCGGCGTCTGGGCATCCGCAGCCAACGCGGCCGTGTGTGACCCGATCCAGAGCTACCGGGCCGCGTCGTTCGCGCAGGGCTCTCACGCGCTCCCGGCGCCATGGCCGCTGACCGATTGCCCCTCGACCTTTGGCAACGTCGACATCATGTCGGCGACAACGGCCCCCTAGCTGAGCTGAAGCGTGTGGATGGGCGGCGAAGACGCCGCCCATCCGCCGCTGGAGCCACTTCGCGAAGACGCGGAGCATCAGATTCATGCTGATCCTCAACTGGCACATCTTCGACGCGTTGGAAAACGGCCTCAACGTCACCCTCCCACCTGACGCGCTTGCCGTCGACTCAGCGCCGGGAGACACAGCGAATCCGTGGCTCGATCTGGTCCAACTCTATGCACCGCTGGCGGACAGGGTTGGACAGCGCCGGCAGCCCGTCGTGCTGAGTGGCGACTGCATCACCGCGCTCGCGGTGCTCGCCGGCGTGCAGCGAAGCGGTATCGATGCGGCGCTCGTGTGGTTCGACGCCCACGGCGACTTCCACACGGAGCAGACGACGGCGTCCGGCTATCTCGGTGGGCTTCCCCCCGCCAAAGCTGTCGGTCGCGGCGACCTGTCGCTGCCGCAGGGGCTCGGCCTGACGCCGATTGCCGAGGATCGCGTGCTGCTCGTCGATGCGCGCGATCTCGATCCTCCAGAAGTCGCAGCATTGACCGAGTCCAAGGTGCGCCGCGCCGGCGTCGATGCGGTCCGCGAGGCACTCCCGGAAGGGCCGCTGCACCTGCATGTCGATCTCGACGTGTTCGACGCGGGTCTGCTCCATGGGCTCCGATTTCCTGCGCCGCACGGACCCGGAGTCGACGACGTTACCGCGGCTGTCCGTACTGTCGTTGAGTCTGGTCGACTCGTCGCGCTCAGCATCGCTGCGACTTGGCGCCCAGAAGACGTGATTCGTAGTCAGACCGACAGGGTCCTCGGTGCTGTGCTTGCCGCGGCGCGCCCATCGTAGGTTCCGCGGGCCGTATTCAGACGGCAGGGCGAGCCGCACCGTACAGTGCTGCCGTGGAATTCCGCTCTGCGACTGAAGCGGACCTCGAAGGCGAGTTCGCCGTGTTCGTCGCCGCTCAGCATGAATTGCACACGCGACGGGGTGTTGAGTGGCCGGCTCAGCCTTTCGACCCAGGTGGTCGGTGGGCGGCGGTGCATCGCCACCTGCTCAAGCACGACGGTGAGCGTGCATTCGTGGTGGAGGATGGAGACCGGATCATCGGGTTCACCGCCGCAATCGTGCGGGACGACTGCTGGTACTTCTCCGCACTCTTCGTCCATCCCGAGTTTCAGGGCAAAGGTGTTGGCCGACGCTTGCTCGACCTCGCGTGGGACGGCTCATACCAACGCCGCATCACCATCACCGAGGCGATCCAACCGGTGTCGAACATGCTCTACGCGCGCCGGGGGCTGCTACCTGTCACGCCGGTCCTCGACCTTGAGGGCGAGCCGCGCATCGCGCCGGTCGAAGGGCTCGAGCCCGTTGCGCCGGACCTGGACACGCTGCGCATGCTGGACCTCGCTGCCTATGGGTTCGATCGCCGCGTCGATCACGAGCTGTGGGCCGGGACATGCTCGCGCGCCACGGTGTGGAGGTGGCACGACGAACCAGCAGCCTACAGCTACCTCAGCCCGTTCGGCGTTGGCCCTGTAGCAGGGCGCGATGCGGCAAGCGCCGCCCAAGCGCTGCAAGCCGAGCTGGCGCGATGCGCCGGCCAGGAGATCGTGGTGAGCGTCCCGGGAACTGCCATCGCTCTCGTCGGCGTCGCACTCCGTGCTGGCCTACGCTTCACCGATCCCGGCATGCTTCTGCTGTCACCGGCGGACCAGCAACCGCCGTCAGCGCTGGCCTTCCACAGCTACTGGCTCATGTGAACCGCGTGAGAATCGCTGCCGTCCTCGTGGCTCGATTGTTCTTTGCGGGGCTCCACGGCTTTCACGGAGTCCTGTGCCTCGCTGCTCGCGCGTCGGAACTCACGGATGGCCCGCCCCATTCCCGAGCCGATCTCCGGTAGCTTGCCTGGTCCCCAGATGATGAGCACGACGACAAGCAGAATCAGCAAGAGCCAGATGTGTCCGCCTCCGATAAACGGCATCGTTCGTCCTCCCCGGGCCACGGTGGGACAGATCTTCGGTTGAGCGGGACGGGGCCCGGCGCCACCCTGCTGTGGAATACGTCATCAGCCCGCAGGTGGATCACCCGCCTGAGCAGGTCACCGCTCTGATGATCCGACCTGCGCTGGGCTTCGTATTCTTGTCGCCCAGCATCCTGCGCAGAGCTCGGCTAGGGAGGCCGCGTGGAACAACCGGACTCAACCACCCTCGACTTGCTCACACGCGAATCCCCGGAAGCCTTCGAGGTTATCTACGACAGGTACGGCAGGCTGGCGTACACCATCGCGATGCGCGTGCTCAGCGACGAAGCGGCTGCCGAGGACGTCGTCCAGGAGTCATTCATCGCAATCTGGCGGCGCTTCCTGACGTACCGTCCGGAGCGAGGGAGCATCCGCACCTGGATCTGCTCCATCGTTCGCAATCGAGCGATTGACCGGCTGCGCGGCGAGAGCGGCCGGTTGAGGTACGAGCTGGCCCTCGACGAGTCGCGCGGCGAGCCGAGCCTCGATGACACCTGGAGCCAGGTGGTCGCCTCCTTGACGCGCGAGCGTGTCCAGCAGGCCTTGCGCGACCTGCCGGTTGAGCAACGGCAAACGGTTGAACTGGCTTACTGGTGCGGCGTGAGCCAATCGGAGATCAGCCAAATGATGCGGGTGCCGATCGGCACGGTCAAGGGCCGCATCCGCCTCTCCCTTGCGAAGCTGCGCGAGTCGCTTCAGGGGAAGGAAGAGGAAGCATGGCACCGTCCATGACGTGCGATGCCGCCGGTGAGCTGATAGCACTCGCGGCGCTGGGTGTGCTGGACGCCGATGACGGTGCCGTGCTCGATCGCCACATTGCCGTGTGCGCGCGCTGCCGCGCGAGCGCATTGATGGCACAACGCACAGCGGCGGCATTGCCAGAGTCGCTCGACCTGCTCGAGGCGCCGGCGGGTCTCCGTCGGCGGCTGCTCACCGCGGTGTATTCCAGCGCCGGACCGGTCCAGCCTCGCCGGAGAACATTGCGCGACGTGTGGCGCCGCGTTCCGCGTAGCCGCATTCTCACTGCGCTCGCGCCGCTTGCGATCGGAGCCGCCACGGTTCTCGGTGTGTGGAGCCTTACGCGCACCGATTCAGCGCAAGTCGAGACCTTTCCAGTGCAAGCCAGCACCAGTTTGCCGACGGCGCGTGGCGTGCTGACCTTTTACGTCACGCGATCGCATAGCGTGCTGACGGTCGCGGGTGTGCCCACACCGGCGACGCCTGGACAGCTCCCGAACGTGTACGAGATCTGGTTGATCCCGTCGAACGGCGGCCCGAAGCCGGTGGCCTTCCTCTCACCATCTCCGTCAGGCGGAGACTGGACCGCGGTCGTGTCCGGCGATCTGCGCGGTTATCGAACGCTGGCAGCCACCATCGAGCCGCCGGGTGGCGAAGCGAAACCAACGGGCCCGGAAATCTTCAGCATCCCGCTCTCATAGCGCGGACGGATGCATGCCGACCGCCGGCTGATCCAAGAGCGCATTCTTCACGCGTGAGGATCGCCACCTGGAACGTCAACTCGCTCGCCGTGCGGATGCCCCGCGTCGTCGAGTGGCTGGGCGTGGCTCGTCCGGACGTGCTGTGTCTGCAGGAAACGAAGGTGTCCGATGAGCAATTCCCCCGCGCGGAGCTCGCCGCGCTCGGCTACGAGGCGGCGACGCACGGCACCAGCCAGTGGAACGGCGTCGCCATCCTGTCCTCGCTCGGGCTGTCCGACGTGCGCCGTGGATTTGCCGGGGAGCCGGGCACGCCTGAGGTCGAGGCACGCGCGATTGCCGCAACGTGCGGCGGCGTGCGCGTGTGGTCGCTCTACGTGCCGAATGGCCGGACCGTCGACAGCCCACATTTCGCGTACAAGCTGGCCTGGCTCCGCGCCTTGCATGACGCACTCGCCGCCGATTCGGACGGGACGCCGCATCTCGCGGTCTGCGGCGACTTCAACGTCGCGCCCGACGACAACGACGTCTGGGACCCCGCCGCGTTCGTCGGATCCACCCACGTCACCGAGGATGAGCGGTCGGCCGTCGCCGCGCTGCTCGACCTCGGACTGGTCGACCTTCGCCCCCGAGCGATGAAGGGGCTGCCGTTCACCTACTGGGACTATCGGGCCGGCAACTTCCACCGCGGGCTCGGCATGCGAATCGACCTCGTGCTCGTCACTCGCTCGATCGCCGCGGCGGTCACGGACGCATATATCGATCGCGAGACGCGCAAGGGCAAGCTCCCGTCCGATCACGCCGCTGTCGTCGTCGACGTGGACCTCCCGGTCGCGGTTGCGAGTGTCGGTGGGTGACGTGCAGACCCTGAGCGCGTGGCCGTCCCTGCCGTACGAGGAATGGCGCG
Organism: Chloroflexota bacterium; assembly: GCA_005880445.1. GTDB lineage: Bacteria > Chloroflexota > Dormibacteria > Aeolococcales > Aeolococcaceae > CF-75. The sequence goes on along the minus strand of VBGJ01000040.1, from coordinate 10,353 downwards.
AGACGCGCGACACGCTCCATATGTACACACAGGTGATCGGGAAATTGCGGCTGGCGCTGAGCCCGTTCGAGCCGGAGTGGGCTCATGTCCCGCTCTACGTCTCGGCCCGCGGGCTGACCACGTCGACAGTTCCCGTCGGACTGCGAACGATCGATGCCGAGCTCGATCTCATCGACCATGCACTGGTGGTACGCAGCAGCGACGGCGACATCGAACGTCGTCCGCTCGGGGGAAGCGTCGCCGACTTCTATCAGGACATCATGCGTGCGCTGCAACGCTTGCGCGTGGATGTCGCCGTATCCGTTCTCCCATCGGAGGTCGCCGACCCCATCCCGTTCCCGGATGACCGCACCCACCACACGTATGACCAGCACCAGGCACGCCAGTTCTTCCGCGCGCTGTCGATGGTCGATCTGGTGATGAAAGAGCACCGCGCCCGCTTTCGCGGACGGACGACGCCGGTGCAGTTCTTCTGGGGAACCTTCGATCTGGCGCTGATTCGCTTCTCGGGCAAATTGGTGGATCCGCCGGCGGGCGCGGGCGTCATCGCCCGTGTGGGCGGAGACGCAGAGGAGATCTGTGCCGGCTGGTGGCCCGGAAACGAGCGCGTGCCGTATCCCGCGTTCTTTGCCTATGCGTATCCAGTGCCCGACGGCATCGACCGCGTCTCCATCCAACCTGGCGCAGCGGCGTGGAACCCTGCTGCGGGCGAGTTCCTGCTGCCGTATGAGTCTGCGCGGTCGGAAGCCGACCCCCGGCAGGCCATCGTCGACTTCTTCAACAGCACGTATGCAGGGGCTGCCAAGGTGCTTGGATGGGACGAGGCGCTGACGCACGTCAGCGCGCCAGCTGCGGCCGCTACTCGTCCTCGGGCCACAGGCTGACCTGCCAAACCCTGCGGCACCTAGAAGAGGTCACGGAGACGACTCTCGTACTCGGCGCCGTCGCGATGTTCTGACCTGGTGCGGTAGGTACGAGCGATCACCGATCCACTGTGCAGGGATGATCGCCAGGCGCCTCGCCATCAGGTTCAGGGGATATGCATAGCGGGATCGCAGCCGAACGAACTCGTTCCACGCCGGCTCGTGATTGCGGCAGAGGTAGCCCGCACTCTTCAGGCGCGCAAGTGCCTGATCGAATTCCTCGCGCTCCACGTACGGTTCCGTCGAGCGCTGGAAGCTGAAATACCAGGTCATGTCGTCGACCAGATGGTTGCCCACTGTGAGCATCAAGCGTGCTGGGCCCTCCGCATCGTCGTCAACCGTGCTCACCACGAGGGACGCTGCATCCATCACCGCGCCGAACGAGTTGAGCCAGGCTTCGTTGTCATGACTTGACCGGAAAAAGAACAGGATTGGATATGCGAGGTGGCTCTCCAGCACCGCGGCCGCCCACCGACGCCAGTCGTCGAATGTCCTTTCGAGCTCGCGGCGCATCCCGCGTTCGGCGGCAGTCTCCAGAATCTGCGCTCCGGAGGGCGGCGCACCCGCCATGGCGTCGAGCGTGACGACCAGCTTCTCGCGATCCTGAAAGGCTTGATACAGCGAAAACAGCAGCGTGATGACGAGCGCCGCCACGATGATGCCGGTGGCGCTCTCAGCCACCGTGGTGACGCGCGCGGCAGCGTCCACCGGTACGACATCGCCGTAGCTGAGCGGAACTAGCGTGGTTGCCGAGAAATACAGCGAGGCTCCAAACGTTCGTGGCATCGGATGCAGCCCGGCGCTATGACCGTCGAGGATGAGCGCATACCCAACCACGATGGCCGCAGCCCACAGCGCGAACATCGTCAACACCGCGGTCGGGCCGAACGCAGCGAGGCGGCTCTCGCGGCGAGCCGGCCGCTTGCTGCGCACCCCGACCCACCGCCACACGATCCACATCGCGCGAAGGAAGTATTTGACGACGCCGAACTTCCCCACCGCGGGACGAGGCAGGATGACGGATTCAAACAGGTCGAAGAAGACGACCAGGAGGATGAATAGGCCGCCTACGACCTCGGCCCAGCCCATCGCATTCAATCGCGTTGTATGGACGTAAGAGACGCGCGAATGGGTGGGCGCGGCGTGAGCACGAATATGCCGTAGGGACGGACATGGACGTCGTTTGGCAGCGTCATGCGGTAGCGCTGGACGAGCAGACCGACGATCAACGGTGCTTCCGCGAGCGCGAAATTGGCCCCGATGCAACTCCGCGGGCCGGCGCCAAATGGAATGTACGAATATGGCTTGCGCGTACGTTCGCCCTCCTCGTCCAGAAACCGCCGGGGCTCGAAGACCTCGGGCTCGGGCCAGTACGTCGGATGGCGATGCAGCACGTACGGGCTGATCGCCACCACCGAATCAGGAGGAATGTCCATGTCACCGATGCGATCACTGCGCAGGGCACGCCTCCCGATGATCCACGCCGGCGGGTACAGACGCATCGTCTCCTTGATGACGGCCGTGAGATACGGCACCGCGGGTAGATCGCCAACGGTTAACGGGCGGTCGGGAGCAACTGACGCGAGCTCTGCTCGGACTTGTTCCGCGACGTCTGGCTGCGTCGCAAGCATGTAGCACGCCCAACCCACCACGCTCGCGGTCGTCGTGTATCCGGCCAAGGCCAGCGTGACCACGTGATCGCGGATGGCCACCGGATCGGCCTCCGGCCCTCCCGAGGCGATCAGCCTGCTCAATAGATCGTCTGGGTCCCCTCCCCGCTCGCGATGTTGGGCGATCACGCTGTCCGCGAGCTCGCGAATCACTGACCGAGCTGCGCGGATGGTCGGGTGGCTGTGCCGACGACCGACATACGGCAGGGCTGCGGCGAGCAGCTCGGTCGGCCGCGTGCCCCAGTCTGCGGGGTCCACGCGGAAGAGCCCGATGACGGTGATCCTGAACAGGAGCTGGGAAACCTCCGCGGACAGGTTGATTTCCTTACCGTCGTCGGCGGCGCGCTCCCACGCCCTGACCGTCTGCCCCACCACATCGCTCACCACATCGGTGAACGCTGGAACGTTTCGTTGCGCGAAGACGGGTCGCATCAGCTTGCGTTGTGCGCGCCAGGCCTCTCCTTCGCTCGTCAGGAGACCATCAGCAACATGCGCGCCAAAGCCGACGTTCGCAGGCGTTTCCTTCGAATAGGTCTCGGTCCGCTCCACCAGCACCTGGCGCACGTACTCCGGCCGGTTCACCAAAAAGGACTGCTGTTTTCCCGGTAGATAGACAAAGCAGTCACCCTTTTGCCGCGCGAGGCTGACAAGCAGATGCAATGGATCCCGGCGCACCGCGCTTGACCGGCCGGTATCGCCTGCTTCAAAAGCTCGCGAGGAGCGTGGGCCTCCGATCACAAGGTCGCCCAGTCTCTCTCCGCTCGCCCGCTCTCCGCAAGTGGGGTGCCATCGCTGCCCTCCCCGGTTGTGCCCCGTCGAGCGATCAGCGTATGTTTGCCGCGCGTATGACCTGAGTGGACGGAGGTGGTGGCGATGGCGTGGAAGCTCGACGGCACGTACTTCGAGAACTGCAACTGCGATTGGGTATGTCCATGCACCGTCAGCAGCCTGACCGAGCCCGCCACGCAGGACCGGTGTCGGGTGATCCTCATCTACCACGTGGCATCGGGCCGGATCGATGGGTCGGACGTGAGCGGCCTCGCCGTCGCCGTCGTCGCCGACTCGCCGCGGATGATGACCGACGGCAACTGGAATCTTGGCCTGATCGTCGACGCCAAGGCGTCCCAGGAGCAGGCTGATCTGCTCGCAGCAGTCTTCTCCGGCCAACAGGGCGGACCGATGGCCGGTCTGGCGCCGCTGGTCGGCAAGGTGCTCGGAGTCGAGCGGGCGCCGTTCGACTACTCCGACGACGGGCTGCGCCACCAGGCGCGGATCGGCGACGGAATCGACATCGAGGTGGAGGACTTCGTTCCGCCCAGCCGCGCTGGATCGGAGCCGACGCGACTCACCGGCGTCTTTCACCCGTCGGGCAGCACGCTCACCATCGCCAAGCCGGTCAGCTCTCGCATCCGCGCGTTCGGGATGGAATTCCACAACGACGGCAAGAGTGCGTTCTCGGCGCCGTTCTCGTGGGAAGGCTAGGCGGACAGGTCGGCTGGCGCGTTCATCTCGCGCAGCATGCTCACCCCGCCCGTGCGGAGGAATCGCACGAGTAGCACGGCCACGAGGCCGAGAGTTGCGATGTTCAACAATGTGTTGAAGTCCCAGGAAATAGTCGTGGCGAAGACGGCTACGTTGCGATTCGCAGGCACCCACCCGAGCGCGGTGAAGATCGCGCCGATCACCAGACCGGCAAGCGCCATCGCCACATAGGAGACGATGAAGAGGTACAGGCTCACCCGGCCCGAGTAGTACCTCCGGTAGATGTTGAGGATGGGAATGATGATGAGATCGCCGAAGATGAACGCGATCGCTCCACCGAAACTGATGCCCCCGCGCCATAGAACGGCCGCAAGTGGAACGTTGCCTATCGAGCACACGAAGCTGAGCATCGCGACCAGCGGGCCGATGAGCGCGCCCCACAACGCGGTGACGCCGCCGTGGCCCGTGATGAACAGCTTCGCCCAGGCGTCATCGGGCACCCAGGCGCCAAGTGCGCCGGCGATGAGAAAGCCGAGCACCAGGTCGGTCCACACGCTGTAGGCATTCATGACGAAGTAGTGGCTCATGGAGGTGAAGGCTCTCGCGGACAACACGCGCTGGAGCAACGCGCCACCGGTGACGGTCATGTCCATCGCCCCATGCCCCTCCATCCTTCCCAGTAGCCCGCGCTCGGCTTGACGCTGCGCGCGCTCCACCAGGCCCCGGTGCAACGTGAGCCGGAAGATGAGGGCCACGAGGACCACCATGACCAAGCCGCCGGCGAACTCCGCCGCCAGGAATTGCCATCCGAGCAGGATCAGCAGCACCAATCCCAGCTCGAAGACGAGGTTGGTCGAGGCAAACTCGAAGATGATCGCGTTGGGCAGCGTGGCGCCCTTGCGAAACAGCGTGCGCGCGAGCGCAACCGCGGCGTACGAGCACGACGATGACGCGGCGCCAAACGCCGTTGCCAGCACCAACGAACGAGCGTCGTCGCGACCCAGTGCACGGGCGATGGCCCGTTTGGGAACGAACGTTTCGACCCCGGCCGACAGAAGGAACCCGAGTGCGAGCGGCCAGAGCACCTGCCAGAACATCACGAAGGCCAGGCGAAGTGCGTCGCCCACATGGCCGAACACGAACGCCACGGCGGGTCAGCCCCTGATGTGTTTCGCCACGCTGCCCATAGCCACCAGCGTATCGATGGACGGTGCCGGCCTGGCCGGCAGGGCTCAGGCTGCGGCGAGCAGCGTCTCCCGTCTTGCCTGTCGCAGCACCACGAGACCCACGACCACGGCCACCGCAGCGAACGCGGCGCCGATCACGAATCCCAGCTGGTAACCGCTTGTCAGCGCGCCGTCGAGAGAGGTCCCGCCCGCAAGTGCCGCGTTCGTCCGAGCGGTCGACACGCCGGCAAGAAGAGCGACGCCGAGAGCCGCACCGATCTGCAGTGCGACATTCGCGAGCCCCGAGACGATGCCCGAGTCGCTGCTGTCGGCTCCTGCCATGGCCAGCGACACGCTCGGCATGAAGAACAAGCCTGCGCCCGCGCCGATGATGAGCATCGCTGGCAGCACGTCGAGGTAGCTGCCGCCGGCGGGCGCCCGTGAGAAGAGGGCAAGGCCGCCCGCAACCAGCGCCAGGCCGGCTATCGCGGTGCGCTTCGGTCCGAACCTCGCTACCAGGCTCTTCGTTATCAGGAGCGAGAACAGCGCGACCATGAGGTTCTGCGGGAGAAACGCAAAGCCCGTCGCCATGGGGCTCAGGCCGAGCACATGCTGGAGGTAGAGCGCACCCAGGAAGAAGGATCCAAACAGGCCGACCGGAAAGAGCGCTCGCAGCAGATTGGCACCGACGACGGTTCGTGAGCGAAAGATCCGCAATGGGACCAACGGATTGGGAGCACTCGCCTCGACGCGGAGGAACGCCACAGCCAGCAGGAGTGCGGCGACACCGGTTGCGACGACAACTCCCGGGTTCTGACCGCCGTTGCTCGCCTCGAGGATCGTGTACACGGCGAGTGATGGCGCGGCGGTGATGAGCAGCGCGCCGAGAACGTCCATGCCGTGCTTCATGCCGACTCCACGATGTTCAGGAATCAGGGCGGCTCCAAAGATCAGCGCGGCGACCCCAATCGGCAGGTTGATGAAGAAGATCCAGTGCCAGCTGACCGCCTGCGTCAGCACGCCGCCAACCAGGAGGCCGATCGAGCCACCCGCAGACGCGACAAAGGCGTAGATGCTCATCGCTGTGGCCCGCTCGCGGGGCTGTTGAAACACGGTCACCAGAATGCCCAGCACCATGGCGGCGATCGTGGCCGCACCAACTCCCTGAGCGAATCGAGCCGCGATCAGCAGGTCCCCGGAGGGAGCCAGGCCGCAGAGCAGCGACGCGGTCGTGAACAGCGCCAACCCGATCAAAAAGATCCTCTTGCGTCCGACGAGGTCACCGAGCCGGCCCGCGAGCAGAAGCAGCCCGCCGAATGTGATCAGATAGCCGTTGATCACCCACGCCAGCGATGCTTGCGTGAAATGCAGATCACGCTGAATCGACGGCAGGGCGACGTTCACCACGGTCGCGTCGAGAACGATCATCAGCTGACCGACGCACAGCACAACGAGTGCGAGCCAGCGCCGCCGGTCAGCTGCTTGGTGGGCAGGCAGCCTCTTGATGGGGGCGCGGGGCACTCAGGCTGCCGCGTTTACTACGCGCGCACGACCCTCGAACGTCGGGCGCATCGCGTGGGCCGCGTCAGAGTGCTGCCACCACACCCTGGTGCGACGGTCGAAGTGCAGGTGCTCGCGGGCGCCGGTCCCAGCCGCGGGCTCGCCTTCGGTCCGGGCTGCGGGAGCCGGTCGATGAATCTCGGGGAACGTCGTCATTGCCGCCTCCATGCGTTTCTGCTAATGTTTGACGCAGATCATACAAGAATAGTTCGATGGATGTCAAACGATGGGTGGCCTGACCGAGACCGCGACGCATGAGGGACATGTCGGGGCCGTTGATCTGGAGCCGCGACCGGTCGCGGACGTCACCACCGTGCTGCAAGCTCTGGGCGACCCCATGCGGCTCGCGATCATCGGCTCCCTGGACCGGTCAGACGGAGCGCGTCCCTGCGGAGCGTTCGATCTGCCCGTGACCAAGGCCACGCTCAGCCATCATTTCCGGGTGCTCCGCGAGGCAGGGATCATCCAGCAGCGCTGCGAGGGCACCCGGCGGATGACCACCCTGCGCCGCGCAGAGCTGGATGCGGTGTATCCCGGACTGCTCGACAGCATCCTTCGCGCTCCCCGCTCCTGACGTTTTATTCCGCTCGCTGCCCCAAGGTCGAGGTCCGCCAAGTGGTGGAAGTCTGCCTCGCATTACGAACCGAGGTCTCACCAGTGGTCGATGGCAGCTGCGTTGCTAGGGTAGGGCCGACGCGGAGCCGCCACCGAGAGAGGATTTTGCTGTGACCGATATCACTGACACGCTGCCCTCGCCGCAGACGGCGCCGCCGGTGCCGCCGGCTCCGGTTGCGGCGCCTGAAGTGGTTGCCCAGGCCATCGACGCCGTCAAGGTGTACGGCAAGGGCGATGCTGCGGTCACCGCTGTTGACGGGATCAGCGTTGCGTTCAGGCGCCAGCAGTTCACGGCGATCATGGGTCCCTCCGGATCTGGCAAGTCGACGCTTCTGCACTGCCTCGCCGGCCTCGACTCCCTGACGTCGGGCAAGATCGTCATCGGCTCCGTCGAGCTCGGCAGGCTCAGCGAGAAGCAGCTCACGCTGCTGCGCCGCGAGAAGGTCGGCTTCATCTTCCAGTCATACAACCTCGTGCCGACGCTGTCGGCCGCGGACAACATCGCGCTGCCGCTCGCCATCGCAGGGCGCAAGCCGGATCCCGCAACCCTCGACGACGTCATCAAGACGATGCGCCTCGGTGACCGCCTCACGCATCGTCCCGGCGAGCTGTCCGGCGGCCAGCAGCAGCGCGTCGCGGCTGCGCGTGCGCTGGTGAGCCGGCCGGACATCATCTTCGCGGACGAGCCGACTGGAAACCTCGACTCACGCTCCGGCGCTGAATTGCTTGGCTTCCTGCGCAGCGCCGTCGACGATGCGCACCAGACGATCGTCATGGTCACCCACGATCCTGGCGCCGCATCACGGGCCGACCGAGTCGTCTTCCTCGCCGACGGAAAGGTCGTGCGCGAGTTGGCCGATCCCACCACCGACGCGATTCTCGAGTACATGAAGTCGCTGGGGACCTGACCGTGGGCAGGGTGACGATCGCCGGCCTGCTGGCGCACAAGCTACGGCTCGCGCTCACCGCATTCGCCATCGTGCTCGGCGTCTCGTTCGTGTCCGCAACGCTAACGCTTTCCAACGGCCTGCAGACGACGTTCGACAATATCTTCACCAACCAGAGCACCGGCGTCGCGGTAGTGGTGCGCGGGCATCTCGATGCGAGCGGGCAGAACGGCGGGTTCAGCGACGCGCACCCGCCCATCCCCAGTTCGCTGTTGTCCACCGTGACGGACGTGTCTGGGGTCAGCGCCGCCGAGGGCGTGATCTTCCGCCGCTATCGCCCTACCGCATCCGTTCCGGTGCGCCGCCGACGCACAGCAACGACGTCGTCATCGATGCCGCCACGGCCACGGCGCACCACCTCACCGTCGGTCAGCACATTCAGTACGTCATCAACGGTGGCGCCAAACATGACTTCGTCGTCTCCGGCATCGCCGGCTACGGGTCCGCCGACAGCCTGGCCGGCGCCACCGTGTCGCTCTTCCGGCTCGACGTCGTCCAGCAGCAGCTTGGGCTGCAGGGCAAGTTCGACCAGATCGCAGCCGGCGCCTCGCCCGGCGTCTCCGAAACGGAGCTGCGCGACCGGGTAGCGGCGAGCCTGCCGAGCTATGCGGAGGCGGCGACCGAGGCCACCGTCATCGGTCAGCAGGTGTCGGGCATCGACTCGTTCTTCGGCATCCTGCGCACGATCCTGCTGGTGTTCGCGCTGATCGCGCTCTTTGTCGGCTCGTACATCATCATCAACACCTTCAGCATCCTCATCGCGCAGCGGACGCGCGAGCTCGCCCTGCTGCGCGCGCTCGGCGCGACGCGCGGGCAGGTGTTTCGGCTGGTCCTCGCCGAAGCGCTGATCACGGGCGTGGCGGCATCGGCGATCGGGGTCGTTGCCGGTCTGTTCCTGGCGCACGGGCTGTACGCCGCGGTCAGCTCGCTGGGCTCCGGTCTGCCGAAAGCCGACCTGGTGCTGCAACCGTCGACCGTGATCATCGGGATGGTCCTGGGGACTGTGATCACGGTCGTGGCATCCGTGCTGCCCGCGCGCAAGGCAAGCCGCGTCTCGCCTGTCGAGGCAATTCGTGAAGCCGGCGATGCGGCGCAGCCGCTCGGCCGGATACGGATCATCGCCGGAGTCGCCGTCACCATCCTCGGCGCGCTGCTGATCGCGCTCGGGCTCTTTGCCGGGACCGGCGCTGCGTTTCAGCTGCTGGGGCTGGGCGCGCTGCTGCTGTACCTCGGCGTCTCATCGCTCGCGCCGCTCACCGTCGTGCCCATCGCGGGCACCCTGGGCGCCCCCATCGGAGCGCTCCGCGGCGTCCCGGGAAAGCTCGCACGCACCAACGCGATCCGCGCGCCGCGGCGAGCCGCGGCAACCGCGGCCGCGCTGATGATCGGCGTGAGCCTCGTCGTCGGCATCGCGGTGCTGACGGATTCCGCAAAAGCGTCGACCAAGGTCGCGCTGCAGCAGGCGGTCAAGGCCGACTACATGGTGTTTGCCAACGGCGGCGGTGGCCAGGGTGGCATCAGCCCGACGACGACGGCGGCACTTGCCAAAGACCCGCATTTCTCCGCGGTGGACGACCTCAAACAGGGCACGATCCTCGTCAACGGCGCCAGCGCGTCGGTCTTCGCCGCCAACCCCGCCGACTATCAGGAGTTCTTCACCCTCGACGTCGCCTCCGGAGACCCCAACTCATTGGGAAACGGCAACACGATCTTCCTCGACGAGACCGAGGCGTCCAACCACGGCTGGCACGTCGGCGACGTCATCCAGGTCAACTTCCCCGCGGTGGGAACGACCGTCAAGGAGCGCATCGGCTGCATCTTCAACCCCAACGCAATCACGACCGGCTACATGATCTCGACGCAGCAATATGCAACGTACTTCCCCGAACCGCAGACGTTCATCATCCTGCTGCGAACGGCTTCAGGCGTGTCGCACCGCGCAGGCATGGCCGCGCTCGACCACGATCTGGCCGCGTTTCCCACGCTCAAG
>VBGJ01000166.1 GCA_005880445.1 Chloroflexota bacterium | reverse complement strand
TCCAGCGCGACGATGCACACCGCTCCCGGATGTTCGACCACCTCGCGGTGCGCGATCGCCCCGTCGTCGAAGCGCACCTCGTCGTCGTACACGCGCAGCAGCCGTCCCTCAAAGATCGGCAGCCGCCGGATGGGGGTTTCCGCTAGTGGGTCCCTCACCTCCGCGCTCATGCCCCAAGTCTGGGGCATCGAACGCTCAGCTCAGCCGAGATCTACGCGCAGCCCCACTGATGCGCCTGGCCGTGCGCGAGCATCTTCGCGGCGACGTTTGCCTGGTCCGCGGGGTCCCAGATGTTGGTCCCACCGTTCGCCCGGAAGGTGGACATGAGGAACTGGAACAGGCCGTAGTACGGGCCGCCCGGGTTGTAGGCGTTCGGTCGGAGCCCGGATTCGCAGCTGGCGATGCTGACCATCCAGTCACCGGAGACGCCCCATCGCGCGGCTGCCGCTCGAATGATCGACACGACTGTGCCGTGACCCGCGGTCCTGCGCGGGACGGACACGGTCACGGCCGCGTTGCGCGCCGCCGGCCTGGTGACTGGCTTCGGAGCCGGGACCGGCGGCGGGGGTGGAGCCGGTACTCGCGGGCGGAGCAGGAGTCCCCCGAACGGCACGATCCCAGCGACGGGGGCGGCGAAACCGACGGAAGGGCGGCTCGGGATGGCGGATGAGGCGATGTGGGTCGAGTGCGAAGAGGTCAGAACGATGATGACAGGGCCCGCGGCCAGGGCAACCAGCCCCAGGCCCAGCCCATGCAGTCGTTGTGGTATGCGCACGAAATCCAACTCCTATGGCTGCGTTGGCCACGCGCGCTCGCGCCACATGGCCCCTGCTGTGGTGACGTCCGGTCTTTCTCCCCTTCGACGCGCCGATCCGAGATCAAACCCCCCGGCGCTACGACCGCGGGGACCCTACCACAGACCCCGGTTCGACTTGCAAGTCGACGTGGCCGGCGTGTTCGTTTCGCGGCTCGTTTGTTACCTACCAGCCGGTGGAGGCCCCGATCCGGCATGCCGCCGGCGCGCGGTTGACGATCACAGGGACTTCAACCGTCCCGCTGGAACCCCCCTGCCACTGCGTCTGCAGCAAGCCCCCTCCGACGATCGCGCCGCCGGACCCGGTGCAGGCCGCGAACGCCACGAGCGCGGCGCCCTGGCGCAGCCGCGACGTCGTGAGCGTACCGGTCACATCGCCCTGCCCATGCCCGCCGCCGCACGCGCCGGTGCCGCAGCGGTAGGCCACGCCCGTGGCGGTGAACGACGCTCCGGTCATTGCGGTCCACAGGCCGACGGTCACGGTGACGCTGACGCTCGCCGCGGAGTTGCACGCGTCCGTGCAGTCGGCCGCGACCGGCAGCGTCTCGCCCGGCGCCAGATTCACCGCCGCTGAGTCGAGGCTGCCGAGCGCGCGGCCGGCGGCGCTTCGCGTGCTGAAGTGGACCACGACCTCCTCCGCGCCGTGGCGCGTCGCGTCGTTGTGCAGCAGGGCCACGGGGATGGTCACGAGCTGCCACGTGCCGACGCCGGTGGTGACCACGGTCACCGTGTCCGTGTCCGGGGGAGCGGGCGTGGCGGTCGCAGTTGCGACGGCGGTCGGGGAGGTGCTCGAGGTGGGCGTCGAGGGCGCGCCGCACCCGGCGACGCCGACGGCCACCGTTCCGGTGAGCACGCCGAGACCACATCGCTTCGAGCGCATCGACAAGCATCGTACGGGCGGTGCGTGGAAGGCGAGCCCCAGGTGGCAGAATTGACACCGACGTCAACACTGGCGCCCCTCGCACCGGGAGGACTGCACTCATGCCCTTCACCGCCGAGCACGACGCGCTGCGAGAGACGATTCGGGACTTCGTCTCCAAGGAGCTCCGCCCGCACGCGGAGGAGTGGGAGGCGGCCGAGTACTTCCCCGACTCGGTCTTTCGGCGGATGGGCGAGCTCGGATTCCTCGGGCTTCGCTATCCGGAGAAGTACGGCGGTCAGGGCGGCGACTACTTCAGCGCGATGGTCCTCGCCGAGGAGATGGCGCGCGCCGGATCGGGCGGGGTGGGGATGGCGGTGAGCGTCCAGTCGGAGATGGCGACACCTCCCATCCTCAAGTGGGGGACCGAGACGCAAAAGCAGAAGTACCTGGTGCCCGCCATCAAGGGGGAGAAGATCGCGGCGCTCGGCATCACCGAGCCCGACGCGGGAAGCGACGTGGCCAACATTCGCACCAGAGCCGAGCGCGTCGACGGCCACTGGCGCATCAGCGGAAGCAAGCTCTACATCACCAACGGCGTGCGCTGCGATTTCATCCTCCTGGTGTGCCGCACCGGCAAGCAGGAGGACGGCGCGCACGGCATCACCCTGTTCCTGGTGGACAAGGACCTTCCCGGCTTCAATGTCTCTCGGAAGTTGAAGAAGGTCGGCATGTTCTCCAGCGACACCGCGGAGCTTTCCTTCGACGGCGTCGAGGTGGCAGACGAGGCCGTGCTCGGCGAGGTGGGCCAGGGTTTCTACAACCTGATGTGGGAGCTGCAAGGAGAGCGCATGATCGGCTCGGCGGGCGCGATCGCCGGCGCCGAGGTGGCGTTCGAGGAAACGTTGAAGTGGTGCAAGGAGCGCGAGGCATTCGGGCGCCCCATCGGGAGGTTCCAGGTCAACAAGCACAAGCTCGTCGACCTGTACACAGAGATCACCGTGGCCAAGAACTTCGTGTACAGCGTCGCCGAGAAGTGGAACCGTGAGGAGTATCCCGTCACCGAGATCTCGATGGCGAAGCTCGTCGTCGGGCGCGTGACGACGCAGGTCGCGGACACGTGCCTGCAGCTCTACGGCGGCATGGGCTACATGGCAGAGACGGGAATCTCCAGGTATTTCCGGGATTCACGCCTGATCCGCATCGGTGCGGGCACCGACGAGGTGATGAAGGAGATCATCGCCAAGACCGCGTTGGGGCTGTGATCAGGCGAGCGGCTTGAACACCATCACAAAGACGATGCCGATGACCACCACGACCATGAACATGCCCACCGCTTGCGCACGGTTCGCCAGCGCCTTGTAGGCCGGGCTGCTCGCACCGTCGGTGTCGAGCGCTTTGATCTGCCGCGTGAGCGTCGGCGTGTACACGGCCACCGCGAGCGCGGCGACCAGGATGAACCCGGTGAGGCCGATCAGGATCCAGGTCAGCGTGATGCTGAAGTAGATGACAGCCATGAGCAACCCGGTCACCAGCAGCACGCCGTACGCCGGGTTGGCGATGCGGTCGTCGATGAACTTGACTCCTCGAAGCGCAAACCCGAGATGTGCCTCGTCGATGCTCCCGCGAGCCGACCACACCGCGTACGTCAGATTGGAGCCGACCGCGACGATCGCCGACAGAACGTGCAGCGATTTGAGCAGCAGCATCCAGTTCATTGAGGCATTGTAGAAACCCGCCAGTTGCAGCCGCAGCGACGCCCGCCGCGGGCTAGACTGCGATCGCAATTAGAGAGCAAGGAGGGCACCACCAATGCAGGAAAAGATCCTGGGCACCACGATGCCCGTGCTGGAGATCACGCTCGAGCCGGGCGAGGCGTTGTTCGCGGAGTCGGGTGAGCTGTCCTGGATGACGCCGAGCATCGTGATGACGACGTCGACTCAGTTCGGCGGAGGTGGCGGCTTTGGCGGCGTGTTCAAACGTGCCATGGGCGGCAGCTCCATCTTCATGACGCAGTACGAGGCGCAGAAGTCGCAGGGGATGGTGGCGTTCGCCACCAGGCTGCCAGGCCAGATCTTTCCTGTCGACGTCGCGCCGCAGCCGGGCATGGGCTACCTCGGCCACCGGCATGCGTTTGTCTGTGCGAATCACGGCGTCGAGCTGTCCATCGGATTCCAGCAGCGACTCGGCGCCGGCTTCTTTGGCGGCGACGGGTTCCGGCTGCAGAAGATCACGGGTCAGGGGCGAGCGTGGTGCGAGCTGTCCGGCGAGATCGTCACGTATGACCTGCAACCGGGCGAGATGCTGCGCGTCCATCCCGGACACGTCGGGCTGTTCCAGGACACCGTGCAGTTCCAGATCACCACGGTGCCGGGAATCAAGAACAAGATCTTCGGCGGCGACGGCATCTTCCTCGCGCAGATGGTGGGGCCGGGCCGCGTGTGGCTCCAGTCGCTGCCGCTGCAGAGGCTGGCGCAGGCACTGGGCGAGTACGCGCCGGCGCAGGCCGTCGAGGCGGGTGCGGCCGGTGCTGTCGGAGGCGCGGTGGTCCGAGGCCTCTTCGGGCGCTGAACCCCGCCTTACGTCTGGGGCCAGAACACCGCGATGTCGTGCTCGCGCAAGAGCGAGTCGACGCTGCGTGCCCAGTTGCATCGTTGCTGTGCTCTCGCGTATGCCTCCTGGATGTACTCGTATGTAGCGAGGTCTCGGGGAAGGGGCTCGGACACCGGCTTCGTGGGGACGTCGTCCGCCACCAGCACACCGCGGTCGACCAGCTCCTCGAACGTGAGCACGAGCACGGACACCATGGTGTCGACCAGCTCGGCGTAGTCCAGCTTCGCGTTGAGCACGCCGACGCCGTCGCGCCCACCTTGGTGATGCGCGCTCCGCCGCGTGATGAACCCTTCGTATGAATCGACATCCTCCAGCAGCGCGCAGCCGGACGTGCCGCCGCCCACGAGGACGCGGTGGCCGCCGACGCCGACCGTGAAGGCCTGCGGCTCGGACTCAGCTGTGCGGCGCCGGAACAGCGGCATCTCGTGCGCGGAACTCGGTGCGATTGAAGAGAGCGTGCAGGGGGATGCCGGCGGCGTCGAGCGCCTCGCGGCCGCCCTCGTCGCGGTCCACGACGCACAGCGCCTCGACCACGACGGCGCCGGCGGCGACGACTCGGTCTCGAGCGGTCAGAAACGTGCCGCCGGTGGTGAGCGTGTCGTCGACCAGGAGGACGCGGGCACCGGGCCGGAGCGCG
>VBGJ01000165.1 GCA_005880445.1 Chloroflexota bacterium | reverse complement strand
TGCAGAGGAGGAACTGCTCGCGAGCATGACCCAGCAGGTGCTGCAAGCACACGGCTTTACGGTCACGTACAGCTTCATGGCCAAAGACAAGGCGATCGGCACGGCGCTGCAGAGCGGCACGATCGACATGTACTGGCAGTACACGGGCACCGAGCTCACCGTCTACCTCGGGCTCAAGACGGGTAGCTTCCCGACCGACCTGTCGCAGGCGTTCACGTTCACACAGCAGAAGGATGCCCCGCGCGGTCTCTGCTGGTACGCGGCGACGCCCTTCGACGACACCAACGGCATCGCCATCAAGGCCTCGCAGGCGTCGACGTTCGGGACCACCCTCGGCGCGTTCGGTCAGTACCTCACTGCGCATCCGTCGACCAGCGTCTGCATCATGTCTGAGTTTCGCACCAGGCCGGACGGCCAGCCCGGGCTGGAGAGCACATACGGGTGGCCATCCGGCGCGACCTACACCGATATCGCGAACACCGCGGAGAAGCCCATCGCAAACGGCCAGTGCGCCGCTGGTGAGGTGTTCACCACCGACTCCGCGATCCAGGCAAACAACCTCGTGGTGCTTCAGGACGACAAGAAGCTCTTTCCTCCCGACAACGCAGGCCTGGTGCTGCGGCAGAGCGTGGCGCAGAAGTACCCCGCCATTGCGGCGCTGATGACGCCGGTGGCGGCGAAGCTGACCACGGCGACCATGCTGTCGCTGGACGCGATGGTCGAGGTGCAGAACATGAAGTACTCGGACGTGGCGCACGCCTGGCTGGTGCAGAACGGCTTCCTGAGCAGCTAGGAGAGAGCGTTCAGCGCGTCATCCACGGCCCGGTGGAACGTGGGGTACGCGGTGATCATCGTGCGCAGCCGGGACACCGGCACTTCAGCGTGCACGGCGACGATGAGCATCGACAGCACCTCGCCACCCACCGGGCCCGCCGACGTGGCGCCGACGAGCACGCCGCGGTCGGCGTCCTCGATCAGCTTGATGATGCCGTGGTTGCCTGCCTTGTGGATCCATCCGCGCGCCGACGTCTCGACGTGCGCCAGACCCGTGCGCACGCGGATGCCGCGCTCGCGCGCCTGCGACTCGGTGAGGCCGGTGGCGCCCACCTCGGGGTCCGTGAACGTCACGCGCGGCAGGGCGCGGTAGTCCGCGGGCGCGTGCTCCCGCCCGAGGATGTCGGCCGCGGCGACCTGTGCCTGATAGAACGCGACGTGGGTGAACGCGCCGACTCCGGTGACATCGCCGACCGCCCAAATGCCGGGCGCCGCGCGCAGGTGCTCATCGACGCGTATGGAATGCCCCTCGTCGTCGAGCCCCGCGTTGCGCACCTGGATGGCGCGAAGGTCGATGCGGCGCCCGGTGGCCACCAGAACTCCCTCCGACGTCACCGTCGAGCCGTCGGCGAGATCGATCGTGATGCCGCTGCCGTTCTGGGCCGCTCGCTTTGCCGAGACGCCGAGCTGCAAGGTGAGGCCGTCGTGCTGCAGCGCGTCGTGCACCAGCGCGCTCGATTCGGGCTCCTCGAGTGGCAGCACGCGCGGAGCGGCTTCCACGACCGTGACCTGGCTTCCGAAGCGCTGGAACACCTGCGCCAGTTCCAGCCCGACCGGGCCGGCGCCCAGGACGGTCAGCGACGAGGGCACGTGCTCCACCTTGACCACGTCGCGATTGGTCCAGAAGGGGAGGTCGCGAAGGCCGTCGATCGGCGGGATCGCAGGCTCGGTGCCGGTGGCGATGACGAGTGCGCGCGAGGCGACAAACGTCTGGTCACCCACGGTGACCCGGTCGCGCCCCTCGATGCGACCCTTGCCCCGAACGAAGCGCCCGCCCTTGCCCTCGAACCTGTCGACGGCCACCTTGTCATCCCAGTTGTCGGTGGCGTCGTCACGGATGCGCCGTGCCACCGGCGTCCAGTCCGGCGACACGGTGGCGTCGCCCGCCATCCCAGGGATGCGCCGTCCCTCGGCCAGCAGGTCCGCGCCGCGCACCATCATCTTGGTCGGTACGCAGGCAAAGTACGGGCACTCGCCGCCGAGCAGCCGTTCCTCGATCCCGACCACGGAGAGTCCGGCTGCGGCCGCCTGTCCGGCAACCTCCTCACCCCCCGGACCCATGCCCAGCACGATCACGTCCACCTGCTCGTCCACGCTTCGCCTCCGTCACTTCCGATCCGCAGCAGCACGTAACCACCAGCCCGAACCTCCCGTACCATGGCCCGAGAGATGCGCGTTGTTCCTGTCGCGGCCTCCGCCGGTTTGGTCCTCGCACTGGTGGCAGGCGGGGCCAGTATCACGGCTGTCGCCGCCGGCCGTCAGTCGAGCTTCTCCGGGCGCGCCGCGGCGTTGGAGCGTGTGTGGACGCGCGACGTGGCGGTCGGGGTGCCGGTGTCGAGCATCACGCCGCTGCGCCGGCAGCTGCAGCGGTCGCAAGACCTCAGCGCGAGCTGGTGGTCGCCTCACTGGTGGGGTGACACGGGTCAGGCGCTGCTCGATCAGCTCCAAAAGCAGACGAACACCGCCTGGTCGAGCGCCATGTCGGTAGCGCGCGCCAAGGCCCAGGTCGCCGTCGCCGGGTGGACCCAGCTCTCGACGCAGCTTGGATCGTTCATCCCGGCGAGTGCCAGCGCCGAAGCGGCCACCTGGCCGGCCAGGCTCATGTCGGCGACCACGCCGGACGAGCTCATCCGCCTGGCGCAATTGTGGGGGACGGAGACGGGCACCGCGCGGTCGCAAGCGCAGACCGCACAGCGGAATGCGCAAAAGGCCCAGCTGAACGCTCAGGTCGCGGGCTATGGCGGTGTCGCCGGCCTGCTCAGGGCTGCGCAAGGAGCGGTCAGCACGGCGCGCGGTGACAACCTCGACGCTGGGCAGGTCCCTTCGCTCATCGCGAGCGCGCAGAGTCAGTTCCAGAGCGGCGGCGACGCCACGACGACGCTGAAGCAGCTCGTCGCCGCGTACCAGGGATTGCGATCGTTGATCTCGCTCAACGACAACGTCGCCTCGCTCCAGCAGCCATTGCTGTGGACGATCGATCAAGCGGCGGCGGAGTCGACTCCGAATGCCGGCGGCTTCCAGGCGCAGTACTCCAGTCTGCAGAACGCGTTTCGCAACGCCAGCGAAGCGCCGCAGCTCACGACGGTGCAGCAGCAGATGAACGCGCTGACGGCCACGGTCAACCAGGAGCTGGCTGCCAACCAATGCGGGCACGGTGTCGGTGGCGGCAAGGTGATCACGCTGAATCTCACGTTGCAGGAGGCTGTCTTCTACCAGGACGGCTGCGCAGTGCGTGGGACGCCGATCACCACGGGCCGTGCGCTTCTGCGCACACCGACGGGTCGGTTCCACATCTTCTACAAGACGTCACCCTTCCGGTTCGTCTCGCCCTGGCCACCGTCGTCGCCTTTCTACTACTACCCGAGCTGGACCAGCTGGGTGATGGAGTTTGCGTCCGGCGGATACTTCATCCACGACGCGCCGTGGGAGCCCTCGGGGGAGTACGGCCCCGGTAGTGAGAACTCGTCCGGTGCGAGCCACGGATGCGTCCACATTCAGACGCCCACGATGCAGTGGGTGTATCAGTGGACGCCGATTGGCACGCCGGTCATCATCACCAACTGACCGGTAGCCACGCGACACTGCGTGCCGCGCAGTGGGACGTCAGCTGGTGCACGACTGCGTCGACACCGGCTGCGTGCGTCCGACGCCGGCGTGTACGTCGGGCGCGATCTGCGGGATGGTCAGCGCGTAGCCCTGGCTGGGATCGGTGGTGCTCGCAGCGAAGACGAGCCCGACGACCGTGCCGTTCGTGTCCACCATCGGACCGCCGCTGTTGCCGGGGATGACGTGTGCGGCCAGCACCGCGATGTCTCGGGTCACGAGCACATCACCGTAGATGTTGTAACCACGCGCCATCTCGGTGCCGCTGACCGCAGCGGACACCACGGCCTCGTCGCCGCCGCCCGGAAAGCCGATCACCGCGCCGGCGGTGCCACGCGCCGGGTCACCCCCGGTGGTGGAGAGGGGAGAGAGGCCGATGCCGGGCACACGAAGCACAGCCACGTCGACGTTGGCGTCATAGAGAACGACGGTCGCGTGGAACGTCGCGCCGCTGGGCGGATCCACCTCGACGCTCGTTGACCCGGCGACGACGTGCGCATTCGTCACGAGGTAACCGGGCGCGACCGGCCAGGCCGACCCGGCGTCGGCGCCGCCGCATCCGAAGGCGAGCACCTTCGACGTGACGCCGGCGGCGCGGCGGATTCCTGGTGTGTTGACCAGTGGCGGAATCTGCACGGGTGTCGGCGGAATCGTGTAGATGGATGAAAACGGGT
>VBGJ01000164.1 GCA_005880445.1 Chloroflexota bacterium | reverse complement strand
CAATCCCAACGGCGTGCGCTGCGATCTGCAGGACTACATGCCCAATGTGCTCGGCATCCGGCCGAAGAGCGTGTGGGACCTGCAGGAGCAGCTGGTCGGCCACGGCTTCGTCAACCGCCCGTACGACAACGTCGGTGTGCAGTACGGCCTCAACGCGCTGCTGGCGGGCACCATCACGCCGCAGCAGTTCGTCGACCTCAACGCGGGGGTGGGCGGCTTCGACCTCGACGCCAACCCCATTCCGACGCGAACCGTCGCTGATCCTGGCGGCGTCACCAACGTGTACCGCACCGGCGCGGTCGACGAGGCGAACAACCTCTCCAGCGTGCCCATCATCGATCTGCGCGGCCATGACGTCAGCGAGATCCACTCGGACTTCCGCAGCTACGCAATGCGCACCCGCCTCGACGCGGTGCAGGGTGGCCACGCGAACCAGGCCATCTGGACGGGTCCCATTCCGCTCGAGGGCTTCGAGGGTTCGCAGAGCATGGCGCAGGCCGGCTTCCTGACCATGGATCAATGGCTCACGAACATTCACAACGACACCAGCGGCGCGACGCCGTCGCAGAAGGTGGTCAACGACAAGCCGGCAGCGGCCACGGACACGTGCTTCGACGCCAGCGGCAACGCCATCCCGTCGCAATCGCTCTGCGGCTCGCTGTATCCGTACTACGGTGACCCGCGCATGGGTGCGGGTGCGCCGCTGCGCGACGACATCATCAAGTGCCCGCTGAGGTCGCTGGCGGCCACGAACTATCCCGGAATCACGTTCACGGCGGCGCAATGGGCGAAGCTGCGCCAGGCGTTCCCGAGCGGCGTGTGCAACTGGAGCAAGGCGGGTGTGAGTCAGGCGCCGACGATCCCGTGGTTGACATACCAGGATGCGAGCGGGCACGTCATCTACGGCGGCACACGGATGGGGGCGGCGCCAACATCGCAACCGGTCGGCGCGCAGCCGAGCCTGGTGGTCGCAGCGATGCCGGCCGTTATGGTGTTGGCCGGCCTGGTCGTCGTCGGCGCGCTGGCCGCCGCGCGGCGCCGGGCGCGGGCGAACGCTACGTCGGCGTGAGCACCCATACGTCGACTCCGTGCTGCACTTCCGGAGCCGAGCCGAGGAGCGTGGTCAAGTCGGCGACGGCAGTCGGACTTGGCGTAGGTCCCAGCACGACGGCGCTCACGTTGCTGGCGCGCATCTCCGCGACGATGGCCGCTCGCTGCGCTTCACTCAGCGGCGGAAAAGACCGCCCATAGGAGGCAAGGGTCAGCGAGATCTCCGCCAGGTAGTCCTGGCCCACGGCGCTTGCACCTGGCGCATTGGCGGCACCTATTAACTTGAAGCGCATCCCACTGGCCATCTGCCACGCGAGCGCGTCCGGTAGGTAGCCGCACGGGCACGGCACCGTGTAGACAACCGCGTTCTTCGGAATCTCCCTCACCGCCGCCGAGGTGAAGTACGCCGGTATCGACACCTGCTGCCACGGCAGCGGCAGCTGTGGGATCAGCGGGACGACCACCAAGCCTGAACGCAAACACCATCAAGCGGTTCGGCTGGATGTTGTCGATGTACCGCATGTGGGCTGGAATCCACCACGGCAGCGGGATCGGCAACTGCGTGCCCCCGACATGCAGATACGGGCCCAATGAGAGGAGCGTCATGAGGCCTGCGAACATACCGGCCGCACGCACCACGGGCTGCCGCCAGCTTCGCGCTATGGTGCCGGCCGCCACCGCCAGTAAACCGATACCAAGATACCCGTCCCACTCGGCGAGATTGCCTGAGAAATGCTGTGTGACGGCGGTAGCCCAATGCGGCGCGACGAGCTGCGTGGAGGTTGGCACGACAAGATTCATAAGGTCGGTCACCCACACGTGCGGATCACGCACGTTCCCCACAACCCGCGCCGGTCCGTGCAGCTGGACCGCCACCACCGGGTACGCGAGCGCCGCGCCCACCACGATGGCCGCCGTGCCCACCGCGCGGACCGCGTACGGAAGCCGCACGCGTATCTGATCGCGACGTGAGAGGGCGAGGATCAGCGTCAGCACCGCCGCAGCAAGCAGCTCGGTGAGGAAGTACTCCTCGAGAATGAAGAACTGCACGATTCCCAACGCCGCGATGAGCAAGCCCAACAACCACGGCCGCATTCGCTGACGTATCAGCGCCTCATCGACAAGGAGGAAGGCAAGCGGGATGGTCATCGCATATGCAATCTGCTGCGCATGCACTGCACCCTGGGCGAACATGTAGGGCGAGAATCCATAGATGAGGCCGCCGACCAGCGCTGGGAAACGGGTCGGGACATAACGGCGAATCGCGACGAAGGCAAAGAAGGCTGACAGCGCGAAGCTCGCGGTGGTGATCACGTTGTCGGTGAGCACCGCACCGCCAATGGCCGTGATCGGCCACAGGAGCACGCCGAGCACGGGCATCCCGTTGTTCCACATCATGTTCATGCCCGTCGGGTAGTTGAGATAGTTGCTGGTGAACGGGTTCAGCCCGTGAGTGACGGCGAACGGGGTCCAGTTCAGCCACCACGCGGAGTTGTACGGGTCGAACGCACCGACACCTGGCTCGCCTGGAAGCCGAGCCAGCGGCGAAACCCACACGCTGAGCGTGCAGAGCACCGCGAGCGCCGTGAAGCCCGCCAAGACGGACCCGGAGACAGCAACTCGGCGCGTCATGCCGTCCTTTGAAGGTGCCGGTGCGCCGATGGCGAAGCAACCAGCTGATCACGGAGCGGTTCCTCAGCAGCCCGCGTGAACAACAACTCGCGACTGATCGCGACGAGCGCAACCACGAGGGCGATGGTCAGAGCGTGGGCTCCCTGCGCAGGGGTGTAGCCGTCGATGAAGAAGCCCGCGTTCAGGCCCGCGGCCAGCCCCACCGCAGGCCAGAAGCGACGCACTCCATAGAGAAGCAGGCCGGGCGCGCACAGGATCACGTCCTCCCACAGCACGTGCGGCGCGAAGACCAACGAGGCGATGAGCCCGATCGAGATCACCGCGACCGGATCCCGCAACCGTGACCGATGGCGCCAGGCAAGCACGCCAACTGCCATGCCGAGTGCAGCGGCGGCGGCCTCGCCCCAGCCGATGCCCACGACGGTCGCGATGACACTCGGGATCCCCAAACTCTGCCACGCGTCCTTCAAGTGCACGTGCGTCGCGTACGGCAGCCACTGCGCCATCTGCGCCGAACCCACGATGAGGAGGCCAGACACCACATAGACCAGGCCGCCGCACGCGAAGCCGAGCAGCATCCGCCATTGGCGTGCCGCCAGCAGGAGAACAGGGACGAGCCACACATCCTGCGGCTTCATCAGCATGAGACCGAGCAGCAGGCCGGCCTCGAGCTTGCGGCCGCGATGGAGGAGCGTCAGAGCACCCACCGCGAGCGCGAGCAGCACGTAATCCCACTGCACGATCGCGGACTCCGCGCCCACATACAGAATGACCAGGCCGAAGAGCAGCAGCGCTCTCCAGCGGTCGAGCAGGCCGATGAGCAGTCGCCACGCCCACAACGCGACCACGCCAAGGCACGTCAGCGAGATGAGCGCGGCGATGCCGGCTCCCTGATTCAGGCCAACGCCGGCCAGCGGTTGGAAAATCCAAGCGGACAGCGGCGGGCTGACATACGGCTGGAAGTACGCGGTGCCGTAGCTCGACGCCGTGTGCAGCAGGTGCGCCGCCGTGGATCGCTGCACGTCCTCGCAGTACAAGCAGTGCGATCCGGTGGCGAGGATATAGCCGCCATCCAGCAGCGCGACATAGTCGCTGTTGCCTGGATCGTTGACCTCACGGTGCAGCTCGCCGACCAGAAACGCGCAGCCGACGAGGCACCACGCCACCGCGATCCAGGGCAGCAGACGAGGCAGGGCTGACCGCATGGCCAGAGCATATGGGCGGGCATGACCAACGCCCGTGTCACCAGCGTCACGCGTGCGTGGCCACTTCATCGCGCTGTGACGGCCTCATCGAGCCCTCCGTTACGGAGTCGTGTAGCGCATGCCACCACCCGCGGGCGCGGCCACGGTTTGATCTCCCTGACGCGAGGGAGGTTCGCGGCGGGGGCACGCCCAGCGTCGAAGCGGTAACCGCAGCCAACGGAGAACAAGGTTTGCCTCGGCCCCCATCACGCGTTCGCCTCCCCAGGCTCCACATCGCACTCGGCCTCGTTCCGCTCGTCCTGGTGCCGCTGGCCGCCGGTGGTGCCCTCACAGGGATCAACAACTACGTCGAGGCGAAGCGCTCGCAGGCGATCCATCTGGAAACCCTGGGCAATCACGTGAACAACGCCGCCGCCGACACCGGATGGCTGTTGGTAGAAGAGGCGCCCCACCAGACGGCCGCGTTGACGTTGAGCGAGGATATCTACACGGTCTACGCCGACCTTGCGGTGTTGCATGCGGACGACCCATATCCGTCACCGGCGATCGCTCAGATGGAGCGCGCATCGGCGGCGTACGCGAACACGATGAGCCAGACGATTCGCACGACGGACACCACTCCCACCCCATATCGGTTGGACCCACGGTGGTTTGCAGCGACGCAGACGCAGCGCAACATCCTCAGTTCCGTCACCGACAACGCGATGGCTTCAATCGCCACCGATGTCGCGGCTGCGAAACGCGCGCAGCTCGCGGTGCTATGGGCGGTGGTCGTCGGAATGACCGCCCTGCTCGCGGTCCTGTTGCGTCACCGGCGCCGCACCGAAATCTCGCACGCGCGCGAGCGTGCGCAGAAAGAGAGCGAGCACCACTTCCGCCTCATCTACGAGCAGAACCCACTACCGATGTGGAGCGTCGATCCCACCACGCTGCGTTTTCGCAGCGCCAATCAAGCCGCCATCGCCACGTATGGCTACTCGAATGAAGAGTTCCTGGCGATGAACCTGCACGACATCCAGGCGTTGGACGGCAACGCCTCGCAGGACGGCCCCGCCGCCGCTGGCCACGGTGGACCTACCCTTGCCAAGCACCGGCTCAGGGACGGGAGCTCCATCGAGGTGGAGCTGATGTCCGATGAGGTGCAAACCGCATCCGGTCTCATCCTGCTCATCGCCGCTCGCGACGTGAGCCATCAACGCCGGCTGGAGGCCGAGCTCCACGAGCGCGCATTCCACGACGCGCTGACCGGACTGGCAAACCGTGCGCTGCTCGAGGATCGTTTCGGGCACGCGCAGGCGACGCGCGTTCGTGAGGATTCCGGACTGGCGCTGATCGCGCTCGATCTTGACGGGTTCAAGGTGATCAACGACACGTCCGGACACGCGGTCGGCGACGAGGTGCTGGTGGCACTCAGCGGACGCCTCTCGCAAACGGTGCGGCCATACGACACGGTGGCGCGCGTCGGTGGCGACGAGTTCGCGCTGCTCATCGAGCGGGTCGACGAGCCGACCGCCGTCGAGATGGCGGACCGGCTCGTGAAGGCGCTCAACGAGTCGGTCGACGTCAGTGTCGGCGGCCTCGTCGTCTCAGCGAGCCTCGGTGTCGCCATGGTGCCGCGAGGCGCGCCCTGGGAAACGGCCATGCGCAATGCGGACATGGCCATGTATGTCGCGAAGAACAGCGGCAAATCATGCTATCGCGTGTACAAGCCAGGGATTCACTCCGGCGTGGCGAAGCGCCTGGCGTTGCGGAACGACCTGCAGAGGGCGGTCGCGCGCGAGGAGCTGAGCCTCCATTACCAACCCATCCTCACGACCAAGATCGACGATCGAGAGAGGAAGGTCGAGGCGTTGCTGCGCTGGAGCCATCCAACCCTCGGTTCCATTCCACCCGGCGACTTCATTCCCATCGCCGAAGAGGCCGGCCTCATCGTGCCCCTGGGCGGCTGGGTGCTCAACACCGCATGCCAGCAGGTGGCGAGCTGGCGGTCGAAGGGGCGTCCGATCACGGTCAGCGTCAACGTCTCCGGACGGCAGCTGCAAGAACCGGACTTCACCGACACCGTGCTCTCCGCTGTGCGCGACGCCGGCATCGACGAGCGCAACCTGATCCTCGAGCTGACGGAGACGGCAATCCTCAAGGACCTGGCCGGAGCGCAGTCGAAGCTCGCCGAGCTCAGGGCCCAAGGTGTGCGCGTCGCACTCGACGACTTCGGCGCCGGCTACTCGTCGCTGGCGTACCTCTCGGAGCTGCCGGTGGACGAGGTGAAGATCGACCGCATGTTTGTGGTTGGTCTCGATGACCCGCAGCGCCGCTCGACGGTGGTCACCATCGTGCGCCTCCTCGATGCGTTGGGCGTGCACACGGTCGCGGAGGGCGTGGAGACCGAGGAACAGCTCGCGTACCTGCTCGGGATGGGCATCCAGGCGTATCAGGGATTCCTCTTCAGCCATCCGGTGAAGGCGATCGACGTGGCTCGCGCCCTGGAAGGCTCCGCGGACGCGTTCGCGCGACTGCGCGACTCCGCCGCCTCCGCAGCCTGACCAATCGTCCTCTCGGGGGCCAACCGACCCCGTCGCGCAGCTGCCGTCGCAGCCTTCTATAGAGCCGGGG
>VBGJ01000039.1 GCA_005880445.1 Chloroflexota bacterium | reverse complement strand
GGTACGCGGTCGGCGACGGCAGTCGCCGTCGCTCGCCGCTCGACCCTCGGCCCGAGGGACCACTCGGGCCTGCGGGACGCCCTCGCTCCGGTGTGTACTCCCCGGTTCTTCAGGCAGGACCCGCGCCCAGCGGTGTCAGCTCTTTTGGTGTTCGATGACCTGTGGCGTGCCGTTCGATCCAGCCGTCACCGGGATGCGCTTCGGCTGCGCCTTCTGCGCACGCGGGACGGTGATCCGCAGCACTCCGTTGTCGAATGATGCGCTGATCGCGTCGGCGCGCACCTCGGCGGGAAGACCGACCTGGCGGTACACCGATGCATGACGGCGCTCGCGGCGCACGTACTCGCCCTTCTTCTCCTCCGTCTCCGAGCTGCGCTGGCCCTTGATGGTCAGCGTGCCGTCCTCGAAGGTCACCTCGACCTGCTCCGGCGTGAAGCCAGGGACCGACGCCTCGATCACGAACTCGCTGTCCGTTTGACGGATGTCCACCGGAAGATTGATGAACTCGGAGCCGCCATTGGTTGCCCGAGCCGCATCACCCTGAAAGGTCGAGAACAGCTGGTCCATCTGACTGTGCAGGTCGAACAGATCGTTCCACGGATTCCACCGCACGATCGCCATATCTTTCACCTCTTTTGTGCTTGAGTTCCGCGGTCTGCAACCGCGGCCGTTCCTGACTTCCTTTTACCCCACAGCACCGGCGCGCTAAACCCGTGTGCGCGGTTGCGATGACGCGCTCAGCCGCGCAGAGCGTCGCGCAATGAGTCGAAGAACCCCTTCTTGACCTCGGCCGGCTTTCCTTCGCGGCCGCCGAGCTGCTCGTACAGCTCGCGCTCCTGGTGCGAGAGATGCGCGGGCACCACGACCCGGACGATGCAGATCTGGTCGCCTCGCCGCCCGCTCCGCACGTGCGGAACGCCCATACCGTGCAGCTTGATCTGCTTACCCGGCTGCACGCCGGCCGGGACATCGACCACGTGCTCCCCGTTGACGGTGGGCACGGTGATGTGGTCGCCCAGCACCGCCTGCGGAATGGAGATCGGCAGCTCGAACACGATGTCCTGACCGTGCCGCACCAGCTGCGGATGCGGCCGCACGCGGAACCCAACGTACAGGTCGCCGACCGCGCCACCGCGCGGCCCCACCTCGCCCTCACCGCTGAGACGGAGCGTCACGTCCTCGTCGACGCCCGGCGGAATGGTCACCTCGACCGTGTGCCGCACCTCGACGCGGCCCTGGCCCCGGCAGTGCGGGCACGGATCCTCGACGACGCGGCCCTCACCGCGGCACTGCGGACAGGCCGCGGCGGTCGTCACCTGGCCGAAGATCGATTGCATGGTGCGGCGCACCTGTCCCGCGCCCTGGCATGTCGGGCACTGTTTCGCTTCCGTCCCGGCGCGAGCTCCGCTGCCATGGCACTCCTCGCACTGGCCGGCACGCGGTACCTCGATGGTCCGCTTGCCACCGAACACCACTTCCTCGAATGTGATCTCGATGTTCATGCGCAGATCTGCGCCACGCTGCGGTCCGCTCCGACCGCGCCGGCGGCCGGCGCCCCCGCCGAAGAACATGTCGAAGAGGTCGAAGGCCGAATCGAAGGAGAACGATCCGAAGTCCGGTGGCATGCCGCCCGCCGCGTGCCCGAACGCGTCGTACCGCTGGCGCTTGTCCGGATCGCTCAGCACCGAGTACGCCTCGCCGATCTCCTTGAACCGCTCCTCCGCTGCTTTGTCCCCGTCGTTGCGGTCCGGGTGATACTTCATGGCCAGCTTGCGGTACGCCGTCTTCAGCTCCTCGCTGTTGGCGTTACGAGCGACTCCGAGGACCTCGTAGTAGTCGCGCTTCGCGGTCGCCATGTCAGGCCGCCGGCGCGGGGCGCGGGTGCGCCACACGAACGACGGCGGGCCGCAGGAGCCGGTCGTGGAGACGGTAGCCCGGGACGAGCTCTGCCATCACCGTGTCGTGCTCGACGTCGTCGGACTCCTCGCCTCCGATCGCCTCGTGCACGGCCGGGTCGAACGGCTCTCCGACCGCGGAGATGCGCTGCACTCCCAGGCGCTCGAGTGCCGTCTCGAACTCTCTCACGACGAGCTCCAGCCCATGGACGAAGAACTCTTCTGCGCCCGCTTCGGGTGCGTGCTCGACGGCGCGCCGCAGGTTGTCGAGCACGGGGAGCAGCGCGCGCGCCGCGTCCTCGTTCCGGTACCGGCCGCTGTCGGCGAGCTCCTGTGCCTTGCGACGCTTGAAATTCTCGAAGTCGGCGGCGAGGCGGACATACCGGCTCTCCCACTCGTCGAGCACCGCCTCTACCGGGGCGGCCTCATCGCGGGCGGCAGCCTCGGCCGGGGTCGCCGGGACTTCGCCAGGCTCGATCGCACCACGCCGAAGGGCGGACGCGTCCGCGGGGGCGTGAGGACGTTTTGGCGCAGCCATGGGGTCAGTATTCCCGTCCGTCAGCTGAGTACACGCTCGAGAGCATGTCCGACCCGCGCGGCCACGTCGCGGACCCGGGGCGCCACGTGCCCGTACGGCATCCGCGTGGAGCCCAGGATGCCGATCGTGCCCCGCCGCTCGGGTCCGGCCCGATAGGTGGTCAGCACCAGACTGCACCGGCTCAGCTCCGCCAGGTTGTTCTCCCGCCCGATCATGATCTGCACCCCGGAGTCGCGGTCCACCTGCGCGATCAGCGCTGCGAGCATGCGCTGCTCCTCCACGACTTCGATGACGTGCCGGAGCAAATCGACATCACCGAACTCGGGCTGGTGCAGCAGATTGCGTACGCCGTCGTGGAGGATGAGCGTGTCCTGCTGGGCGTCGACCGAGCGCATGAACCGCACGATGGCCGCCAGCGTCTCGCGGCGCAGCGCTCCCCGGACGCCGGCCGGCGCCTCCATCGAGTCGATCGCGCGAGCGTCGAGGCCCGGGAGCTCGGTGTTCAGCGCCTGCGCGAGCGCGCTCAGCGACGCTTGATCGGTGGCCACCGACAGTGCGATCGTGTGCTGGCGCACGACGTTGCCCTCGAGCACGAGGACGAGCAGGGCCTGGACCGGCTCGAGCGACACCAGGTCGAGGTGCTTCACCCGCGCCCCGAGGGCGCCCGGCGCGGTGACCAGGCTGACCGCGTCGGTGACGACGGCGAGCGCGGTCGCCGCGATCTCGAGGACACCCTCCAGCGTCGCCGGGAGCGCCGCGAAGAACGGCTCCAGCTGGCGGCGGACCGCCGCCGGCACCGCCTCCTCCTCCATCAGGAAGTCCACGTAATACCGGTAGCCAAGATCCGACGGCACCCGCCCCGCCGACGTGTGGGGCTGGATCAGGTACCCGATCTCGCTCAGCGTGGCCAGCTCGTTGCGGATGGTGGCCGACGACCACGTGGCGAGGTGCATCGCCAGCGCCTGGGAGCCCACCGGGACACCGGTGCGCGTGTAGTCCGCGACAACGGCTTTCAGGATCTGCTGCTTGCGTACGTCGATCGGTACGGAATGGTCCACGGGTTTTTGCTCATGCCCGCGACCGTGGGCCGCGTTAGCAGTCGTCAGTTGCGAGTGCTAAATCGTACCATGCCCGAGCGCGGTGCCCACGCCGGCGGTGAGCGCCTCGCTTGCGCCCGCGCGCACCGGGTCGAGCAGGTCCAGGATCTCCTGAGCCTTGTGACGCTCTATGGCGAGCGCCGTCGTCCGCGAGATACCTGCACGCACGAGCGCCTCGACCACAGGGGCGGGCGCCCGGGGCATCGCCTCTCGCATTGGATGATCGTGCCGCATACGGACGGCGTTCTTCAAGCACCTCCGGAACACCGTCACGCGGT
Source organism: Chloroflexota bacterium (assembly GCA_005880445.1). Taxonomy (GTDB): domain Bacteria; phylum Chloroflexota; class Dormibacteria; order Aeolococcales; family Aeolococcaceae; genus CF-75. Next base: position 28,219 of record VBGJ01000039.1, on the reverse strand, counting down.
CGTCGAGGTCACGCCGGTGTTGTGGTCGCGCACGTTACATGCGTCGCCGCAGCGTCAGGAGAACATGCCCGATGTCAGCCGCAGCGTGACGGCATTGAGCAACGCTTCACCGTCGCGTGTCGTGCGCGTCACCCGGCCGTCGAGCACGAGCAGCCCGGCCGCTGCCAGGTCGCGGGCTTCACGGAGTGACGCGTCACTCTCCAGGCTCACACCGCTTCGCAAACGCAGCCCGAGCATGATGCGTTCCCGCTCGCGCATCTCGGCGCCGACCGGCTCGCTGCCACGAATCGGCACGAATCCATCACGCACTGCTGCGACGAACGCGGCGATGCCACGGCCGTGCCAGTAACGAGTCGACACCGCACCCGGCTCTGCGGCGATTCCGAGTGCGGGCGCTGCTGCAGCCGGGATATGACCGTGAGCGCCGACGCCGGCGGCCACGTAGTACGCGTTGCTCCAGTACGCGAGATTGTGACGGCACTCCCGGCCAGGACGCGCGAAGTTGCTCACCTCGTACTGTGCGTACCCTGCGGCTGCCAGCGTTTCCATTGCGATGCGATGCTGCACGAGCGCGAACTCCGGATCGCACGTCGTCACACGGCCGCGTCGCACCGCGGTGTGCAGCGGGGTTCCGGGCTCCACGGTGAGCTCGTAGCAGGAGACGTGTCCAGGTGCGACATCCGCGATGCGCTGCACGGTCCGCTGCCACCGGACGTCGTCCAGAGCTGGCACTGCATAGATGAGGTCGCAGTTGATCGACTCGAAGCCGGCCGCGCGCACCTCCTCGACCGCCGCGAGGGCTCGCCCGGGATCGTGCACGCGTCCGAGGAACGTGAGGATGTCCGGCTCGAGGCTCTGGACACCGATGCTCACGCGGTTGAAGCCGGCGCCAAGCCAGGCGCGCGCCCGCTCGCGAGTCGTGCTCGACGGGTTCGCCTCCAAGGTGATCTCCGCACCGGGCGCCACGTCGAAGGAGCAGCGGATCTCTGAGGCTACCGAGGCAAGCAGCTCCGGATCGATGAGCGATGGGGTGCCGCCGCCGACGAAGATCGTCTCCAGCCGCACCCCGGGGAGCTGCCGGCCCAGCACGCGAATCTCGTCGCGCAGCGCGGCCACGTACTCATGCTCTCCCGCGGTACCCGCCACCGACATGAAGTCGCAGTACTCACATTTGCGCTCGCAGAACGGGATGTGCACGTAGAGGGAGCGCACCTCCTCGAGAATCGAGCGCGGCGCGGGGTCGCCGGGATGGAGGCCGGCGGCAATCGGCGGAGCAGAGGATGCGTGCACGGTCATCGCTTCGACTGGCCTCGGACACTTCCTCGCGGCGGGGTGGGCCCGCGGGGCCTGGGTTTCAGACGGAGGCGTTTGTACAGCGGCGGGTAGACGTACACAGTCAGGGCGAACGCTGCGAGGTTCACGACGCCGAACAGTGCGTAGTTTTGCGCCGTGGCGTCGATGACGGTGGCGGGCCCCGCCGACGCGGATGCACTTGGCGACGCAGACGTCGATGAGCCGACTCCGTTCGAGGGTGACGGCGATGCGGTGGCGGTCGCCGACGACGAAGTGGTCGTCGACGTGTGTGGGGCGGGTGTCGTCGAGATGAGCGCACCGGCGGGGACGGCAAGCACCAACCAGAGAAAGTAGATAACGACACCCACGACGACGTGCAACGCCGTGGCTACTCGCCGGCTGAACAGCCCAATAGATCGCTCCGAGCGGAATCTGAAGAAGCGCAACGATCGCTACCATGACCGCATACGATCGCCGCGACCACAATTCGTCCCCGGTCGCTGGAGCTGCCGCGGAGGCGCCGCGCGGTGCGTCCGGCGGTCCCGGTGGCTGCGGTTTCTGTTGCGTGCTCTGCGCGGTCTGCTTGTTCAGAGCGGCCTCAGCGCGCAGAACTCGCTGCTGCGCGTCGGGACGCTTTCGGGGTCGCTTTCGTGGCGGGCGGGGCCTTGGCATGGCCTCAGTCCTCGTCCATCCGCAAAACGGCCATGAAGGCCTCCTGTGGAATCTCGATGTTGCCCACGCGCTTCATGCGCTTCTTACCCTCTCGTTGCTTCTCGAGCAGCTTGCGTTTGCGCGTCACGTCTCCGCCGTAGCACTTGGCGAGGACGTCCTTCCGCATGGCTGACACCGTCTCGCGGGCGATGATCTTGCCACCGATGGCTGCCTGTATGGGCACCTCGAACAGCTGACGGGGAATCAGCTTGCGCAGCCGTTCCGTCAGCTTGCGGCCGTGTTCGCGGGCCCGATCGCGGTGCACGATCATGCTCAGCGCATCGACCCGCTGGCCGCCGACCACGAGGTCGAGCTTCACGAGGTCGGCCTCGCGAAACCCCGACAGCTCGTAGTCCAGCGACGCGTAACCGCGGCTGCGTGACTTCAGCTGATCGTAGAAGTCGTGAATGATCTCTCCCAGCGGGAGGTCGTACGAGAGCTGCACCCGATCGCCCGGCTGGTATTCCATGCCGGCGAATGCCCCACGTCGCTCCTGGCACAGCTCCATGACGGCGCCGACGTACGCGCTCGGCGTGAGGACGGTGGCGTCGCATCGTGGTTCCTCGATGGCCTCGATGTGCGAAGTGTCGGGAAGCAGCTCCGGGTTGTCGACGGTGATGACTTCGCCGCTGCGCAAGCGCACGCGATACTCGACAGTGGGCGCCGTGGTGAGGAGGCTGAGTGAGAATTCCCGCTCCAGCCGCTCCTGAACGATCTCCATGTGCAGCAGCCCGAGGAAACCGCAGCGGAACCCGAAGCCGAGCGCCGCTGACGATTCCGGCTCGTACACGAGTGACGCATCGTTGAGGTTGAGCCTTGCGAGCGCTTCCTTGAGGTCCTCGACGTCGGCGGTGTCCACCGGAAAGATGCCGGCAAACACCATGGGCGTCACCGCGCGATACCCGGGCAGCGGCGTGGACGTTGGATGCGTCGCGTTGGTGACCGTGTCCCCCACCTTGCTGTCGCGCACGTTCTTGATCGACGCTATCAGGTAGCCGACCTCGCCACACGCGAGCTCATGCACCGGCGTCATCACCGGCTTGAAGACCCCGACCTCGTCGACGACGAACTCCTTGTGCGTCGCCATCATGCGGACGCGGGTCCCGGCGTGCAGGCTCCCATCGAACAAGCGGACGTACACGACGACGCCGCGGTACGCGTCGTATTTCGCGTCGAAGACCAGTGCCTTGAGGGGAGCCTCCGGCTGTCCCCGCGGCGGTGGAATACGCGCCACCACAGCCTCGAGCACCTCGGTGATTCCGATCCCCTCACGCGCGCTGGTCAGCAGCGCATCGCTCGCATCGAGACCCACCACCTCGGTGATCTCGCGTCGCACCAGGTCCGGGTCTGCCGACGGGAGATCGATCTTGTTGATGACCGGCACGACCTCGAGGTCGTTCTCGATCGCCTGATGGGCGTTCGCGAGCGTCTGTGCCTCCACGCCCTGGGACGCGTCGACGAGGAGGAGTGCGCCCTCGCATGCCGCCAGCGACCGTGAGACCTCGTACGCGAAGTCGACATGTCCCGGCGTGTCGATGAGGTTGAGCTCGTAGACGAGGCCGTCGCGCGCCGGATAGCTGAGCCGCACCGCCTGTGCCTTGATGGTGATGCCGCGTTCTCGCTCGAGGTCGAGCTGGTCGAGCAGCTGATCCTGCATGTCTCGCTGAGCCACGGTTCCCGTCGCTTCGAGCAAGCGGTCGGCGAGCGTGGACTTGCCGTGATCGATGTGAGCGATGATGCTGAAGTTGCGGATCAGATCGAGGGGCACAACTCGGCCATGCTACCGGTCGCCCGCATATCATCGGGCCATGGCCACGAGGACCGTCCGGCGACGACGTCGCACGGCGGCCGCGAAAGCAGACACGGGGAAGCGCGCGCTCGTCCTGTGCGGTGGCGGGATCACCGGACTCACCTACGAGATCGGCGCGCTGCGGGCGCTCGACGACCTGCTCGTCGGCGTCACCGTCAACGACTTCGACATCTACGTCGGCACCAGCGCCGGCTCGCTCGTCGGTGCGCTGCTGGCCAACGGCGTCACTCCGACCGAGATGGCGCTGGGGCTCGAAGGCTCCAACCGCATGCTGCGCCCGCCCACCCGCTGGACGATCTATCGCCCCAATGTCACCGAGGCTGCGGTGCGCCTGCTCAAGTTTCCCGAGCTGGTGCGCGAGGCGGCTTGGGAGGTCGCGCGCCATCCGTCGAAGCTGAATCCGATGGACCTCATCGGCATGATGAGCCCGCTCCTGCCATCCGGATTCTTCACCTCCTCGCAGCTCATCCGGTATCTCGAGCGACTCTTCGCCGGCGAGGAGCTCGTGGATGATTTCAGGCGCCTCGAGAAGGAGCTGCACATCGTCACGTGCGCCATCGACACCGGCGAGCGCGTCGTGTTCTCACGCTACAACAACGAGAAGGTCCCCATCAGCACCGCGGTCGCGGCGAGCAGCGCCGTCCCGGTGTTGTTCAAGCCGGTGCGCATCAATGGCGTCGACTATGTGGACGGTGGCATCAAGGGCATCTCGGCACTCGACGTCGCCGTCTCACGCGGCGCCACCCTCATCGTGGTGATCAACCCGGTAGTTCCCGTGGACGCGCTCCACCTCGACACCCCGGAGGTGGTGCGCGGGCAGATCGGCGAGCACCTCGCCGACGCCGGCATGCGCGGCGTGTACAACCAGGTGATGCGCGGCATGCTTCACGATGGGATGCTCGACCACATCCGTTTCGTGCGAGACCGCCACGACGACGTGGACATCATCCTCATCGAGCCGCGCGCGGACGACGAGAAGATGTTCTTCCATGAGCTGATGTCGTTCTCGGCACGGCTGATGGTGATGCAGCACGGCTACGAGTCGGTCAGCAACGGGTTGCAGGACACGTGGGGCTACCTGCGACGGATCCTCCCGCGTCACGGCATCCACATCACGCGGCGTGTCGTCGACCGCAAGCCCTTGCAGGTGCCGCCAGAGAGCATCGAGAGCGCCTCGCTGCTCCGCCGGCTGCTGCGTCAGACCGTCTTCGCCCGCCGGCCCCGCGTGGAGCTCGTCGACACCGAGGACGTGGCGTAGAGGCTAGGCGTCGGCTCCACGCCTAAGGATCTCGCCGATGTCGGCCAGACCGCGACGGACACCACCCATCGAGGACTTGACGCGGTGCGAGAGCACCATCGGCGCCACATGCTCGACATCGTCGAGGTCGACGGCGGAGCGGTCCTCGTGCGCAGCGAGGGCCTGGGCGCTCTTGCGCATGACGATGTCGGCGCGGTGTCCATCGACTTCGAGCTCGATGCTGAGCGCGGCGATGGCGAAGAGGATGTCGCGGTCGACGACGACATCGGAGAGCCCGGCGAGGGCGCGCGAGATGCGCTGTGCCTCCGCGCGCTCCTCGGGTTCGTACTCGGACCCAAACGCGTCCGGATCCTCTTCGTAGGCCTCGCGGCGTTCGACGATCTCCACGCGCTGGCTCACGTCGTGGATGCCCTCGACATCGACGCACAGGCCGAACCGGTCGAGCAGCTGTGGACGGAGGTCACCCTCCTCGGGGTTCATCGTCCCAACCAGAATGAAGCGCGCCGGGTGCGACACCGATACGCCCTCGCGCTCCACGGTGTTGTGCCCCATCGCCGCCGCGTCCAGCAGGACGTCGACGATGTGATCATCGAGCAGGTTCACCTCGTCGACGTAGAGGATGTTGCGGTTCGCCTCGGCAAGCACACCCGGCTCGAACTCCTTCTCGCCGCGTTTGATGGCAGCTTCGATGTCGATGGTTCCCACCACGCGGTCCTCGGATGCGTTGATGGGGAGCTCGACAACCCGCATCTGCCTCCGGCTCCTGGGCAGCTCCTCACCCACCTGCGCACGCGTGCTGCACTGATGGCATTGAAGCTCGGGTTCATCAGGCGGGCACGCGTAGAGGCAGTCGGCAACCACCTCCAGCTCCGGCAGCAGACGGGCGAGCGCTCGCACCGCAGTTGACTTGGCCGTGCCTTTCTCGCCGCGGATCAGCACACCGCCGATGGCGGGATTGATCGCATTGAGCACCAGCGCCTGTTTCATGCCCTCCTGCCCCACGATGGCGGTGAAGGGGAACACGCTTCTTCCGTTGTGCATCGCGCTCATTGTCTCAGGCGCCACGACGATTGCGCTCCTTACCGGCCACGCAGGGATTTCTCCACGCCTTCGACAATCGCTCCCTGTGAAAGGTCGTACAGACCCAGGTACTCGCCACCCGCGCGCTCTGCCAGGTCGAGACACGCGTTGAATCCATAGCCGCCGAAGAGCGGTGTCCGGTGGTGCGTCCCGATTCTCGGCAGGCCGGCGCGGACGGAGTGATCGCGCGCCGAGTCGATGACCAGCGTGTGGACGTTCTCCGCTGCGAGCTGCTCAGCGAGGCGTTGCGCCTCCACCAAGGGCTCCTCGCCGAACAACGAGATGTTGCCGCGCCCATCGCTGATGAGCACGAGCAATGGATACACGGACGCGTCGCGGAGCCGCTCGGTTCGGATCAGTCGCAACCCCGCCACGATCCCGTGGGTGAGCGGAGTCGTGCCACCCACCGCGAGGCGTTGCAGCCGGTGCTCTGCGAGATCGACGCTGGAAGTCGGCTGCAGCACGACGCGTGCCGTGCGTCCGGAGAAGACGACGAGCGCCACCTTGTCACGACGCACGTACGCATCGCGCAGCAGCGAAAGCACGGCGCCCTTGGTCGCCTGCATGCGCTGCTCCGCATCCATGGACGCGCTGGCATCGACCACGAAGACGATGAGCGTTCCCGTGCGGCGGCGACGGACCTTCTGCCGCAGATCCTGCCGCTCCAGGTGCAACGCCGGAGCCTCCACACTCGGGGCGGCTTCCGCGCGCCGTCGCAGCTGATGAGGGGCCGCCGCGCGCACGGTCGCGTCGAAGGCGATGTCGGTGGTGTGCTCCGCCTGCGTCGAGCGCACGTAGCGTCCTCGCTTGTCCGCGCTGCGTGATGAGCTGCGTTTACCGCTGGTGGCTCGCGACCTGCGGTCGCGCGGCAGCGCAATCTTTCGCACGGGGAACAACGTCCCCTCGAAGAGCTGCTCGGCGGCGCGACGCGAGACAGCGTCGGTTGCCCGATCGTCACCGCGGACGTGACCGTCGCCGTCGGTCTGTTCGCCGGCCTTCTCGTCGGTCGCTGGGCTATCACCCTCCTCCTGGGCAACCGTCTGCGCCACCGCCGTCTCGGCCTGGCGCGCCATCTCCTCATAGCGCTCCTGGCTCTGTTGGTGCGCTGTCGCCGGTTGCGCCGGTGGCCCGCTCTCCACGCGCGTACGCCGCCGGTGCGCGAGCGCGAGATCCGCTGCCAAGACGACATCTTCGGTGCCGGCGCTGAGGGCGGATGGGGCCCCGCTGACCTGCCCCGCCTCGTTCGCTGTCACGATTCGCGATGCCTCACGCCACGCGCAGAGCGTCCGCGCCGCGGCGCTCACCACGATGTCGGCGCGATGACCCAGCGCTCCGGCATCGATGCACACGAGAGCGATGAACCATCGGATCTGCGGGGGTATGGTGACGAGCGGCAGCAGCTCGGAGGCTTTCATGATGACGGTGCGCAGGTGCTCGTCGGTGCTGCTGAAAGCATCGTGCAGATCACGATGAGTCTCGCGACTCTCGGCGTCGCGCTCGATGATGCTCACGCGTTCCTGCACGGTGCGCAGGCCGGCGATGCGCGAACGAGATGCCTTCGCGCTCGACGGTGTTGCGCCCCATCGCAGCGGCATCCAGGAGCACGTCGACTATGTGGTCGTCGAGCAGGTTCACCTCGTCGACGTAGAGGATGCCGTGGTTGGCATCCGCAAGCACACCCGGCTCGAACACCTTCCGCCCTTCCTTGATCGCCGCCTCCGTGTCCAGCGTGCCGACCACGCGATCTTCTGATGCGTTGATCGGCAGCTCGACCACGCGCAGCGGCACACGGCGCGCTCGCATCTCGTCGCCGCCGGCGGCGCGGAGACGGCAGTCGTCGCACCAGCGCTGCGGATCGGCCGGATCGCACCGGTAGCGGCACCCCTCCACCACATCGATCTCCGGAAGCACACCCGCCAAGGCGCGTACCGCGGTCGACTTCGCAGTGCCTCGCTCGCCCCGGATGAGCACGCCGCCGATCGCGGGGTTGATCGCGTTGAGGATCAGTGCCGACTTCATCGCCTCCTGGCCGACGAGCGCGGTGAACGGCAACGCAGAACGGGGCGGGGTCATCTCAACAATTGGCCTCTGACCGGTACTGGTACATCACAGCACCGGTGAGCAGGTACAGACCGCCGCTCGCGGTGCTCACGGTCCACCCGCCCGAGTGCCCGATCACCATCCCGGGTGGGACTGCCGGGGCCGCCGTCTTGACCCGCTGCACGTACCCCGCGCCGCGGTACTCGATCGCCGCTGGCGCCTCAGCCGGATACTGCACGGGGAACGCGCACAGCCCGGGGGCCTGCTGGTCGAACGTCAGGCCCGATGGATCGGGATGGCCGGCCCGCCACGGTTCGTCGCCCGCCGAGCTGCCACCGCCGCACGATGTCGCGATGACGGCCAGCAGCGCGGCGACCGCCGCGGCCGTCAGAGATCGGCGCCGATCGCCCGTCGCTGCTCCTCCCCGAGCACCACGCGAGCCGAGCACGCCGGATGCTCCACGCCCACCGCGATCTCCGCGCCGGTGGACCACGCGTCGCGATGCGGGTCACCCAGAGCGAAGCTGATGTGCCACGCACCCGCAGCCTCGTCCTCTGCCTCGCGCGCATCCGGGAGGCCGCCGACGCGCTCGCCGCCGATGTCGAGATACACGCTGCGCTCGATACCGCCGAGATCTGCGATCGCCTGGGCGAGCTCGGCGGGGTCGGCGACGTCGACGTACAGCGTGGCACCCAGAACTGGGTCGTCCGGCAGCATCGCGTTGAACGCCGCCACGCCGGCGGCGACGCGGTCCGGTTCGGCGCTTCGCTGGGTGCGCAGCATCTCCTCGAGCGCCGCCGTCAGCGTTTCCCGGTTCTGGAAGACTAGAGACAGCACGCGCCCCAGTGATACACGCCGGTATCGCTGCAGGGCAGCGATACGGCTGCGCTCGTCGCCGCGGACCGTCTCGTACGCGGTGCCGGCCCGGATCTCCTCGGGGACGAGCTCCCGTCCCATCTACTCGTGCTCGTCCAGTGCGCGACGCACGCGGGTCAGCTGCACGACGTGAGCATGCTCCGCGGCGGCCACGGACTCGAACCACTCCGCGACGTCAGGGAGGCGGCCCTTGCGCGCCGCCGTCGCGTGCGCTTCGTAGGCGGCGGCATTTGCCTCCGCTTCGGCGATTGCACTGTCCAGGTTGCCGCGCGTGTCTCCCGCGCCTGCCAGCGGATCCGCGGCCTCTTCGAGGAACTCGAGATGCCCGAAGCCGTGTCCCGCCTCGCCATCAGCGAGGGCGCGAAGGTACGCCGCGACGTCGGCATGGCCCTCGACATCGGCGCGGCGGGCGAAGTACAGAGAGCGCAGCGCAGCCTGCGCCTCACGCGCGAAGGCCTCGCGAATGTTCGCGGCGGTGGGAGTGCCCTCGAGACTCACGTCGGTGCCAACTCTCGCACGTCAGAGTGGTGGTTGGACCACGCGACCGGAAACCCGACCGTTGCACTATGCTTTCGCGATCATGAAGGCGGTCCCGTTCGATCGAAGCGTCCTCAAGGTCAACCAGGTGATCCTGATGGTCGGTATCGTTGCCGCCCACGTCGTGGGGCTCGCGCACAATCAGGCGGCGGTGGTGCTGCCGGTGCTCGCGGTGATGATGCTCGCTGGTATGGTGTCGCCCCAGCTCAACGCTCCGCGTCTCCTGTACCTCCACGCGCTCAAGCCCTGGGGCATCGTGAGGCCGCGGGTGGTACACGAGGATCCCGCTCCGCACCGCTTCGCCCAACTGCTCGGCGGCGTCTTTCTCGCGGGCGCCAGCATCGCCGCGCTGGCGAGCGCGCTCGTCGTCGCATGGGTGCTCGCCTGGATCGTGGTGGTGCTCGCCTTCCTCAACTTCGCATTCAACCTCTGCGTCGGCTGCATCGTGTATGCACAGCTGGTGAAGCTCGGCGTCCTGCCGCTGTCCCGCGCCTCGGCCGCATGAGCCTGCTGGCCCTCGCTCCCCTGATCGCGATCGCCGTCGTCGGCGGCGTTGCGCTGGTATTACGCGTGCAGCGGAACAGGCAGCTGGTGCTGCTCGGCCAGGTTGTCGAGACGCACGTGTCACGCCGGGCGGCCCCGTCGATCCTCTACTTCACCGGCGCGAACTGCACCATCTGCCACACGGCGCAGGAGCCCGCCCTGCGCGCGCTCGCCACGGGGCTCGACGCCTCTGTGCAGATCCGCGAGGTGGACGTCGCGTCCGAGCCCGGCCTGGCGCGGCGCTACCGCGTGATGTCGCTCCCGACCACCGTCGTGCTGGACGCAGAGCAGACGGTCCGGCACATCAATGTCGGATTCGCCACAGCCACGACGCTGCGAGCGCAGCTGATCGAAGCAGGGCTGCCGGTCGCCGCGTAGCCCGAACGCGGGCGCCACGGCCCCCGACCATAATGGCCGGGCGATGGCACTTCGGGAGCGAGCCGCCGAGACCACGGAGCTGGATCCGCGCGACATCTACGCGATCGACGAGCTCGCCGGCGATGACGAACGGCTGGTTCGCGAGACGGTGCGCACCTTTGTGCGCGAACGCGCGCTACCGGTGATCAGCGACCATTTCGACGCGGGCACCTTCCCCATCGAGCTCGTCCCAGGGCTTGCCGAGATGGGGCTGCTCGGCATGCACCTGCACGGGTACGGCTGCGCGGGTGCGACGGCGCTGGCGTACGGCGTCGCGAGCGAAGAGCTCGAGGCGGGTGACAGCGGGCTGCGATCCTTCGTTTCCGTGCAAGGGTCGCTGGTCATGTTCCCGATCCACGCGTACGGGAGCGAGGAGCAGAAGCAGCGCTGGCTGCCGGAGATGGCGGCCGGGCGCGCCATCGGATGCTTCGGGCTCACTGAGCCCGACGCCGGCTCGGATCCCTCGTCGATGCGCACGCGGGCGCGACGCGATGGCGACGACTGGATCATCGACGGCACGAAGATGTGGATCACCAACGGGTCGATCGCCGATGTCGCCGTCGTATGGGCCGAAACCGACGGCGGTGTGCGCGGATTTCTGGTGGAGCGCGGCAGCCGCGGCTTCAGCGCGACGGACGTGCATCGCAAGCTTTCATTGCGCGCGTCGGTGACCTCGGAGCTTTCGTTTGAATCGGTGCGCGTTCCCGCCGACGCGGTGCTGCCCGGCGTTCGCGGGCTCCGCGGACCGCTCTCGTGCCTCAGCGAAGCTCGATACGGCGTGGCGTGGGGCGCTATGGGCTCGGCCCGCGCCTGCTACGAGTCAGCGCTCGAATACAGCCGGCAGCGAATCGCGTTCGGCAAGCCGATCGCCGCATACCAGCTGACGCAGCAGAAGCTTGTCGACATGGCGACGGCCATCGTGCACGGACGGCTTCTGGTGCACCGCCTCGGTGTGCTCAAGGACGAAGGCCGGGCGCATCCGGTGATGGTGTCGCTCGCCAAGCGCGCCAATGTGCGAACAGCACTCGACATCGCCAGGAGCGCGCGCACGGTGCTCGGGGCCAACGGCGTCACCCTCGAGTACCCGGTGGCGCGGCACATGGCAAACCTCGAGTCGGTGCTGACCTACGAAGGAACCGAGGAGGTGCACACGCTCGTCATTGGCAAGGCGCTCACCGGCGAAGACGCCTTCGCGTAGACGGCGCCGCCCTCCTCGTCACGCCACGGCCTCGACGTCCCACGCCTCGGCGTCGCGAAACGAATGATGTCCGCGCTTCGTGACGATCACATGGTCGAGCACCGACACGCCGAGCAGCTCGCCCGCGGCGCGGAGTGCCGCGGTGACGGTGCGATCTGCGCGGCTCGGCGATGAGTCGCCGCTCGGATGGTTATGGCCGATAATGACTGCAACTGCGCCACTGCGCAACGCTGGGGCAAAGACGTCCCGCGGCTGCAGCCGCGATGCGTTGACCGTACCCACGGCGACGGTTTCGACGCCCAGCGGCCGATGGCGCGCGTCGAGCAACAGCACGACCACTTCCTCGCGCCTCGCGGTGCGCAACCGTTCGAGCAGCAGCAGCGCGTCGCGCGGGGCGGCGACCGACGGGCGGTCATCCGGGTACCACCGGTCGGCCAGCTCCCAGATCGCCTCGAGCCGCGCGGCCCGCTCCGTGCCCACGCCGTGGTCGCGCACGAGCCCCCGCCGACCGAGCGCGCGACGCTCCCACATCGGTATCCGCGCCACGCGCGCCCCCATCTCCACGAGATCAGGCGCCGGCGACGAGCCCCCGACCGCCCGTGCGATGAGCTCTGCCTCACCGAGCTCAGCGACGTCGTCGGCGTGACCCACGTCGGCGATGCTACTTCACACCTGTGGTTCTGCAACGGACGTATCAGTACGGGTAACAGCCCACCGGCCGCCTTGGTTGCCGCTGCGCGGACAGCCTGACTGCTGTCCGCTGCCGCTCCCGTCGGTCGCGGGGGCCACCGCGACCTCCTTACGCCCTGGGCGGCCGGTGGGCTGTCACCCCTGATCGGACGTTCTGAGCACTCAGCGGGTGAAGACCACGCCGATGACGAACACAACCACGAGCAGTGCTGCGAGCACGCCGACGGCGACCCAGCCGTTCGACAGCAGCACGAGCGGCATCAGCCAGCCGGTCGGCCCTGCGGGCGGCGCCGGCGCAGCGTCACCGGAGTCGAGGACGTCGGCGGGCGCGCGGATGGCGATCAGCTCGACGCGGCCGGCGGCGTCCTCCGGCACGTCGGCGGGATCGACGAGCGCCGGCGTTCGCGCGGCACTGCGGCGGCGTCGCGGCGGCCGGGGGTCCGTCGGAAGCCCGGGATCGAGATCAGTCACCGCGCTCCGCATCCGCGATGACCGCGTTCAGGACCTCGTCGGCGAGGGCACGGTATGCGGTGGCGGCGTAGCTGCTCGACGCGTACGCGGTCACGGGCTCGCCCGCGAGCGCGGTCTCCTGCAGCTTGACGGTCACCTTGATCGCGGTCTCGAACACGCGCAGGTTGGGGATGGCGCTCAACGCTTCCAGCATGTCGCGGGAGAAACGCGTCCGGGGCACGACGAACGTCGGCAGCAGACCGAGCACCCGCAGCCTCGGGTTGAGCCGCTGGCGCGTCTCGTGCACGGTGCGCAGAGTCTCCTTCAATCCTTTGATGGCATATCCCGACATCTGCACCGGGATCAGCACGAAGTCGGCGGCGGCAAGCACGCACACCGTGTGGAAGCCGAAGCTGGGCGGCGTGTCGAACAGGACGAAGTCGTAATCGCGGCAATCGCGTTGCAGCGGTTCACGAAGGCGGAGCTCGCGATCGAGCGACGTCGGCAGCGCCGCCTCCACCGCGCTCAGGTCAGGGCTCGCCGGAAGCAGATGGAGGTTCTGCCAGCGCGTGCTTGCGACGACCTCATCGACTGAGTGGGCGGGCTCCACCAGCACGTCCGCGACTGTGTGCTGCAGCGTGTACGGATTGAACCCCAGCCCAGACGTGAGGTTCGACTGCGGATCCATGTCGACGGCGAGGACCCGCCGTCCGCGCTCTGCGAAGGCGCCGGCCAGCGAGGCGCACGTCGTCGTCTTGCCGACTCCGCCCTTACCAGCCACGCACGCGATGGATACGACCATTTGCGTGGCCAGTGTAGTCAGTTGGTCAGAAGCGGCTGATGCGCGCCGCCGGCGCCGGTGCGGCGATCTCCCAGATTTGATTGAGGCGGCGCTGCATGACGCTCATGAGCACGAGACCTCCTGCGATGGGCACCAGCAGCCAGCACGCCGATCGCACCGGACGAATCTGCACATCCGAGGTCTTGCCGGCACGGTCCTCGGCCATCCGCACACGCTCGAGCGTCATGACGATGGCCACGATGCTGAACGGCAGCACCAGCATGAGGTATGGGATCACGACCAGACCACCAAGCAGGAAATAGGCGTGCGTCACCGTGAAGTGCGGGTCGAAGGGAAGGGTCACCTTCAATGTGTCGATCACGATGCGCGCAGCGCCCGCAAGGGAGATGAGGAGACCGAGCAGCCACGCAACAGTGACCGCAAGGGTCGACGTGCCCGGCCGCACGTGCATCCGTGGATCGAAGTCGGCGACTTCGGTGTTGATGCGGCTGTGCCATATCAGCGCGTACACGCCGAGCGTTACGACGGACAGGGCGATGACCACGACACGCGAGCGCCGCTTCCCCTCGGGACCGTGCGACGCGACCATCGGTGGCGGTGTCGATGCCCTCTTGGGTGCGGGCGGGGTGTCACGGCCGGCGACGATTCCCGACGGGTATGACCACGAGGGCGCGGCGGGTGCCGACGGCTCGGCGCCGCCATGTGCCGGAGGCGGCGAATCCGCCCTGCCCGAGACCTCAACGGAATCGGATTCGGCCATCTTCGCCTCTTCCCCCGGCGCGTCGGGGGACGCGTCCAGTGTCTGTGCCTTGGCTTTGAACATGCTGCGTGCTCCTTGCTGCATTGGGCCTTGCGAGCCCGGCTGGGACGTTGACTGGGACGTGTGCCGCTCCGGGTACTGGATTCGAACCAGTGACCTTGCGGTTAACAGCCGCCTGCTCTACCGCTGAGCTAACCCGGACAGATGGAGCGGAGTCTATCGCGAGATCGGAACAGCGCCCTACTCGAGATAGTCCTTGAGCTTCTTGCTGCGCGATGGATGACGCAGCTTGCGCAGCGCCTTGGCCTCGATCTGCCGGATGCGCTCTCGCGTGACACCGAAGCGCTTGCCTACCTCTTCGAGCGTCCGCTGGTGTCCGTCGATGAGGCCGAAGCGAAGCTGCAGCACCCGGCGCTCTCGAGGGGTCAGCGTGTCGAGGATGTCCTCCACCTCGGTGCGCAGCATGGTGAGCGAGGCCGCCTCTGATGGCGCGGTGGCTTCCTTGTCCTCGACGAAGTCACCGAGATGGGAATCCTCCTCCTCGCCGATGGGCGTCTCCAGCGAGACAGGATCCTGGGAAACCTTCGTGATCTCGCGGACCTTCTCGGGCGTGATCCCCATCTCCTCTGCGATCTCCTCGTCGCTCGGCTCGCGCCCGAGCTCCTGAAGCAGCCGGCGGGACACACGGACGAGCTTGTTGATCGTCTCGACCATGTGCACGGGAATTCGGATCGTCCGCGCCTGGTCTGCAATCGCCCTGGTGATCGCCTGGCGAATCCACCACGTGGCGTACGTCGAGAACTTGTACCCCTTGTGGTAGTCGAATTTCTCGACGGCACGGATCAGTCCCATGTTGCCCTCCTGGATCAGATCCAGGAACGACATGCCGCGGCCTATGTACTTCTTGGCAATGCTGACCACAAGCCGGAGGTTCGCTTCGGTCAGCTGGTTCTTCGCCTCGTCGTCGCCCTGCTCGATGAGCTTGGCGTAGTGCACCTCCTGCTCGGCCTTGAGCAGCGCGACCCGACCGATCTCCTTGAGGTACATGCGCACCGGGTCGTCGAGCGAGATCGAGTCGACGGCCTCTGCCTTGGCGATGAGCTCCTCGTCGATCTCGTCGACGGTCTCGAAGTCCTTGTCCCCATCGGTGACCTCGACGCCCATCTCACGGAAGACCTGGAAGATGCGCTCCAGATGATCCGGCTCGGCGTCGATCTCGGGGAACGCGGTGAGGATGTCGTCCGGAGTCAGGAAGCCGTGATCCTTGCCCTTGATGATCAGCGCCTCGGCGGCCGTCACCAGCTGGTCAGCGCCGCCGACTGGGGCGGCTACCGCGGCCGTCTTGGACCTGGTCGTGGTGGGGGTGGTGCTCACCGGTTCAGCAAATCTCCGAAGGGTTGGATACAGAAGGCGACGCCGTCCGCCGTGATCGCCAAGATGGGCCAGCCCTCACTCTTCCTTCGATCCTATTTAACGCGCCGGGATACGTTTGGTGTCGGCAGAAGCGGGGCCTACGGGATCTCCAGGGCGGTGTTCGATACCGTTCCGGCACGGAACGAGGGTGCCGCGGCCGGGGATTTACCAAACATCATTGGGATCCGACAGGCCTCAGCGCGTCGAGAGGGTGTGCCGCAGATGGGGCGCCTCGGCTGCGAGCGCGGCAAGCCGGGCGGCGAGCAAGCGCACCTCGTCGTCGCGACCCTCTTCCTTTGCTTGCAGCAGCTCGCGCTGGATCAGCGCGGCCGAGCGGAGCGCGGTCGCCTCGTGCACGTCGCGCACGCAGTCCTGCATGGCACGCACCAGCGCTTCGGGGTCGCTCTCGGTGTCGAGCTCTGGAACGTCGAGCACCATGAGGCGGGCCGCGTGCGACTGATCCTGCTGAGTCAGGCGGTGCAGCGGAAATGCGCTCTCGTCTGCGGTCAGGGCCACCTCGACGATGCGCCGCGCCGTCGGATGCGTCAGCGCACCGATGTCGAGCCCGAGCTCCTGCGTCAGCACGTGTGCCAGCGCCGGGCGATGCACCACGATGCTGCCGAGATACGCCTCCCATTGCGGCATGTGTGCGTCCGTACCGCTGTCCTCGGCGCCATCCATCGCCGGCTCGTCGGCCGTTGCAGCGGCCGGTGGCGGGGGAAGGACGAGCCGCGGTGGGCGACCCGGTCGCTGCCGCTCCTCACGGGCGAGATCTGCGGCAAGCGATCGCGCCCCGATGTCGAGGCGGCGCGCCGCCTGCTGCAGGTACAGGTCGCGTGTGGCCGCCTCCGGGATTCGCGCCAAAACCGTGACCACGCGCTCCGCGGCTCCGCGCCGAGCATCGATGCTCCCGCCCTCCGCGCCGGCGAGCGCTCCGT
The DNA here is from genome assembly GCA_005880445.1 of Chloroflexota bacterium. Lineage (GTDB taxonomy): Bacteria > Chloroflexota > Dormibacteria > Aeolococcales > Aeolococcaceae > CF-75. Next base: position 11,403 of record VBGJ01000039.1, on the reverse strand, counting down.
CCAGCAGCACCTGCCATTCCGGTGCCGCGGTGGCGACGGCGGCGGCAAATGCCGCCGGGTCTTGCCGCACGAGGTCGTCGGGATCCTTGGCGCCGGCAGGCAGCACGCAGATGCGAGCCTGCAGGCCTTCCACCGCGATCACGTCGACGGCGCGCGACGCCGCGGCGCGACCCGCGTCGTCGCCGTCGAAGCAGAGCGTGATCACCGACGCATGACGCCCCAACGCGCGCACCTGCTCGCGTGCGAGCGCGGTCCCGCTGCTCGCCACGACGTGCTCGACCCCGGCCGCATGCGCCGCGAGGACGTCGAAGTACCCCTCGACCACCACCGCACAGCGTTCGCGCTCGATGGCACGCCGGGCCAGATCGATCCCGAAGATCGCATGGGACTTGTGATACGCGACCGTCTCCGGCGTGTTGAGGTACTTCGGCATCGCGTCGCCCAGTGCGCGGCCACCAAACCCGAGGATCGCCCCGCGCTCCTCACGAATGGGAAAGACCAGGCGGTGCCGGAAGCGGTCTCGAGACGGACCGCCCCGCGATGGTTGCGCCAGACCCGCTTGCACCCCTTCGTGGACGTCGGCGCCGCCCCTGGTCGTCAGGTAGCGGACGAGCGCATCACCCGCCGCCCCTCCGGCAGGAGCGAAGCCGATGCCGAACCGCCTGGCCAGCGCCTCGGCGACGCCGCGCTCTTCGAGCAGCGCGCGGCCGGGCGCCCCGGCCGGAGTGCTCCACAAGACGTGCTCGTAGTACTGCTGGGCTCGGGCGTTCAGCTCGAGCGCGCGCCGGCGGTCTCGGGCTGCCCCGCGCGCAGGGCCCCCCTGCGTGGATTCCAGCTCGACGCCGGCGCGGTCGGCAAGCAACTCGAGCGCCTGCCGGAAGTCGGCGCGCTCGATGCGCTCGACGAACCCGAAGAGGTCACCGCCCTGCTGACAGCCGAAGCAATACCAGAACTGGCGCTCCTGGCTCACGGTGAACGACGGAGTCTTCTCCGCATGAAACGGACAGAGGCCCTTGAACTCCCGCCCGCTTCGCTGCAGCGTCAGATAGCCGCCGACAACCTCCACGATGTCGAGGCGCGCCTTGATCTCTGCGACCGCGTCAACAGCCACGACACGCCTCCAAGCGACCGCCGGTCGTTGCGGCGTCTACCTCCGCCAGAACCAACCGCGACGGCGTGTGATCTGCTCCGTCGCAGCGTCGAGCTCGCGCTGGATCTGGGCAACGCGCCGCTCCTGTTCCGACAGGCGGCGATCACGCTCGGCTTGTATCGCGGCGTGCTCCGCGCGCGCCGTCTGCAGCTCGAGCTGGAGCTGCTTCACGAGATTCTGCCTGGCATTGAGCTCGGACTCGAACCGCTGCCGCTGCTCGGCATAGATGCGCTGCTCGAGCGTCCGCTCCCATCGATCGAGCAGTCCGGCAACGAGCTCGCGCGGGTCGAGCATCATCGACCCGATCTCGTCCCGCAACTCGCTCGGCCCCCGTTGCGAGGCCGTCACAGCGCTCTGTGGAGGTGCGGGCGCAGGGGCGCGCGCCGCGCCGGCAGGAGGCTGCGCCACCGCGGCGAGCTCCTCGGCGGGAGGGGGCACCACCTTGTCGGGCCACGCGTTCCTGGCCGCGGCACCCACCAGGTCGACCGGCTCGGGCTCCGGTGCGGCACCGTTGCCCTCCGGTTCCTCGGGGTCTATGCCGAGGTCACTGAGCCGGATGCTCCAGCGCACCCCGTCAGGAGTCTCCACACGGCGTCCGGGAATGTCGCCGGCCTCGACCCGCCGAAGGAGGATGGCCAGCGGCAACCCCAGCCGTTCAGCCACGTCTTCGACCGGGACGTACGCCTCTGCGCCATGCGGAGGTGCCGATCCGTGCACGGGCGGCTGGTGCACCGACATCGATGCAAAGAGTAGGCGATCAGCAGCCGACTCTGGGGACGTTTGCGCCGATTCGGCCTCAGCGACCGATCACCTCGACTGCGTAGCGGGAATTGTCCGTCAGGAGCACGATGCCGCCCTCGCGCGCGGTGATCACAGCCCGCACCGGGGACGTCGCAAACACATCCGGAGCCTCCTCGTGCTCGGTGACCGTACGCCGCACCGAGTAGGGCAGCCCGGGCGTGGGCGGACCGACCTCGTCGCCCTCCACCACGTGTCCGTCATCGAGCATCTCCGGCCGGCCGCTCCGCGTCGAGATCTTCCTCACCCGAACGTGCTCGGCCATTTCGCCCGGCATTATCCGTCGCCATCGCGCTCACCTCACCCGCATGCGCGTGCCGAGACTGTGACAGCGCATAGCCGTACACCAGCGCCTCCTTCCCGTGGAAATCGATCCACGTCGACTCGATGCGCCCGCCCAGCTTCTCGGCGACTCGGGCCGATCGCGCATTGTCGGGATGGATCAGGCTGATGATGTGCGTGAGCCCAAGCGAGGCAAAGCCAAGACGCAGCGTCTCAGCTGCGGCCTCTGTCGCATACCCGTGGCCCCATTGGCTGGGATGGATCACCCATCCGCATTCGATCTCCGGCCAGCCTTCGGGATACCAGAGACCCACGCGTCCGATCAACGCCCCCGAGGATTTGAGGTCGACAGCGAAGCGGCCGTATCCGTGCAGGTCCCAATGCCCCACGAGCATCGCCATGTGACGCCACGCGTCGTTGCGTGTGAACGACGAATCGATCCGGAACCATCGCGCGACCTCCGGTTCTGTGAGCAGCGAGGTGTACGCGTCTAGATCCGATTGCCGAAACTGACGCAGCACGAGCCGTTGGGTTTCCGCCGTCCTAGGATACGCGCCCACTCGGTCGCTCAGCGGTCGCGCTCCACCTGCGTCAACCGTGCGTGCGCCGCGGCGAGGCGGGCAGCCGGTACGCGATACGGCGAGCACGAGACGTAGTCCAGGCCCATCTCCTCGCAGAGCGCGATCGACTCGGGATCTCCGCCATGCTCGCCGCAAATGCCGACGCTGAGGGAGCCGCGCGTCCTCCGCCCCTCCTCCACCGCGATCTGCATCAGCCGGCCGACGCCATCGTGGTCGATGGTCTCGAATGGGTTGTACGGCAAGATCTTTTCCTCGACGTACTTGATCAGGAACTTGCCTTCCGCGTCGTCACGCGACATGCCGAACGTCGTCTGGGTCAGATCGTTCGTACCAAATGAGAAGAACTCTGCCGACTCGGCGATGGCACGCGCTGTGAGGGCGGCGCGTGGCAGCTCGATCATCGTACCCACCAGGTATCGCACGGTCGCCTTCGTCTCTCGGAACACGGCCTGCGCCGTGGCATCGATGACCTCACGCGTGCGCCGGAGCTCTTCGGCGGTGCTCACCAAGGGCACCATGATCTCCGGATGCACACTCACGCGTTCCTTCTTCAACTGCACCGCCGCCTCGATGATCGCCCGTGTCTGCATCTCGATGATCTCGGGGAACAGCAGCCCGAGCCGGCAGCCACGGAGCCCAAGCATCGGGTTCTGCTCACGGAGATCCCGCACCGCTGCAAGGAGTCTGGCTTGATCACGGTAATCCGCCTCAGGCTTGCCTTGCGCCTGTGCTCGCGTCACCTCCACAAGGAGGTCCTCGTACGATGGAAGAAACTCGTGCAGCGGCGGATCGATGAGCCGGATGATCACGGGAAGGCCGTGCATCGCAGCGAGGATGCCGCGGAAATCATCGCGCTGGAATGGCAGCAGCAATGCCAGCTCGCGGCGCCGCTCCTCGCTGTCGGAGGCGAGGATCATGCGCTGCACGATGGGCAGGCGGTTCTGCTCCATGAACATGTGCTCGGTGCGACACAACCCGATGCCCTGTGCACCGAATCCCCGCGCACGCTCCGCGTCATGCGGGTAGTCGCCGTTGGCCCACACTTCCAGGCGCCGAAACGAGTCGGCCCAGCGGAGAAGCTCCTGGAGCTCCCGCGAGATTTCCGCCTCGAGCATGGGGACTCGGCCCGCAATGACCCGGCCGGTGCCGCCGTCGATGGTGAACGCGTCGCCCTCCTTGACGATGGTGCCGCCAGCGGTGAACTGGCGTCTGTCCAGGTCGACTGCGACGGATTCGGCGCCCGCCACGCACGGCTTTCCCATGCCGCGCGCCACCACAGCCGCGTGCGAGGTACGCCCGCCCCGCGATGTGAGCACCCCCTGCGCCGCAATCATCCCGTGCACGTCATCGGGGTTGGTCTCGATCCGAACCAGGATCACCGACTCGCCTTCCTTTGCCATCGCTTCGGCGCGGTCCGCATCGAATACGGCCTTGCCATATGCGGCGCCGGGGGAGGCTGCCAGTCCCGTCGCCAGCACCTCGACCTTCGCTGACGGATCGATGCGACGGTGCAGCAGTTGATCGGCCTGCGTGGGTTCGACGCGCATGACGGCTTCCCGGCGAGAGATCAGTCGCTCGCCCACCATGTCCACTGCAATCTTCACCGCCGCCTCCGCGGTGCGCTTGCCACTCCGCGTCTGCAGCATGTACAGGCGTCCGCGCTCGATGGTGAATTCCATGTCTTGCACGTCACGGTAATGGCGCTCGAGCTTGCGCGCGATCTGCTCGAACTGCTTGTAGGCCTTGGGTAGATCCTTCGCCATGGCCGCGATGGGCTTGGGCGTGCGTATGCCGGCCACGACGTCCTCACCCTGCGCATTGGTCAAGTACTCGCCGTACAGTCGCTTTTCACCCGTGGACGGGTCCCGTGTGAAGGCGACACCTGTGCCCGAATCGCTGCCCATGTTGCCGAACACCATCGACTGCACGTTGACGGCAGTGCCGAGATCGTGCGGGATGCGGTTGAAGTTCCGGTAGTCGATGGCCCGTTTGTTGTTCCACGACTGGAACACGGCGCCGATGGCTGCGCGCAACTGCTGCCGGGGATCTTCAGGGAAGTCGGTCTTCGCGTCCCTGCGCACGATCTCGCGATACCGGTCGATCAGCTTCTGCAGTGCGGCGGGGGTGAGATCTGCGTCGGTTGCCGCGCCCGTCTTGCGCTTGATCTCGTCGAGAGCGTCCTCGAACCGCTGTCCGTCGACACCAAGCACGATCTTGCTGAACAGCTGGATGAAGCGCCGCTGGGCGTCGAGGGCGAAGCGGCGATCCTTCGTCAGCGCAGCCAAGCCTTCGAGCGTCGATGCGTTCAGGCCGAGGTTCAGCACCGTGTCCATCATTCCCGGCATCGAGAACTTCGCGCCGCTGCGGACGCTGACCAGCAGCGGATTCTTCGGGTCGCCAAATCGCTTGCCGGTTTGCTTCTCGACGTGGCGCAGCGCGGCATCCATCTGCTCGTCCATGCCGCGGGGAAACTTCCGTGCGTTGGCGTAGAAGGCGTTGCACGCCTCGGTGGTGATGGTGAAGCCGGGCGGCACAGGCAGACCGGCCCGCGTCATCTCCGCCACTCCCGCACCCTTGCCGCCGAGGAGGTCGCGCATCGTGGCGTTGCCCTCTGCGAAGAGGTACACCCACTTGTGCGCCGCCGGTCGGCGAGCGCGACCGTCCGGGCTCACCTTCTTGGGCTTCGCCTTCGCGGTCTTCGCCGTGAGCTGCTTCTTCTTCGCAGGTGGACGCCGCGTACCTGCCGCCATCAGCCAGTCCTCGTCGTGATCGATCTCCAGTTCCGGCGCGGTCCGAGCGCCAGAGCGTAGAGCATCCCCGCTGTCCCCGGCGGGCCGCGCCCGGCTGCCGCGAGCGCTTAGGATGGCGGGCAGCATGGGCCTCGGTGAGCGGGTGGCGGTCCTCGTGCTCTGCGACCCGGAACGCATCGATCATCTGGCGCCGCTCACCGCGGACCTGCGCGGCTCGGGGCGCTACGACGTCGACCTGACCATCGATGCTGACCGGCTGCTCGACCTCCAGAACGTGCGCGTCGTGTATGCACATCGCCATCGGGAGCAGCTCACGGAGACACAGGCCGGTGCGGTGGAGCGCTTCGTGCAAGCGGGCGGCCGCGTCGTGGTGGCGGGACAGACTCTCACCGTCTGGTCATCAAGCCCGCGGATCGCCGGGCTCGCCGGCTGGACACCGAACGGCCGGACCGTGCACACGGAGCTCGACGTGAACCCGGCCGACGACGCGCATCGGGGATTTCGGGTGCACGACGAGGTGAACCTCCTGCCCGAGGCGCCGGCGGCGGCGGTGCCGCTGCTGCGCACCACATGGCGCCACACGCAACAGGTGCTCGCGTATCGGCGGAGCGTCGGCAGTGGCAGCTTCACGTACGTGGGCCTCGGCCATGATCCACGCACCTATGCGCACGATCCCTTCCGGAGCGCGCTGCTGCGCGCCATCGGCAGCAGCGTGGTCGACGCAGCGAACACGCCGGCCATCGGGGTCGGCCTCATCGGCTTCGGCGCCCTGGGCCCGGCGCACGCGGCGGCACTGCACGAGACGCCCGGACTGTGGCTGGCCGCGGTGTGCGATCGAGACGAAGCTCGGCTCCGGCTGGCAGCACCCCTCGGCGTGCCGAGCGTCACGTCCACGGCCGACCTCTTTCGCCGCGACGATGTGCATCTGGTGATCGTGGCAACCCCGCCGGCGACCCACGCCGGCGTCGTGCTCGATGCGCTGGACGCGGGCAAGCACGTCGTGTGCGAGAAACCGTTCGCGCTCCACGCGCGTGACTGTGACGCGATGGTCGAGTCGGCCGCCAGCCAGCGGCTCGCGCTCACCGTGTTTCAAAACCGCCGCTGGGATCCAGACTTCGTGGCGCTGCATCGGGTCGTGGGATCGGGGGCCATCGGAGAACCGTTTCTCCTCGAGTCATTCGTGGGAGGTTTCCAGCATCCGTGCCACTACTGGCACAGCCACCAACCGATCAGCGGCGGAGCAGTGTACGACTGGGGATCGCACTACATCGACTGGATCCTGCAGCTCTTCGACAGCGAGGTTGTCTCGGTGCGCGGCCTCGAGCACAAACGAGTGTGGCATGACGTGACCAATGCGGACCACGTCACGGTCGACATCACGTTCGCGAATGGATCGGTTGCATCCTTCGCGCAATCCGCCGTTGCAGCCGCGCTGAAACCGAAGTGGTACGTCCTGGGCACACGCGGATCGATCGTTGGAGACTGGCGGCGAGTGACCGAGCGGCCTCGCGGACCGGACGGCGAGATTGACGAGATCGCAGTGGCGCCCACCGACCTCCCGGCCCGCCTTCGGGTGCTGCGGCCCGACGGCGAGGGCGGCACGCACGAGGAGCGCGTGGCGTTGCCGCGCCGCGACCGCGGCGCCTTCTACCGCAACCTCGCCGGTCATCTGCTCCATGGCGAACCGCTCGCGGTTCCTCCTCAGCAGGCCCGCCGCGTGGTCGCCGTCATGGAGACAGCGATGACGTCCGCGGAACAGGACGGCGCGTTGATCGAGCGGCGCATCTGACCTCCGTGCCGCGTCTGCGCTTCGGCGTGATCGGCGCGGCGTGGATAGCGGATCGCGCCGTGCTTCCGGCGCTGCGCGCCGCCCACAACGCCGACGCGGTCGCGATCGCCAGCCGCAGCCCCAACCGTGCGGCGGCAATGGCCAAGCGTCACGGCGTGGCGCGGGTGCATCCCACGTACGACGCGCTGCTCGAGGACGAGACGGTCGATGCCGTGTACATCGCACTGGTCAACAGCCTCCATCTGCCGTGGACGTTGCGCGCCCTCGAAGCCGGCAAGCACGTGCTGTGCGAGAAACCGCTCGGGGTCGACGCCTCCGAGGTGCGACAGATGGCCCGGGCTGCGTCATCGTTCGGACTGACGTTGATGGAGGCGTTCATGTACCGCTTCCACCCGCGGATGCGTGCCCTTCGGGAGAGCGCTGACGACGTACGGTTCCTCAACGCGAGCTTCGGTTTCGCGCTGCACGACAGCGGCAATCCGCGGTTGCGTGTGGAGCTCGGCGGCGGTGCGCTGCTGGACGTGGGCTGCTACACCCTCGATGCAGCACGATGGTTCTGCGGTGAGCCGGACGCCGTGAGCGCGGTGGCCCGCGTCGGAGCGGTGGACATCAGCGTCGCCGCAGCGCTGCGGTGCTGGTGACGGGCGACCGGATCGTACGAATCGAGCAGCCATTCACCGCATGGCATGATCCAGACGATCCCTACCAGCTGATGGTGGAGGCCTTCTCGCAGAGTGTGCTGGACGGCGCACCCGCTCCGCTGTCGCTCGATGATTCGACTGCCACCGCGCGTCTGATGGACCGCGTGCGCGGCAGCTGGACGGCGATCAGCGAAAGTGCGACACGGTGAGCCACGTCAACGCGGCGGTCGGAGGCGACTCGATCAGGGAGCGGAGATCGCCGCTGCATGAACACGCCGCGTCGCCCAGGAACGGTAGCGAGTAGAGCTCCTCGATGGTTCGCAGCGTGCCAGCGTGATCTATCGGCGTGGCACTGCTCGCGTGCTGATACAGACGCGACGAGACTACGAGTGTTGCGATCCGGCCCCCGTGTGCACCACGGCAGCAGCCACTGCCACCTGAACCCTCGTCCCAGGTGATGATCACGACACCGTCCTGCGCGAACCACGATGACTCGAGCAGCGGGGGGAGGTTGGTGGCCAGCCACCGGTCCATCGTCTCGGTGGAGCAGTCGTGCCCGTCGTCGCAGAGATTGGGCGTCACCCAGAGAAAAGCCGGAGGAGCTCCCGACGCGAGATCCGCGTGCAGCGCCGTGAAGGGCACGACGTTGGCGCAGCTCGTGGCATTGCCCGTGATGCTCCTGAAGTACATGAACGGGTCGTGCTTCTTCGCGTATCCGTTGAAGCCGCCGCCCGGGTAACACGGTCGGGGCATCGATTCCATGTACGCGCGCCACGGTATGCCGTGCTGTTGCAACTGGTCGGCGAGAGTCGGGCCGGGGAAGCTGTAGCCTGTGCCGTCATCGGTCACCCCCCACGTGGTGCCGGAGAGCAGCTCGAGATAGTTGGGCAAGCTCGGATGCGACTCTGCATATGACGCGGTGGCCACACCGTATCGACTGGCGAGCGCGTTCACGAAGGGCGCCTGCGGCGCGCCGATGACCGCTTCCTCGCTGCGATTCTCCTCGACGATGAGCATCACGTGCGGCACGGCCGCCGGTCCGGTGGCAGCCAACCGCGGTGTGCGCGGCGCCGCGGGCGTGCCGGCGGCGGCGCCGGCGACCAGCACGGCAACCACAGCCACGGCGATCGCCGGCAGCGTCGCTCGGCCACGGCGGCTCACGAGGTCAGCGTAGCGCGACGTCCGCTAGCCGCCTCCGTGCGCGCGCTGGCCCGCGCGGGTACGAAATGTTCCCAGCTGATCGCGCAGCGCGGCGTGCAAGCCGTCGATGGGAACCCGCACCTGGGTCATGCCGTCGCGCTCGCGAATCGTCACTGCGTGGTCCTCGAGCGAGTCGAAGTCAAAGGTGACGGCGAGCGGCGTGCCGATCTCATCCTGGCGGCGGTATCGCCGTCCGATCGACTGCGTCTCGTCGTACTCGGTGGCGAAGTTCCCGCGCAGATCGTGCTCGATACGCCGCGCGCGCTCGGTCAACTCAGCCTTTTTGGAGAGCGGCAGCACCGCAACCTGCACCGGTGCGACATCGGGATGCAGATGCAGGACCACCCGCCGCTCGCCGCGCACCTCTTCCTCGTCGTATGCGTCGACGAGGAGCGTGATGAATATGCGATCCACCCCAACTGCCGGCTCGATCACGTACGGGATATAGCGCTCATTCGTCTGCACATCGAAGTACGACAGGTCGCGTCCGCTGTGCTCCATGTGTGTCTTGAGGTCGTAGTCCGTGCGATCCGCCACGCCTTCCAGCTCGCCCCACCCGAACGGAAAGTGGTACTCGATGTCGCTCGTCGCCGTGCTGTAGTGGGAGAGTTCGGACTTCTCGTGCGCGCGGAGCCGGAGGTTCGCTTCGCGCACGCCCATGTCGTCGACATGCCACGAGAGCCGCTCGCGGCACCAGTACTCGTGCCACTCGCGGTCGGTGCCCGGCTTGCAGAAGAACTCCATCTCCATCAGCTCGAACTCACGCAAGCGGAAGATGAAGTTGCCCGGAGAGATCTCGTTGCGGAAGCCCTTGCCCATTTGCGCGACGCCGAACGGGACCCGCTGGCGCGAGCTGTTGAGCACGTTGGCAAAGTTGACGAACATGCCCTGTGCCGTCTCGGGGCGCAGCCACACCTGGGCCGCGTCCTCTTCGACCGGGCCGATGAAGGTCTTGAACATGAGGTTGAACTGCCGGGCCTCCGTGAGCGCACCGCCGCACTCCGGGCAACCCGGCGCGTCCGCCGGCTTGTCCCTCGCGCGTCGCTCATCGGCGAGATGGTCGGCACGCCAGCGCTTCCTGCACGTCCCGGTGCAATCGACAAGCGGATCCGTGAAGCTCTGCACGTGCCCGCTCGCCACCCACACCTGTGGGTTCATCAGGATCGCGGTCTCGATCCCCTCAACGTCGTCGCGCAGATCCACGATGCGCCGCCACCACCGTTCGCGTATGTTGCGGCGCAGACGGACGCCCAGCGGCCCGAAGTCGTACACGGCATTGAGGCCGCCATAGATCTCGCTCGACGGGTACACGAAGCCGCGCTGCTTGCACAGCGAGACGAGCTTCTCGACGACATCCGCTTGCACCGGTGCCTGCTGTCCCACGGCGCGTCAGTCTACCGAGAGCGCAGCGCCGCTCCTGCCCTCGATGGCGCGGAGCACGTCGAAGGATCGCAGCTGCCGGTCGAGATGCTGCGCGAGCTCTGCCTCGATGATGCGTTCCAGCGTGCTCAGCGTCGGCGCGTCGAGGCGCAGTCGCCGCCAGAGCTCCACCTCACCCGCCGCGGCGGTGCGCAGCACCTTGATGGCGCGGACACCGCACTCGATGGCCCCCGCGTCGCTCGCCCCGCATGCGCCGCACAGGAGGCCGCCGCCCACGGCGCTGAAGCGGGCTGGCTGCTCGGGAAGGCGGCGACCGCAGCTCGCGCAGTCGTGGAGCTGCGGCGCATATCCGAGCCGGTCGATCATGCGTCTCGCGAACCACACCATGGCGGCGCGTGGATCGCGGCCGGGCTCGGTGCAGTCGGTCATCGCCGCCGCGACCAGCGCGTAGATCTCGTCGTCGGCGTGGTTGGTCTCGAGCACACGGTCGCTCAGCTCCGCGCACAGCGCGGCGCACGCCGCACACCGTGGATCGGTGCTGCTGCTGCGATGAGACATCGGCTCGGCCTGAACCAGCACATCGAGCTGCCCACGTCCCTTCGCCAGCTGCATCCGGCTCCGCACAAAGAGGTCGGTGCGTGACGCGAGGCGGCTCTGTGGACGTCGCACACCCCGGGCCATCACTCCGATCTTTCCGTGCTCCCGAGTTAGGACGGTGAGGATGCGGTCGGTCTCGCCGTAGTCGATGCGGCGCAGCACGATCCCCTCGTCGGTGTAGGTGGGCACCTGGCCATGATGCCCTGAGCAGGGCCGGAAGGTGAGTCTTACAACA
>VBGJ01000163.1 GCA_005880445.1 Chloroflexota bacterium | reverse complement strand
TACCATGGGCACGAGAATGAATTTGGCGCTACGGAGCCACATGGCCGCTTCTCGGAGTCCAATCCGCAGCTCCCGTCTGAAGATCCGTCTTCAGCAGGTCGCCGCGGCAGTGCGAATTCCGCGCGCCGCCTCTGGGCTGATGTCGATGTAGAGGGGATGTAGGTTGCATTCGAAAAAGTGGGGAACCCGAAGCCCAAGGAACGAACTCTCGTAGGTTACGCCTCGTGATCCCTCGGGCACGTCTTCGAACTCGATGACGATGCACTTAGGTGCTGATCGCAGGTCGTGGTAAACGCGCTGAACCGTCCGACTGGTGCTGTTCTGGATCTCGCGGAAGCCGTCGAGCACCGCGTCCTCGACGTGGAACGCACCATCGACGGTTCGCCCCGAGCCGTCCGTGCCCGCACGCGGAGTGAAATGTGTATTCGGAGGATCAAGTCCTTCAAGACGCATGGCGGGCGCGAATGACCAAGTCGGCGTGTTCGCCACCACCGCCGCTGCGATGAGATCACGCCCGAGCGGGTCCATGAAGTTAATGGGATCGTTTGCAACGTAGGAGTATGCGTGGCTGGTTGGGCGCACGTGGGACCGAGTCCACTTGTCGAGGGAGATGAATCGGCCGTTCGACGGATCCATCCAGCGGTCGCGCAGGTACTGGAAGCCGCTCTGGCGATCCACGGACTCGCCGCGATACGTAAACGGGTTGTTCGTCGTTCCGGTACGACCGATGACGTTCCCGTACGCGTCGTAATCCCAGCTGTCACTGATGTTCCCCGAGGCATCGAGGAGCGTGCGAACGCCGCTGTGCACATCGTATCCATAGTAGTGCAAGCCGTTCGCGTCACGCATCGAGAGTCGCTGTGAACCGTACACATAGGACTTCTCTGGGGCTGCAGGTATACGCTCTTCGGCGATCTGCGTGTAACCGGTAGGGTTATCCGCATCGATCAGGTACGTAGTCGTGACCCCGCCTCCACTCGTTGCAACGAGTTGGCCGTCACCATTGTAGGTGTAGCGTGCCTGGCCGTTGTTGAGGCTGACCAGCCGATTTTCGCTGTCATACGCGTACCCGTTGCCGTTCCCGGTCACCGTGTTGCCGTTCGCGTCCCATCCATCCGAGAGCAAGCGATCGTTGTCATCGTAGCCGCTGCTCTCGTTGCTGATATCGCTGACCGAGCTCGTACGGGAGAGCCGGTTGCCGACGTTGTCGTAGACGTAGGCGATCGATCCGTTCGACGTTGGGCTGCCCGTAATGCCTTCGTCTGTCAGACGCCAGAGACTGTCGTAGGCCCAAGAAACAGCCCGGCCGTTCAACTCAGCCACCGTACGCCTATTCCCTGTCGGGTAGAAGGTGTACGAGTAAGAAGAAAGGAGGTGTTCGTTTGGTGTTGCGAGTGCTGTGCCGGTCTTGATCGACTGTACGCGGTTGAGCGCGTCGTACCCGAATCCGCTGCTCACGCCGTTCGGGTACTCGTACGAGATAAGGCGACCGCCATCGTCGTAGTGGTACGTCGTCGTGCCGCCACCCGCGGCGTTGTCGGTTACCGTTTCAAGTCGGTTGAGCGGATCGTAGCCGTAGTCGACGCTGTACGCGCCAGAGTCACTGCGCACCGTCTTGCGATTTCCGCCGGCGTCGTACGTGTACGTCAGGAAACCCTCCGCTGTGGATTTGAACAGCAAACGGTCGCGCAGATCGTACGTGTAGCTGGTCACTCCCGTCGAGTCGATCATGGTCTTGCGCCGGCCGCTCGGCCAGTACGTGAAGGTGACCGGAACCTCTGAGGCGAAGAAGGCGTCCGGAACGCGCGTAATCAGACGACGTGCATCGTCGTAGGCATACATGGTCGTATGGCGGTTGAAGTCGGTGCGCGTCTTCAGCTGACCATCGGCGTAGTACGTGAACGTCTCCTGTTCGCCGAGCGGCAGCTTGCGCGAGATACGACGAGCGAAGCTGTCGTACCCGAACTTGGTCGTGTGGCTGTTCGCGTCCGTCTGGGATATGCGGTTGCCGAGCTCGTCGTAGCCGTAGCGTGTGACCAGATCCACACCGTTAACATTCGTGTTCGTCACCGAGGTGAGGCGCGCGAGGAGGTCGTAACCGTATTCGGTCCGGATCCCCACTTGGTCAACGCGTGCGCTGCGGTTGCCTTGCGCGTCGTACTCCCTCGTTTCGTACGTCGTGTCGGAGTAAGTCACACGGACCTGTCGGTTCAGCTCGTCGTATCCGTACGAAACGCTGTTCTGATTCGGGTCGGTGACCGAGATTTGATTGCCGGCATCGTCGTAGGCGAACGTCGTCGACTTGTTGAGCGCATCCGTGACGCTGATCCGGCGACGTGCATCGTCGTAGCCGTATGTGGTGGGATGGCTCAGCTCGTCGATGCTCTTCTTCACGCGGCCGACTTCGTCGTACTCGGTGATCCGCTTGCTGGTATCTGCATACGTGGTCGTCGTCAGCCGACCCGCGTAGTCGTAGCCGAATGAAGTGGTCCTTCCTCCGCGGTCGGTGCTGGTCTTGCGACGGCCATTCTCGTCGTAGGTCGTGGAGGAGGTTGTTTGGTCCGGGTACGTGGTGACCTTCAGCCGTCCTTGGTCGTCGTACGTGTATTTGGTCTCGCGGCCGAGCTGATCGAAGGTCGACTTCGGCTTGCCTATCTCGTTGTACTCGGTACGGGTGAAGGTCTGGTCCGGATAGGTGACCTTGGTGCGCTGGCCGTTGCCGTCATACTCGTACGACGTGACCAGTGTCTCCGGTACCCCGTCCACCGTGCGCGTCCGCGTCTCCGTTTTCTGGTTTCCGTTCGCGTCGTAGGTGTAGGAGGTGATGTTGCCCAACCCGTCGGTTACCGACTGCAGCAGCCCACCGGCGTACGCGTACTGCGTCAGGACTTCTCGCGCGTCCTTCTGCGTCGCCACCGTGCCATCGCAGTTGTAAGTGTAGCTCGTCTTCTCGCTCTTCGCATTGGTGACCGAGAGCAGGTTCCCACTCGGCGTTGCCTGTCCGCAAACGGCGATGGTGGCGCGCTCATTGACCGTGACGTGGTGCAGCGGATCCTCGATCGTCACGACGTTGCCAAAGGTGTCGTAGGTCCACTTTGTCTCGTGCCCGAGGGGGTCCTTCTCCGAGGCCTTGTTGTTTCGCGCGTCGTACGTCCAGCGGGTCGTGTGCCCCAGCGCGTCCGTCTCGCTCAGCTTGTTGTCGTTCTCGTCGTAGGTGGAGAAGGTCTCGTGCAGGAGCGCGTCGATCAGGTGCACGACGTTGCCGTCGGGATCGTATTCGTAGGTGGTCGTCTTCCCCGAGCGGTCGATGACGGTCTCGCGGTGGTGTGCCGGGTCGTGACCGAAGATGATCGACTTTCCGGCTGCGTCGTCGGTAGACGTGAGCCACCCCGAGTCGTCGTAGTGGTTCCCGAGCACCTGCTTTCCGCGCGGATCGGTGATCGAGAGCAGCTGGTGCGCAGGACAGTAGGCGAACTGCGTCGTGTTCCCAGCCCGGTCGGTGAAGGAGACCAGATCGCCGCGTTGGTCGTACCCGTAGAGGAGCGAGTTGCCGTTCGGGTCCGTGATCTCGGAGATGTGTCCTTGTGCGTCGCGCACGAAGGCCACGCTCTTCCCCGCCGAAGAAATGATGCCTTGCTGCGAGAAGGTGAGCTTGTTGCCGTTGCGGTCCTGGACCCAGGTCAACCCGGTGCCCTGATGGATGGCGTACTGCGTCCCGTCTTCGATGGTGAGCACGAAATCGAGCGGGTTGTATACGCTTCCGTCGGAATCAAGCAGCTGCACCGATGCGCCCAGACCGAAAGGGCGGCTTACGTACACGGTGGGCGACGTGTCGAGCACCCGCAGAGATCCGACTGTGCCCTGTTGGGGCGTAAACTGCAGCTCCGGCGTTTCGATCGGCAGCGCCAGCTGGCACTTGATCGAGAGCGACGCGTCGAAGCGGTAAACCCTCCCCGTGGGAAAGGTCACAGTGACGACGTTCGGCCGGGTCGCGTCGAGACAGTAGGAGGGGAACGCGTAACCACCCTTGATCGTCTCGCCCCAGAACTTGCCCAGCACCACGGTCTTCTCGAGCCGCACGTCCGAGAGCGACAGCGACCAGCCGTGCCCGAAATCGCCGTCCCGGCCATCGCGCGAGTCGTAGCTGCGGATGACCTGCACCGGGAGCCCGGGCACTGGCACGGTCATGTCGGTGACCGAGAATGCGAAGGTGCCGATCTTGAGGTTTTTGTCGACGATGACGCTGCGCTGGTCCTCGCCCGTGCCGCCCTCCGTGACCGCGCGGAGGCGCAGGGACGAGGTGCCATTGAGGAGCAAGGTCGGGTCGAGCGTGCCGAGCACGCCGGAGATGGCGCCGGTACCGCTGCCGATCGATTTCCAGGTCTTGGAGCCGGCATCATCCCCGCCGAGCGCTACCTCGAGCTGCCACTGTCCGTCGCTCACCGATCCGATGACGTCCACTGGGGCAGTCACCCGCGCCCCATCATCCGGCGCGGTCAGAGCGACGACTGGCTCGTCGCCCGGCGCTGCGCCGACAGTGACGACCACCTCGTCGAATGAGGACAGCTCACCGTCGGTCGCGTCCAAGTGC
>VBGJ01000162.1 GCA_005880445.1 Chloroflexota bacterium | reverse complement strand
GGCATCGCTCGCGCGCTGATGAACGGCAGCGTCGAGGTGGTCCGGGAGCACGGCAAACGACGCATCACGCTGGACACCGCGCCGGAGATGCGCGCTGCGCAGGCGCTGTATGAGGGCATGGGCTTTCGGCGCACCGCCACCCGCGACATGGGCGACGACTTCTGCCTGTACAGCTACGAGCTCGGCCTGGACAGCCCGGCGCCGCAGCACCCGTAGGCTCGCCCCATGCCCGCGACCTACGAACCCGGCGAGAAATTCCTCCGCGTGGTGCAGCTGTTCACCCGGCTGGCGGACACCGAGACCGGGCTGACCACGACCCAGCTGGCCGCCGAGCTCGAGGTGACCACCCGCACCGTGCAGCGTTACATCGCCACGCTGCGCGACAGCGCCGGCATCGATATCGAGGAGTCGAACGGGCGCTTTCGCGTCGGCACCGGCACGCGGCTGCCGCCGCTGCAGCTGGACCGCTACCAGGCGACCCTGCTGCTGGTGGCGCTGCGCCTGCTGCACCAGCTGCGGCCCGAGCAGGACCCGGCCATGGTGGGTGCGCTGGCGCAGCTGTCGCGCGCGCTGCGCGTCCCGCTGGTGGTCCGTTACCTGCAGCGCCTGCTCGCCGGCGCCGAGGCCAAGCCGTCCAACCCGGAGCGTCAGGCGGTGGAGCGGGCCGTCATCGACGGCTTCGCTCAGCTGCGCGCCGTGGACGTCGAGTACATCGACAGCAGCGGGCGCACCAGCCGGCGGGTGCTGCGGCCGTATTTCATCGAGCCCAGCGCCGAGGGAAGGCACATCTACGTGCTCGCCCACGACGGCGCGTCGCGTGCTGTGCGCACATTCCGCCTCGACCGCATCCGCTCCGCCCGCCTGCTGGCCGAGACCTTCGCGGTGCCCGAGGACTTCGACGTCGACACGCTGCTCGGCGACGCCTGGAACATCTGGCGTGGCGACGCGGCCGAGGACGTGGTGCTGCGCTTCACCGCCGAGTCGGCCCAGTGGGTGGCCGAGACCGCCTGGCACCGGAGTGCGCGGATCAGCCGTCTCGACGATGGGCGCACGGAGGTGCGGCTGCGCGTCGCCAGCGAGGTGGAGATGCGCCCCGCGGTGCTGCGTTGGACGCCGCACGTCGAGGTGGTGGCCCCGGAGTCGCTGCGCAACTACGTGGCCGGAGCGCTCCGCCAGGCGGCGGCCCTCTACGAGGTGTCGAATTCGAACGGAGCGGGTACAACCGGAGGGCGTACGAGGAGGCGTCCATGACCCAGAAATTGCAGCTCAGCGATACCGAATGGAAGGAGCGGCTCACGCCCGACGAGTACCGGGTGCTCCGCAAGGCAGGTACCGAGCGCCCCTTCACGGGCACCTACGTGCACGTCAAGGACAAGGGCGTCTACCGCTGCGCCGGCTGCGGCGCCGACCTGTTCCGCTCGGATGCAAAGTTCGACTCGGGCACGGGCTGGCCCAGCTTCTACGAGCCGGTCAGCGAGGGTGCACTCGAGTTCCGGCGCGACTGGAGCATGGTCGTTCCGCGCACCGAGGTGCGGTGCGCCGCGTGCGGCGGGCATCTGGGTCACGTGTTCGACGACGGCCCGCAGCCGACGGGCCAGCGCTACTGCATGAACTCCTGCGCGCTCGACCTGGACAAGTCAGCGACCAGCTAAGCGCCGGTCAGGCGACGGACTCGACGGCGGTCAATTGCCCGGCGGGGCGCGGCGAGCCCATGCCGTGGCCCTGCCCGAGCTCGACGCCCAGCTCCATCGCCAGCCGGATCTGCGCCTTCGTCTCGAGCCCGACGGCGATCAGGTGCGCCCCGGTGGATCGGGCGAAGGTGACCAACGCCTGCACGGCGATTCGCGGGCCGTCGGCCTCGAGGTGGGCCGTCAGATTCGGCGCGATCTTGATGTAGTCCGGCTTTGCGTGCGTCAGCGACTCGAGTGTCGAGTGTCCTCCACCGAAATCGTCCAGCGCGAAACGGAATCCTTCGGCACGGTGCGCGCCCACCACAGTCCGCAGCCGGTCCAAGTCCGGTGCCTGATCACCCTCACTGATCTCGAGGATGACGCTGCGCGGATCGCGGCCGGCCCAGCGCATCAGCAGCAGCATCTGATCCACATCGTGCAGTGGATCGAGCAGCGCATGCACCGAGACGTTGATGAACAGCAGCGCTGACGGGGACAGCCGGATCGCGCCGTGCACCGCCGAGCGGCGGCACAGCCAATCCAGGTCACGTGCCACCCCCAGGCGCTTGGCTGCGTCGAAGAGATCCTTGACGCTCGATTTGTTGCTGAACCCGGCAGGTCGCGCCAGCGCTTCGTACCCGATGAGCTCGAACCGCTCGAGGCGCCGTATCGGCTGGTACACGGTCCTGACCTCGTGCCGCGCAAGCAATCGCGGGATCAGGTACGACCAGCTCTCGGCGGGCTGGTGCGAGCCCGCCACCACCGTCAGCTTGCCCTTGCCGGCACGCTTGCTGTTGTGCAACGCAGCGTCGGCGCGGGCCATCAGCAGGTCCGCGCTCTCGACCCCGTCCCACCGCGCGATGCCCGCCGAGAACCCATGCAGTGCAGCGGACTCGGACCGCATGCGCTGGACGAGCGACTGCGCTTCATCGACCTCGAAGCCCGGCATCAACAGCGCGAACTCATCGCTCCCGAAGCGAGCGAGAAGGTGCGTCTCACTCATTGGCTCGCGCCATCGCGCGGTGATCTCCCGCAGCAGCTCGTCACCGCGCACGTGACCCCAGTCTTCGTGGTACGCGCGGAAGTTGTCGAGCTCGATGAGCACAACCGTCAGCGGCAGCTCGTCGTCGCCACCGCAATGCACCAGCGCACGCGTGAGCTCCTCATCCCAGGCTCGCCGGTTGGCGACGCCGGTCAGTGGATCGGTTCGTGCCGCCGCGTATTCTTTTCGCTCGCTCTCGCGCAGCGCCTCCTCCCATTGCTTGCGCTCGGTGATATCGCGCACCACGGCGATGAGCCGGTTCTGGCTTTCAGCCGCGAGCGGACGAATCGCTGTCTCGACATCGACGATGGCGCCGTCCTTGCGCACGAGCTGACCCTCGTAGCGCGTTTCGCGATCACCGCCGGCCAGGCGCTGCCGCAGGCCCTCCACGAGCGCAGCGCGGTGCTCCTCAGGGGCGAGCTCGATGAGAGACGTCAGCGCGGTCAGCTCGTCGGCACTGTATCCCGTGAGCCGCTGATACGCGGCGTTCCCATAGATGAGGCGGCCCGACTCGGTGATGACCAATCCCTCGCCAAGGTCGCTCACCGCCTGCAGCAGCATCTGGTAGCGCTGGCGACGTCGCTCGCTCGCCGCTACGAGGCCTCCCGCGAAGGTCGCGGTGAGCAGGATGATGCCAACCCGGTACAGGACGCTCGCGAACAGCGGCGGATAGCCGAAGGCGGCGAACCGGATCCAATGGAAGACGCCATATGCGCCGCAGAATGCCAGCGCAAATCCGAGAGTTCCGCGCCACGTGTAGAGCACGGCAGCCTCGATGGCGACCAGACCGTACACGGCATAGCTCGTGCTGAACGGGTCATTCGACGTCAGATACGTCCATGTCGTGACCACGAGGAAGTCACCGACGAGGGCCACAAGAGCGACGCGCTCGACCCAGCGCGGCGAGAGCCGGCGCGCCAGCGCGGCGGGCACGTTGTACGCGGCCATTGCGCAGGCAGCCAGGAGCACACCTGCAGTGCCGTACACCGGTCGTGGATCGGTGACCGTGAACGCCTGGACGACGCCGAGTGCGACGCCCGCCCAGCGCACGCCGCCGATGAGTCGGGTCAGCTGGACGCGCTGCAGCGCGGTCTCGCCAGAGACCTCCGCGCCTCCACCCCTGTGTTCTCGGCGCACGTCATCTCCACAAATCTGTGTGGGAGTGTGTAAGCACGCTGCCGCCGGGCGCATTCTCGCATTCGCGATGAGGGCTACGCCGGGAGCGGCACCATCTTGATCGACCCGGTGGCGTATACCGCGGGCCACACCACAACCGAGTGACGTGCCGCCTGCCACTGCCAGATGACGGATGCCGCACGCAGGTTTTGCCCGAGCTCGGAAGGACGCGTCGAAAAGAGGATGCCGGCGCCGTTCGGCAGGCTTCCAGACGGGAGATTCAGCGATCGCGCCGCGGCGGCGATGTCCGCCGGCGCCGCGCTCGACGCGCGAGGCATCGCTGCGGCGAACAGCGCCCAGGCTGACGAGAAGCCGGCGATGCCTTCCTCGCTCGGCGCCCTGCCCGTCTGCTGGCGCCACGCCATGGCAAAGCGGTCGTACACGGAGCGTGCGGTGGCGTCGAGCGCGCTTGGGTTGAAGTCGTGCTCGGGGCGGTCCGAGGCAAAGACTCCGACGGCGTCGGGGCCCAGCACCGTGCCGAAATTCGCGTAGCACTGCGCCATCGTTGTGCCGAAAAATGCTGCGACGTACAGGTGCGCTGCGAGGAATGCGCGGCGGAACGCGATGCCGTCGTTCATGTGCGACGAGAGCACGAGGATGTCCGGCTTGGCCGCGGCCACCGCCGCGATCGCGGGACGCCAAGCGGGTGCGTACGGGTCGTAGACGGACTCGCCTGCGACCGTCGCCCCGCCGGCGATGAGTGCGGCTCGCGCCGAGTCCGCCACGGAGTGCCCGTACGCGTCGTTCACGGTGACGAGGAACGCGCGGATCTGAGACGCCGAGCGGTGCAG
>VBGJ01000145.1 GCA_005880445.1 Chloroflexota bacterium | reverse complement strand
AGCCGCGGCGACCAGGGCCCGCGGTGATAGAGCGTGCTGACGGTGAACATCAGCACCAGGGCCACACCGTAGACGGCGAATGACGCGCGCTGGCCTGGATTGTCCGGCGCCGCGAGGAGCAGCACGGTCATGCCGACCACTGCGGGAACGATCGCGATGGCGTGGGACCAGCCCCGCAGAATCGGGCGGGACACCTCCCCGGTCACCTCAGCAATCATCGCTCCGCACCATTGAATTGCGGCCCGCTCGCGAAACGGTGACCGTCCCTTAACGGACCCACTGAAACAACGACACGGGCCGGTTGCTTCTTGCGCTGGTCAGGCGGCGTCGGGCAAGACCTCGGCGGCTGCGCCGCGGCGCGGGCAGGTACGGCGTCCCGTCCTCGTAGACTCGCCCGATGACCACAACCCTCGAGTCTCCCGTGGCGCCGCTCACCCGAATCGACCACTTCGACGCGCTGGACGCCGAAGCGCAGCCCGGCCGCCAGCTGCAGCTCGTTGGCGACGCCGCCGTGGCGTTTCGTTCGTGGTTCCGCAGCACCGGCACCCCAGACTGGATCGGTACCTTCGACCTGGTCACGCTGCCGTACCCGACGCGGTTCGGCCTCTATCGCGCCGCCATGTCGCCGGTACCGTTCGTCACGCTCACGCATCGCATGCTCGTCATCCGGTGGCGCGAGCCGGACGGCCATCCGCGCACCCTCCTCTTCGAGCCGACGGACACGGAGCTGGCCCGCCGAACCCCGTACTTCGCGCGACTGAGCGAACGCACGCCCGACGTGCTCGAACGGTTGATGTCGCACCCGCTCGGCGACGTGATCACGTGCCTGCACCGGGTGGGAATCCAGCCGGCCGACGTCGACTACATCACGTTCGATCATCTGCACACGCAGGACGTGCGCCGGTGGATCGGGACCGCGTCTCCGGCGATGGACATCTCGCCGGCGGCCCCGGTGCAGCCACTGCTGCCCAACGCGCGGCTCGTGGTGCAGCGCGCCGAGCTGGAATCGTTGCGCAGCCTCCATCCGTTGCAGCTGCCCTGGTATCAGCCGCACGCGTACACCGATCTCCGGTCCGAGGCGATCACCCCCATCGATGGCGGCGTGCTGCTCGGACCCGGCGTGGCGCTGGTGTCGACGCCCGGACATACCATCGGCAACCACACGCTCGTCCTCAACACCGACACGGGAATCTGGGCGACGAGTGAGAACGTCATCGCCGCCGAGTGCTTGACGCCGGAAGCGAGCCGTATCCCGGGGGTGCGGCGCTGGTCGGCCGAGTGGGGCGAGGAGGTGATCCTCAACGCGAATACGCTCGAGGACACGGCGCGACAGTACAACTCGTGCGTGCTGGAGAAGTCGATTGTCGACCGCAGCCGGGTCGACCCCCGGTTCGTGCAGTTCGTGCCCTCGTCCGAGCTGACACGCAACACCCTGGCTCCCGGTACCGCGCCCACCTTCGTCCACGGCGGCATCTTTCACGGGATGCTCGCGCCGCCCCCGTCGCGCTGACGGCGGCCCTCTAGGCTGCGCTCGCCGGATTCGGAGCGAGCTCACGGTGCACGACGGCGGCCAGCGCGCGGATCAGCGGTGGCGACGCGTTGGGCATCTCGATGCGGTGCATGGTGATGCCCAACGCGCGCGCCTCGTCGCGCGCCGCGACGTCGAGGTCGTAGAGGATCTCGAGATGATCCGCGAGGAACTGCACCGGCACAATGAGCACGTCGCGCGCGCCGTCCTCCCGTAGCGTAGGCAGCAGGTCCTTGACGTCGGGCGTGAGCCATGGCTCCGGGGTGTGGCCTGCACTCTGATAGGCGAACTGCCATCTTCCGGGAGCGAGCCCCGCGCGCGATGACACCGCGGCAGCGGTATCGCGCAGTTGATCGATGTAGCCGGGATCGTGATCCACCACGGCGCGTGGAAGGCTGTGGGCGGTGAAGATCACCGGCGCAGTCTCACGCGACGCCGGAGGGAGCGTCGCGAGCGCCGCGTCGAGACGTTCCGCGAGCGAGTCGATCCACTCAGGCAGCGTATGCCATGCACCGGCGATGCGCACGTCTGCAGCGGGATGCGCCTCGCGCGCTCGGGCGACGGCGCGTTCGTACCCTGCCAGGATCACCGGCGAGTACTGCGGCGCGAGCACGATGCCTACGATCGCGCCCACCCCGTGCGCTGTCAGCTCGCTGACCGCATCGTCGACGCGAGGCCGCGAGTGCAGCATCCCGACGCGCACAACGACATGCCCCACGCCGAGCTCGGCGTCGAGATGGCGCTGCAGCGCGTCACCCTGCGCCCGCGTGACGTCGATGAGCGGTGAGCGGCCGATGACGCGATAGCGGCGCTGAAACTCCGCGACGACGTCATCCGGCACGGCACGACCGCCTCGCACCGAGGCGAGATACTCGGGCACGTCGTCGGCGGTGACCGCGGAGCCGAACGTCATCAGGAGGACGCCCTTAGGCGCGTGCATGTGCCGTGACCGCCGCCCGGCGCACCCAGATGACTGCGACAGTATCGGTGTAGACGCGCTGCCAGCCGGGCGACGCATCGAGGGCTGCGTCGACGGGGAAGCCGGGCGGGAACAGGACGTAGTCGACGCCGTACTCGTCGAGCACGTGCTCCCAATCTGGATGCAGCTGGTTGACGTCTGCGTACCGCGCCAGCAGTGTGTCCCCGACGAGCTCGGACTCGCCGTAGATGAACACGCGGCGAGTCGGGTTCGGGTAGAACCGGTAGGCGATGTACCCACCCCATGAGTACTCGTTAAAGATGCGCGTGCCCACGCCGGGGTGCGCGGCGAGCCAGTCGGCGGCGGCGGCCGGGTAGTTGGCGCGGGTGGATGCAGCCTGGCCGCGCAGCGTGTATCCGGCGACGCCCACGCCGCCGACCGTCGCCAGCGCGAGCACCATCACCAGCGCTTCGCCGATCCACTCGCGCGGCCGCCCCACCGAGGACGTTCGCAGCCACGTGCGCAGTCGGCTCCACGGCTCGCTCCACTGCCAGACGAGGACCGGTGTCGTGGCAACCACGAACACCGGGATGAAAAACCACGCACGCAGCGCCAGGATCGTGGCGCCGAGTGTCAGGAGGACGTCGTGCAGGCGCGGGCGTCTCCATGCAAGGCCGATGAAGACGAGCAGCAGCATGCCGAGGAAGGGCAGCATCTGCAGCGTGTGGAAGTCAGGCGATTGCCATTCCAGCACGAAGCCGCTCAATTGCGAGCTGAACTGGGTGCGCCAGACATAGACGAACAGCGCCGGACCGTAGGGCGTGATCAGGCTCGCGACGCCACACAGAAAGGTGACGACCACGAGATCGCGCAGCCGGATCAGCAGGCCGCGATCGTGCTCCAGCAGCCAGCGCACCAGAAGAGCGAACGCGGTGAGGCCGAGGAAGAAGAAGCCGAACACGAAGCCACCATGGAAGTTGGCCCAGATGAGCACCACAAGCGGGAGCGTGAAGATCGCCCTGCTGCGCACCGCGAGAAAGCGTTCGATGATGAGCAGCACCAGCGAGATGAAGAGCACATCGAACATCTGCGGCCGCGGTCCCCAGAGAGGGAACCCGGCAGCGGCACCAAGGAACAGGCCCAGTCCAGCTACGGCCGGCGCGTAGGTCATTTGCCGGATGCGCGCGTAGATCAGCCAGAAGCCCGCCCAGGTGATGGCGCCGAAGACAATGCTCACCGCGAGAAGCCCGCCGACACGCTGCAGTCCGTAGAAGAGCAGCTGCGTCAGATACTCATGGTCGGTCCACGGCGTGCCCGGCACGGTGTACGTGTACAGCTCGTGTGTCGCCACGGCGCGGTGCTGCACCATCCACTGCCCGGTCAGCTCGTGCCAGAAGAAGTCGGGGTCGCCAACCCGGCGCACCACCAGCGGAAGGCTCGCCACCAATCCGATGACGGGAAGCGTCCACCATGGCTGGCGGAGCGCCCGTCTCACGCTACCGCGGTCTCCGCGTGCACGAGCTCGACGAGGCGGCGCAGGCTGTCGCTCGGCGTCTGCGGGAGAACGCCGTGCCCCAGGTTGAAGATGTGCCCAGGGCGTCCAGCGGCGCGCGCGAGCACGGTGCGCGCTTCGCTCGCGGCGACGTCGAACGACCCGATGAGCGCAGCGGGCTCCAGGTTGCCCTGGATGCCGAGGTGCGCGCCGACCCGCGTCCAGGCCTCGTCGAGCGGGAGCCGCCAGTCCACGCTGATGACATCGCTCCCCGCGCCCGCCATCACCTCGAGCAGGTGCGCGGTGTTCGTGCTGAAATGGATGGTGGGCGTGTCGCTGTCGCGCAGGGCCCGAAAGATCCGTGTGCTGTATGGGAGCACATGGGTCTCGTATGCATCGCGACTGAGCGCCCCTGCCCACGAGTCGAAGAGCTGCACCACCTGTGCGCCGGCATCGACCTGCGCCCGCAGGTACCGAATCGTCACCTCGGTCAGCGTCTCCATGAGGCGGTGCCATCGCGCCGGCTCGCCGTACAGCAATCCTTTGGTGTGCGCGAAGTCCTTGGTTGCGCCCCCTTCGATCATGTACGACGCGACGGTGAACGGCCCGCCGGCAAACCCGATGACGACCTGTCGCGAGTCCAGCTCGGTCCGAACCATGCGGATCGCCTCGAAGAGATCCGGCGTTGCCTCGCGCGGGTCCACGATGCGCAGCTCGTCGATGGCCGCGCGTGATCGCACCGGGCTGTGAATGATCGGGCCTACGCCCGGATCGATCGAAAAGGGCACGCCCATGCCCACCAGCGGCAGCATGATGTCGGCATACATCACGGCCGCGTCCACGCCGAACTCTTCGACCGGCATGAGCGTGACACGCGCGCACAGCTCGGGTGTCCGCGTCAGGGTGAGGATGTCGTAGCGCTCGCGCAGCTCGCGGTACCCGGTAAGACACCGGCCGGCTTGCCGCATGAACCAGATGGGAGTGCAGTCCGTGGGGCGGCGCCGTGTTGCCGCAAGGAACCTGTCCGCTCCGGTGAGCGGGGGCGCGGTGGAGGAGGCCATCGGGGCGAGCCTACCGGAAGCACCGGGTCGGCCAGCGTCACTCGTAGCGCAGCACCTCGAGCGGGCGCACGCGCGAAGGACCCCAGGCGACCAACGCCGAGACCGTCATGG
>VBGJ01000144.1 GCA_005880445.1 Chloroflexota bacterium | reverse complement strand
CTTGATCATGCGCCTGGGGCGCACCGCGTTCTACGACATCGACTCCCTCGACGTCGAGGCCGCGCTGCGGCATCTGCAGTCGGAGCTGACCATCGTCAGCCTGAGCGACGACTTTCGCGAGGGCGTGGCTGCGTTCCTGCAGAAGCGCGAGCCGCAGTTCAAGGGGCGCTGACACCACTCGTGCCCGACGAGAGCGCATCCGCGGGGCTGGAGCAGCTCACCGACGATCTCCATGCGCGCCGCGCCAAGGCGCTCGCCATGGGCGGCGAGGAGCGCGTCACGCAGCAGCACGACAAGAAGAAGCTCACCGCGCGCGAGCGCGTGAGCCTGCTCTTCGACGCGGGCACGTTCGTGGAGCTCGGCATGCTCGCGCACCAGCACTCGATGACGGGCGGCCCCACCGAGCCGGACCGCACACCGGCGGACGGCGTCGTCACCGGTGAGGGACTGATCGACGGCAGGCGCGTGTACTGCGCGGCGTACGACTTCACCGTGATGGCGGGCTCGATGGGCATGGTGGGCGAGCAGAAGGTGGCGCGGCTGCGCAAACGCGCGCTGCTCAACCGTCTGCCCATGGTCTGGCTGCTCGACTCCGCCGGTGCGCGCATCCAGGAGGCGGCGGGCAGCACCTTCGCGGGCAGCGGCGCGCTGTTCTACGAGCAGGTGCAGATGAGCGGCGTGGTGCCGCAGGTGGCGGCCATGCTCGGTCCGTGCGCGGCGGGCACCGCGTACATCCCGGGCCTCGCCGACTACGTGCCGATGGTGAAAGAGACGAGCAGCATGGCGCTCGGCGGCGCGCGCCTGGTCAAGGCCGCCACCGGTGAGGAGACGAGCGATCACGCGATGGGCGGCAGCCAGATCCACTGCTACATCAGCGGCGTCGGCGACCTCGAGGTGGACGATGACGCCGCGTGCATCGCGGCGGCGCGCGAGTTCCTGTCGTTCCTGCCGTCGAACAACCGCGAGATGGCGCCGCGGCGCGACACGCAGGATCTGCGCGACCGGCGCATCGACGACCTGGGCAAGCTCGTGCCGGTCAACCCGCGCGCCGCGTACGACATGCGCAAGGTGCTGAAGCGCCTGGCCGACGACGGTCACGTGTTCGAGATCAAGCCGGCGTGGGCGCGCAACATCGTCACCGCGTTCGTGCGCTTCGACGGACAGAGCACCGGCGTGGTCGCCAGCCAGCCGATGATCAAGGGCGGCGCGCTCGACATCGACGCCGCCGACAAGGCGGCGCGCTTCATCACGCTGTGCGACGCGTTCAACGTGCCGCTCGTGTTCCTTCAGGACGTGCCCGGCTTCATCGTGGGCACCGAGGTGGAGAAGCAGGGCATCATCCGGCACGGCGCGAAGATGCTGTACGCGGTGAGCGAGGCGACGGTGCCGAAGGTGACCGTCGTGCTGCGCAAGGCGTACGGCGCCGGGTACTACGTGATGTGCGGGCGCGGGTACGAGCCCGACGCGCTCGTCGCGTGGCCGAGCGCCGAGATCTCCGTGATGGGCCCCGAGGGCGCAGTCGACATCATCTTTCCGAAGCAGATCGCGGCGGCGGACGATCCGAGCGCGGCGCGCAAGGAGTACATCGAAGCGGTGCGCAAGACGATCGACCCGTACATCGCCGCGTCATGGGCGTTCGTCGACGACATCATCGATCCCGCCGACACGCGGCGCGTCATCATCGACGCACTCGAAGGCGCCGCCACCAAGCGGCAGCGCCGCGTCTGGCGCAAGCACGGCGTGAGGCCGGTGTGACCGAGGTCAAGGCCGAGCTCGTCGGCAATCTCTGGAAGATCGTCGTCGAGGTGGGGCAGGCGGTCGAGGAGGACGACACGCTGATGATCCTCGAGTCGATGAAGATGGAGATCCCCATCACCACGCCGATCTCGGGCACTGTCAAGGAGATCCTGGTGAAGGAGGGGGAGGTCGTGCAGGAAGGTCGAACGGTCGCCATCGTCGAGTAGTCAGCGGCGTGCGACCATGGCGCGGTGGGCACGGGTCCTCCCGATACGCTCCGCGTCCAGACGGCCGACAACGTCTCGCTGGGCTACAGCACCGCCGGTGTCGGCAGCCGCATGGCGGCGCAGCTCATCGACAGCACCGTCGCGCTGGCGCTCGTCTTCGTCGCGCTGGTTGCCGCGGGCGGTCTCGTATCGCGGGCAAGCACCGCACAGGGGCTGGCGTGGGGCGCCGGCGCCGCGGCCGCGTTCGCCGGCTTCGTGTACTTCGGATATTTCCTGGTGTACGAGGCCGTGACCGGCGGGCGCACGCTGGGCAAACGCGCGCTCGGCCTGCGCGTGGTGCGCATCGACGGATCCGCGCCGGACGTCACCGCGATCCTGGTGCGCGATGTCGTGCGCGTCATCGATCTCGGATTGTTCGGCGTCGGCATCGTCGTCATGTTCTTTCACCCGCTGTCGCGCCGTCTCGGTGATCTCGCGGCCGGCACCGTCGTGGTGCGCGAGCGCTCCACGCTCAGCCTCGCCGCCGCGACCGCGCCGCCGCCCGTGATCCTGCGCACGCCCGACGCGGGCCCGCCCATCGAGGGCATCGAGCGGCTCGGCACGTCGGAACAGAACGCGCTGCGCGTGTTCCTCAGCCGGCCCGGCCTGACGCCGCAGCTGCGCGCGAAGCTCGCCGGCGACCTCGCCACGCGACTGTACGAACGCCTGCAGCTCCCGCCGCAAGCGCCGGAGCGGATGTGGCCGCCGGAGCTCCTGATCGAGCGACTGTACCTGCAGCTCGACATGCGCAGCCGATGACCGTCGACGCGTTCATCGCGGAGCGACGGGCGCGGTGGGCGGAGCTGGAGAACGCGGTGAAGCACGCGCGTCGCGGCCGGCTGCGCGCGCTGCCCGCGAGTGAGCTGGAGCGCTTTGGACTGCTGCTGCGGCACGCGTCGAGCGACCTGGCCATCGCGCGTCGCGAGTTTCCCGACGCGGCGATCACCGAGTACCTGAACACGCTGTGTGCGCGCGCGCATCCGCTGCTGTACCGCGGCGCGCCGCTGCGACTCTCCACCGTCACGCACTTCTACGCGACCGGCCTGCCGCGCGCGTTTCGGGCCGCATGGACGTACATCGTGGCGAGCCTCGGTCTGCTTGCGCTCGGGTTCCTCGCCGGCTGGATCGCGATCGACGTGCGGCCCGATCTGCGCGCGTCGCTGGTGCCACCGTCGCTGTTCGACGAGATGGCGCGCGGACACATCCAGGCCAACGTGCCCGATGCGCCCTTTGCTGCGTCGTTCATCATCCAGAACAACATCCGAGTCGCATTGATCTGTTTCGCGGGTGGCGTCCTCATCGGCATCCCCACCGCATTCGTGCTGCTCAGCAACGGATGGATGCTCGGCACCGTCGCCGCCGCGGTGCACCTGGGCGGCTACGACCTGCAGTTCTGGTCGCTCATCGTGCCGCACGGCGTCATCGAGCTCAGCGTCATCGTCATCGCCGGCGGGACCGGGTTGATGCTCGGCGACGCGGCCCTGCGGCCGCGCCAGCTGCGCCGCGGCGACGCGCTGGCGGCGGCGGCGCGGCGCGCGGTGACGCTCGCGGTGGGCGCGGCCACGCTGCTGATCATCGCGGGCACGCTGGAGGCGTTCGCATCGCCGAGCGGGCTTCCAGATGCGGTGAAGCTGACCATCGGGACGGTGGCGGGAGCGCTGCTGTACTCGTGGCTGCTGCTGGCCGGACGGGTAGACTGGATGTCATGGAGGTCGTCCGCATCACGCCGCGCGGGTACTGCCACGGCGTCGTCGAGGCGATCCGCATCGCCAAGCGCGTTGGCGCCGAACGCGGCGGATCCGAGCCGGTGACGATGCTCGGGTATCTCGTGCACAACGAGCACGTGACGCGCGAGCTGCAGGAGGCGGGCGTCGCGCTCGTCGACGAGGCGGATCGCATGAAGGGACTGGAGCACGTCAACGACGGCACCGTCATCTTCACCGCGCACGGCATCTCGCCGCAGGTGGTTGCGGCTGCGCAGGCGCGCGGACTCAACGTCGTGGACGCAACGTGCAGCGACGTCACGCGCACCCACGACGTGGTGCGCGAGCTGGTGGCGAGCGGGCACCACGTGGTGTACATCGGCAAACGCGGCCATCCGGAGCCTGCGGGCGTGATGGGCATCGCGCCCGAGCACGTGACGCTCATCGAGACGATCGACGAGGCGGACGCGCTCACGCCCCCCGACGGCGTGCCGCTCGCGGTCACGTGCCAGACGACGCTGTCGATGTGGGACACGCAGGCGATCATCGACAGGCTGATGGAGCGCTTCCCGTCGATCGAGGTGCACAACGAGATCTGCCTGGCGACGCAGGAGCGGCAGGAGGCGGCGGTGCTGGCCGCGGAGCACGTCGACTGCGTCGTCGTCGTCGGCAGCACGCGCAGCAGCAACAGCCTCCGCCTGGTCCAGGTGGTGCAGGAGAAGCGGAACAAGCCCGCCTACCTCGTGGACACCGCCGCGGACCTCGATCCTGCGTGGTTCAAGGGCGCGACCCGGGTGGGTGTCACCGCTGGAGCGTCCACGCCGACGCACATCACCCGCGAGGTGATCGCCGCGCTCGAGGCGATGGCCGCCGAAGCGGAGCGGGACGCCGTCACCACCGTCTAACGGTTCCGAGACGTTGCGCTCCGGAGGGCGACGGCGGGGCTAGCATCCTGGTCGTGCGGCAGTTCAGCTTCACCGCCCCCAAGGCACCGGCCACGATCCGCGGCGCCCAGTCGCTGCTCTATCTCCAGGGCGGCATGCTCATCCTCACGGGCGCCTTCG
>VBGJ01000038.1 GCA_005880445.1 Chloroflexota bacterium | reverse complement strand
GAGAACCCCGGCAATGTCCCGGAGCAACCGCACCAGCCAGCCCTCCCGGCCCAGCACCCGGCGGCCCACCAGCTGCGGGACGCCGCCGATGACGAGCGCGGCCACCACACCTGCCGCGGCCCGCACCGACAAGGGCGTCACACCCGCGAGAACGGCGGCAAAAGCGACCACGGCCCCCAGCGGGAGAGCGGCGCCCTCCAGCCCGGGCCGCTGCTCCGGAGGGTAGACGAGCTTGTCGTACCCCGTGAGCACCATGACCGTGATCACCGCCAGCACGCCGGCGGCGATGGCGCTCGCCTGGAGCCCGATCTCTTGGGGCCGCAGCAGCACGGCAACCGCGCACACCGCGGCGCCGAAGGCCGTGTGCACCAGCGGCAGCGGAATCTCAGCCAGCGAGCGAATGTCGCCGGAGACGCCCAGCGCCTGACGGGCCTGCTCTGCGAGAAATGCCGGCCCTCGACGCCGAAAACCTGTTCGATTATCCACGCGAGCCTGTGGAAACTGTGGACAAGCGCCGCTCAGGGCGCGGTCGTCCCCTCACGACCGTAAGCGTCTTCGAGCCGGACCACGTCGTCGATCTCGGGCGAAGAGACCTCGAAAAGATCGGTGTCCTCCACGGCGATGAAGCGGTGCCGGCGTCCGGGCCGCACCCGGGCGCTCATACCAGGAAGCAGTCGGTGCGTGCGCACCTCGCCGGCGTCGTCTTCGAGCACGAGGTCGAGGGCGCCACGCTGCACGAAGATCGACTCGTCCTTCTGCACGTGGTACTGGAGGCTCAGAGAGTGTCCGGCGTCGACATGGATCAGCTTGCCCGCGTATCGATCGGTGATCGCCCATCGCAGCTCGTACCCCCAGGGCTTGTCGATGCGACCCGCGCCGGCGTCGAGCACGGCGTTGGTCCGCGCGGAATCGGTCACGACGCCGCCGCCGCCGGCTCACGTGAGTCGACCCCGAGCCGTCGCTCGAGCTCACCGATGAGCTGCTCGACGCGCTGCTGTGTCGTCGCCTCACTGTAGACGCGCATGAGCGGTTCGGTACCGCTCATGCGGACGAGCACCCACGAGCCGTCGTCGAGGAAGAACTTGAACCCGTCGTCGTCTCGCACACGCACGACGCGCGAGTCGCCAATCGTGGCCGGGGTGTGGTCGCGCAGCCGGCGGTACACCTCCTGTTTGCGGTCTTCGTAGCCGTCACGCGGAAAGCTGACGTCGTGCCGATCGTACGCGTGTGGTCCGACGAGCTCTTCGAGGTGGGACAGGATCGCCGACAAGGGTTGTTCATACGCGACGATCATCTCGGTGACCATCAGCCCCGAGAGAATGCCGTCGCGCTCCGGGATGTGGCCACGGAACGCGAATCCCCCCGACTCCTCGCCCCCCAGCAGCGCATCGGTGTCGCGCATGGTCTGGCCGACGTACTTGAAGCCGACGGGCGTCTCGTGCACGGTGACGCCAAAGCGCTCGCCAAGGGCGTCCACCATGCTCGTCGACGTGAGCGAGCGCACGATGTCGCCTCTCTCCCCACGCTTCTCGAGCAGATACATGGTGAAGAGCGCCATCACCTGCAGCTGATTGACATAGCGCCCATGCTCGTCGATGACGCCGACACGGTCAGCGTCGCCGTCATTGGCGATACCGACATCGAAGCCGCCTTGCGCCATGCGCTGCATCGCGTCCGGCATGTAGCGCTCGATCGGCTCCGGATGCATGCCGCCGAACCCGGGGTTGCGCTCCGCGTGCAGCTGCGCCACGGTGGTGGCGCCGCCCTCGAGCGCGCGCGCCAGAAGCCCAGCGCCCGCGCCGTACATCGCCTCGTGCAGGATGCGCAAGCCGCTGGCGCGAAGCCGCGGCAGATCCACCATGGTGCCGAGCTGTGCGAGGAAGTCGGGTATGGGGTCGCTCAGCGCGATGCGTCCATCCGCCAACGCCTCCTGGTAGCTCATCACAGTGGCGCCGTCGCTCAACGCGCGTTGGGTCTGCCGCTCGATCTCTGCCACGACCTCGGGCGGTGCCGATCCACCGAAGTCTGGTTTGTACTTGATGCCATTGAACTCCGCGGAGTTGTGCGACGCGGTGATCACCATGGCGCCCGCCGCCTTGTTCCGGATGGTCGACCAGGACACCGCCGGGGTAGGTGAGACCACGTCGAGCAGGATCACGTGCTTTCCGTTGGCCGCCAGGACGCTCGCCGCCTCGCGGGCGAAGAGCTCGGCGCAGTACCGGGAATCGTGCCCGACGACCATCGCGCGCTCGTCGCTCCCCACATACCAGGCGACGCCTTGGCTGACGGCGCGCACGTTCTCGTAGGTGAAATCGTCTGCGACGATGGCGCGCCATCCATCTGTGCCGAAGCGAATCGACGCTGGCGCCATCGGCGCCCATTCTACGCAGCGCTTCGTAGAGCGATTCCGGGGCGCGCCAAGGAAAGTCACTGTTATCGTTCCGGCCACGATGCGCGGATTAGTCGGGAAGGCGTCGATGGCGTTGGTCGCGACCACAGCGGCCGCGGCGGCGGCGGGGTGCGGCTCCACGCAGGTCCCCGAGGCGGCCACAGGCGGCCCGGTCACCGCCGCCACGGTCGGCTTCTCGCAGACGGGGAACGCGGACGCTCACATCCAGCAGGGCAGCATCACGTACCGGCTCGACGCCACGGGCTCGCTGGTCGTGCGGCTCAGCCTCACCTCCAGCGCGGCCACGACGCAGACCATCGCGATCCGGGCGTCGCTCTACAACAGCTCGGGTTCGATCATCGACGACGCGGTCGGCGGGCAGATCCAGGTGGCGCCGGGAGGCACCACGCAGGTCGAGCTGACCGGTCCGCAACCCCAGGGGACGATCGCCAGCGCGGTGTTCGAGGTCACGGCGACCGCCGCCCCGACGCCGCTGACGAACACGCCGATCCCGAACGGCACCCCACCGGCCTAGAGCAGCGCATCGCGCCCGGCCGCGCGAAGCTGCTCCACGACGTCTTTGACGCGCTGCGAGTCAGCCGCCGGCACGACCAGGAGTGCGTCGGGCGTGTCGACGACGACGAGGCCGTCTCCGCCGACCACGGCGACCAGCCGTCCGGCCCGCGCCTCCACGGTGCAGCCCCGGCTGCCGATGACGGCCGCGTCACCGGCGACGACGTTGCCCGCGGGGTCCGCGTCCCCGGATTCGACGCCGACTGCGTGGAGGTCCGTCCACGAGCCGAGATCGGACCATGGGAACGACGCGCGGACCACCGTGAAGCTCGAGATGCGCTCGAACACCAGGGGCTCCACCGCCACCGTGGGCAGCTCTGCATAGGCCGCGGCGAAGCCTGCCGGGTCGCCGCCCACGTGCGCGTCCACCGCGGCGTCGATCTGGCCGGCCAGCCGCGCATCGGCGGCCCGAATCTCCTGGAGGAACACCGATGCCGGCCAGGCGAACAGGCCGAGGTTCCACAGAAACCGACCGGATGCCAGAAACGCGGCGGCGGCGGCGTACGCCGGCTTCTCGACGAGACGCGCCGCCCGATGGGCCGGCAAACGTGCCGCCGCGGCTACGAGATCCCGGGCGGGCTCGCCGGAGGGCGGCTGCCACGCCGATGGCGGGAGGGGCTCGCCGAGCTCGATGTAGCCGAACCCGGTCGCCGGCCGGGTCGGCGTGAGCCCCACGGTGGCCAGGCCTCGCGTGGACGCCGCCCATCCCGCCGAGGCGAGCAGCGCGGCCCGGTACGCGGGGTCGTCTCCGACCCGTGAATCGGCATGCACCGAGGCGATGAGCGCCCCCGGGTCGGCGCGCGCGACCAGCGCGGTGGCGAGCGCGAGTGCCGGGCCGGTCCCGCGCGCCACCGGCTCGGCAACGAGCGCGCTCGAGGGAATGAGATCGCGCAGCTCGGTGGCGCACGCCTCGGCCTGCGACGCCGCGGTGACCACGCGGACCGAGTCGCCGATGCCGAGCACCCGCTCCACCGAGGCGCGCAGCAGCGTCGCGCCTCCTGCCGCGAGCGGTAGCAAGTGCTTCGGCCTCGCCTCCCGGCTCAGCGGCCACAGCCGCGTGCCGCTGCCCCCCGCCAGAACGAGGACGTGCAGGCTCACGATGGGGCCGCCCGGCGGCGCCTAACCGGCGGCCGCGCTGAGCAGGGGCTCGGTTCCCGCCTGACGCGCCCATTCCGCCGCGAGCGAGGTCTGCTCCCAGGGCAGGTCGAGGTCGCTGCGGCCGAAGTGGCCGAACGTCGCCACCTGGTGGTATATCGGGCGGCGCAGCTCGAGCGCGCTGATGATGCCGAACGGTGAGAGGTCGATGTATTCGTCGATCAGCTCCTCGATGCGGCTGATGGGCACCCGCTCGGTGCCGAAGCACTCGACCAGCACCGAGACGGGTTTGGCGACGCCGATGGCGTAGGCCACTTGGATCTCGCACCGCGACGCCAGGCCGCCCGCGACCACGTTCTTGGCGGCCCATCTCGCCCCGTAGGCCGCGCTGCGGTCGACCTTGGTGGGGTCCTTCCCGCTGAAGCAGCCGCCGCCATGGCGCGCGCAGCCACCGTACGTGTCCACGATGATCTTGCGACCGGTCAGGCCGGCGTCCGCGATCGGCCCGCCGCGGACGAACCGGCCCGTCGGGTTGACGTACCGCCTGGTGTCCACGTCGAGCCACTCGGCGGGGATCGCCTCCTCGACGACCTGCCGCTGTACGTCATCGAAGATCTGCTCCTGGGACACGTCCTCTGCGTGCTGGATGCTGACGAGCACGGTGTCGACGCGCCGCGGCGTGCCGTCATCGTCGTACTCCACCGTGACCTGCGTCTTGCCGTCCGGGCGGGCCCAGCGCAGCACGCCGCTTCGACGGCACTCGGAGAGCCGGCGCGCGAGCTGGTGCGCGAGCTGAATCGGAGCAGGCATCAGCTCGGGCGTCTCGTCGCACGCGTAGCCGAACATCATCCCCTGGTCTCCGGCGCCGCCGACATTGACCCCCAGGGCGATGTCCGGCGACTGCTCGTCGATGCCCACGAGTACCCCGCACGTCTCCCAATCGAAGCCGTACTTGGCGCGCACGTAGCCGATGTCTTTGATCGTGGTGCGCACGATGCCCGGGATGTCGACGTAGGCCTCCGTGGTGATCTCGCCGAAGACGACGACGGTGCCGGTGGTCAGCGCTGTCTCACATGCAACGCGCCCCAGCGGGTCCTTCGTCAGCACGGCGTCCAGGACTGCGTCGCTGATCTGGTCGGCGACTTTGTCCGGATGCCCTTCTGTGACCGACTCGGACGTGAAGAGCCGGTGATGCGCCCGGTGCATGGCATGACCTCCTACCCCACCGGCAGCCATCCCGACGCCCTGTGCGCCGCCGACCTGCTCCTGTCCAGGGTTGCCGGGATCGTAACAGCGAGCGGACGCCAATCGCCCAATGGCGACGAGGCCGCAGCGTCCTGTGGTAGCCGGCGGTGAGACGGTGTAGTGTACGAACACGTATCACCAAACCCGGGCGCCGATCAACGCGCCTTAGTGAGGAGCCAGGCGCGTGTCGGTTGACCAAACCCTGCGTTGCCGCGATTGCGGCGTCGATTTCATCTGGACAGAGGGAGAGCAGGAGTTCTACGCCTCCCGCGGACTGTCCAATCCACCATCTCGCTGCCCCAGCTGCCGGGCGGCGCGACGGGCCAGCGGTGGCGGTGGCGGTGGCGGCGGCGGGGGCGGCGGATTCCGCAGCAGCGCGCCGCGCCAGATGTACGAGGTGACCTGCGCCGGATGCGGCGGGATCGCCAAGGTGCCGTTCCAGCCCAGGGGCGACCGACCCGTCTACTGCAGCGACTGCTTCCGCAGCGTCCCTCGATGAGTGAGGAGGCCGGCAGCGAGGGGATCGCGGTAGGCACACGCGTCAGCTTTCCGTACGGCGGGAGCCGCCGCACGGGGACCGTCTCAGACGTTTCAGTGATCCCGGACGCGTCCGGTGGCAAGACGATCGCTTACCTTATCGACGTGGGTTCGCGAAAGGTGTTCGTGCAGGGCGATGGGATCACCCCGGCGCCGGCGTCGTCGGTGCCGTTCGACCCAGTCGCGGAAGGTGTCGCATATGGGCGCAAGCGCCCACGCAACGGGAGGCGCTGATCCGGGCGCCCGGGCGCCCGGGAACCGCCGTCGCGCGCGCCGGCACGCGCGAACCAGCCGCCTGTGGTTCGTGTTCTTCGCGCTGGGACTGGTCGCCGTGCTCGTCGGCGTCGGGCTCATCGTCGGTCCGCTCCTGGGTGTGTTCGGCAGGGGCCAGGCCGACCAGTCGGCGCTGCAGGCTTGGAACAACGGAGGCTCGAAGGCGCTTGCGGGACCGCCGAGCGCCGGCACCGCGGCCAACGCCGGACACACCGCGTGCGGCTCCACGTCGCCGACCGACTATGCGCTGGTCAGCTTCAGCGCGCCGGCGCAGAACCATTACACGGGCGTGGCGGGCAACGGGACGTGGGATCTGCTGAGCTCCCGGTCGATGGTGCACTACCAGGGCACCGCTGATCCAGGCCAGCCAGGCAACAGCATCATCGCATTCCACCGCGAACCCAATTTCGAGCACATCGATCAGCTGAACGTCGGTGACACCATCACCGTGCAGGATCGCGCTTGCCGCACATTCCAGTACAAGATCACCAACCGCTGGGATCTCGCACCGGCGAAGGTGACGCAGCTCTCGCAGACGAGCGGTTACGAGCTGACGATGATCACGTGCGACCCCTGGTGGCAGGACTACAACCGCCTGGTCTGGCGCGCGCAGCTCGTGTCTTCTCCGGCGTCATCATCGTCGGGTGGCGGATCGTCGACGCCGACGCCGGGCGTGCCGAGCAATCCCAGCTTCTAGCGGCACCAAACCGCTGACGCCGCAATGAACGGCGGCTTCACCCACCTGCTGGCGACATACGGCTACCTCGTCGTATTCCTTTTCATCGGGATCGAGAGCCTCGGAGTGCCATTCCCAGGCGAGACCATGTTGATCACCGCCGCGGTGTATGCCGGTGCGACACACAATCTCGGCATCCCGGGCGTCATCCTTGCTGCGATTGCGGGCGCCATCATCGGCGACAACATCGGTTTCGGCATTGGTTGGTTCGGTGGCTACCGGCTGCTTCGGCGCTACGGCCGTTACATCCGTCTGGATGAGGCGAAGCTCAAGGTGGGCCGGTACATCTTCATGCTCCATGGAGGCAAGGTCGTCTTTTTCGGACGCTTCGTCTCCGTCCTGCGCGCTTACGCAGCGTTTCTCGCGGGCACGAACCGCATGCACTGGAGGCGCTTTCTTGCGTACAACGCCGCGGGCGGCATCGTGTGGGCGGCGTCGTGGGGAACCGTCGCGTATCTCTTGGGCAGCCAGATCAACCGCCTCAGCACGCCGGTGGACATCGCGTTTGGAGTGCTCGGCGGCATCGTCCTCGTCGCCGGCATCCTCGTGATCCGCGCCCAGGAGAAGCGCCTGGAGGCCGCGGCAGAGAAGGCGCTGCCTGGCCCCCTTGACGACCACATGACACGGAGTCGTTGAGGACGTGCGTCGCCGGCGGGCTCGAGCGCAGCCCGCTACCGATGACGCTGCCGCGCTAGACGGGAGGCACCGCGTGATGGCGGGAGGCATCGTCGCGGCGACGTGACTCGTACATCGCGAAACGCCGCACCAATTCGGCGCGGAGCTCATTCGGAGGCACGACTGCGTCCACGATGAGCTCTCCGGCGAGCCGGAAGATTTCGATGTCCTTCCGATACTCGTCTTCGAGCCGCTGCACGTAGGCGTTGCGCTCGGGCTCGGGCAGCTCGTGGATCTTGTTGTAGTAGACGGCGTTTACCGCCGCCTCTGGACCCATGACGGCAATCTGCGCCGAGGGTAGCGCGAGCGTGCAATCAGGGTCGAATGCGGGTCCGTTCATCGCGTACAGACCGGCGCCGTATGCCTTCCGCATCACCACGCAGATCTTCGGCACGGACGCCTGCGCAAGCGCCGCGATCATCTTCGCTCCGTGCCGGATGATCCCCTGTCGCTCCACCGCGGTGCCGATCATGAAACCGGGGACGTCAGCGAGGAAGAGCAGCGGGAGGTTGAACGCGTCGCAGCACGTGATGAAGCGTGTCGCCTTGTCGGCGGAATCGACGAACAGCACCCCACCCTTGACACGCGGCTGCGACGCCACCACTCCGATGGCACGGCCGTCGACCCGCGCGAAGCCGCAGACGATCTCACGCGCGTACAGCCGCTTGATCTCGAAGAAGGATCCCGTATCGACCAGGCCTCGGACGACGTCCATCACGTCGTACCCACGGGCCGCCTCGACTGGGATGACACCGTCGATGCTCTCCGATCCTTCTTCCACGGCCACCGGTTCGGCAGCCGGCGGCTGCGATTCCCAGGATTGCGGCATGTAGCTCATGTACGACCGTGCCGCCGCGATGCCCTCGGCGTCGTCCTTGACGAGCATGTCGCCACAACCGCTGACGGTGCAGTGCATGCGCGCTCCGCCCATCTCCTCGAGCGTGACCTTCTCCCCCACCACCACCTCCGCCATGCGGGGGGAGCCCAGGTACATCGATGCGTTGCCCTCGATCATGATGACGACGTCGCAGAACGCCGGGATGTACGCACCGCCGGCGGCGCTCGGGCCGAAGAGCACGCACACTTGCGGCACCTGCCCGGAGAGGCGGACCTGCATGCGAAAGATGCGGCCCGCGTGGCGGCGTCCCGGAAACATCGCCACCTGATCGGTGATGCGCGCGCCCGCGGAATCCACCAAGTACACGAGTGGAATCTGCAGACGTTCAGCGGTCTCCTGGATGCGCACGATCTTCTCGACGGTGTGCGCTCCCCACGAGCCCGCCTTCACGGTCGGGTCGTTCGCCATGACCGCGCACGGCCGCCCGTGCAGCACACCGATCCCGGTCACGACTCCGTCGGCGGAAAGGTCGGGATCCGCGTTGGCGGCGAGCAGGCCGTCTTCCACGAATTCCGAAGCGCGATCGAAGAGCAGTGCGATGCGCTCGCGAACCATGAGCTTGCCTTGCTCCGCCACCTTGCGGCGGTGCCGCTCCGGTCCGCCGGCCCGGGCACGTTGGAGTCGTGTCGCGACGTCCCCGCCGGCGGCGGCGGGCGCGG
The DNA here is from genome assembly GCA_005880445.1 of Chloroflexota bacterium. GTDB lineage: Bacteria > Chloroflexota > Dormibacteria > Aeolococcales > Aeolococcaceae > CF-75. Next base: position 8,185 of record VBGJ01000038.1, on the reverse strand, counting down.
GCGCTTCCTCCCGAGCCGCGTCAGCCAACGCGCTTCTCCGCAGCGTCATCGACGACCGGCGTTCCGGTCCATACACCGGCACGGTACAGCCTGCCCGGCAGCGGCTGGCCGAGATCACGCTCGAGCGCGGAGGCCACGTCGCAGAGCGCGGCGAGATTGGCAGTCGTGGTCGCGCCGAGCGAGGTCAGCGCCAGCAGCGCGTCCTCGCTGCAGACGTTGCCGGTGGACCGCGGCGCGAACGGGCATCCCCCAACACCACCGACGGAGCCGTCGAAACGCCGCACACCGGATTGGTAGGCAGTCACCACGTTGGCAACCCCGATCCCGCGCGTGTCGTGCACGTGCAGTGACATGCGCTCGGCCGGCACGACCGCGCTCATCAACTGGCAAAGATGCGTCACGGCCGCCGGCGTGGCGACGCCGATGGTGTCGGCGATGCCGACCTCATCGACGCCTGCATCGGCCACTCGCGCGCACATGTCGCTCACGCGGTCGGGCGCGACGCGTCCTTCGAATGGACAGCCGAACGCGACGGACAGCGCAACGTCGACGCTGCAGCCGTTCGCGTGCGCCACCTCCACGATCCCGCCGAGGTCCGCCAGCGACTCAGCAACGCTGCGATTCACGTTGCGGCGGTTGAACGTCTCCGTCACCCCGATGGTGACCAGCACGTTGCGCACGCTGCGCTCGAGCGCAAGCTCGAGGCCGCGCGAATTGGGAATCAGGACACGCAGGCGCGGCAGCGCGTCATCGCCCAACGCGTCGAGCAGCGCTGCCGCGTCGGCCAGCTGCGGGACCCACTTCGGTGAGACGAACGCGGTTGCCTCGACACGCGGCACGCCCGCATCGAGCAGTCCGCGCACCAACCGCATCTTCGCGTCGGTTGGTATCGTCGCCGAGACGTTCTGCAGCCCGTCGCGCGGCGCGACATCGGTCCAGAGCACCGCGGAGCTCATCGTTGTCGCTTCCCCGACGCTGCCACGCGCCCACCGTACCAAACGCACCTCCGATGCGCGGTCCGAGAATCCATCGCGGGTGGCAGGTTGCCACTACACTGCCCGACAGAGATGCCGCGCTTCCGACTCGGCCAGTACATCAGCGCCACGTTCGCGGTCACGGACTGGCGCGCGTTCCGCCTCTGCGGCATGGACGAGGTGGGTCGCGGCGCATACGCCGGGCCGCTGGTGGCGGCTGCCGTGGTCCTACCGCCACGGTTCCGGCATCCACTGCTACGCGACAGCAAGCTGCTCACGGCGCACCAGCGCGAAGCGGTGGCGGAGGTGCTCCGCCGGCGTGCGGTGGCGTGGGCGGTTGCCGAGGTTCCGGTGACCGACATCAACGTGCGTGGCCTCGGCTGGGCCAACGTGGACATCTTCCGCCGTCTCGTCGATCTCGTCGCGGCGGACGGCTACTGCTGCGATGGGAAGTTGCGTATTCACGCCTCGCAGCCGGTGCACTGTCTGATTTCAGGTGACCGGTTGGTGCCAGCCGTGTCGGCCGCCTCGATCATCGCCAAGGTGCACCGCGATGCGCTCATGCGCGAGCTGCACGACAATGCGCCGCATTACAACTGGGCGCAGAACAAGGGATATGGTGCGCCAGAGCATCGCGCCGCGATTCGTGAGCACGGTCCACACCCGGAGCACCGGCGCGTCTTTCTCGCATCGGTGATGCAGACCGAGTTGGAGATGACGGCGTCGTAGCTGCGCCTGGGGTCAGTTCGCGCAGGAGCAGGCGCCGCCGCACGCACAGCCTCCGCCCGACGGGGCGGCCAGCGACGATTCGGTGGATCCGCCGGCGTTCAGGGCGACGCGGCTGATCAGCGGCATGCTCGCCCGGCTCTCGCAGCTGGGGCACACGGCGACCAGCTCGCGCTCCGCCATGGGGCGCAGGACCTCGAACACCGAACGGCAATCGTTGCAGCGGTACTCGTAGAGGGGCACGCCCCAAGAGTACCCTGCCCGCGGCTCCCGAGATCGCCGGGGCCACTCCCGACGATTTGACTCGGCGAACATACGTTCGATATCATGGGCTGGTGAGAGTGCGGCCCTTCGAGCTCCAGCTCCCCCTCGACGACGGAGCCGCCGGAGCGCTGGCTCGCCAGCGGATCGACCATCTCCGCGGCGTGAGCGGCGTCGATGGTTCGGCCTTCGCCCGGTTGGCGCGCGCCTTTCCGTCACTTGGAGCCATCTACGCCGCGTCCGAGGCCGAGCTCGCCGGGGTGGTGGGACCGGTCAGCGCGGCCCGGATTCGCTGGTTTCTCGATGCGCCGCTCGACACCAGGCTGGTCACCGAGCCCGCACCGCAGCGCCCCACCGTTCGCGCCGCGTAGCCCACCCTGGTCCGGCGCACGACCCAATTCGTCGAAAATTGGCGTCCCATCCTCGTAGAATCGATCTTTCGTAGACCGGGTGCGCTTGTCTGCTCAGAGAGGTAGATGCTGATGAAACGTCGCAAGTCCAGTACCGGGCTGCTCGAGCGCGACCTCTCCGAGGCCGGCTCGCGCGCCGCAGAGACGATCAGTGAAGTTGCCGACCATGCGGTGGCGCTCGCACGGGACGTTGGCCACGCTGCCACACCGGCGCTGCATCACTCGGCCGAAGGGCTCAGTCATGCCCTCGAACGGGCAGGAGACTCACTTGCGGTCACCGCGGAGCGGTTGGCACGGAGCGGCGAGCTTCAGGCCGCCGACGCGGCCGAGGCGGCGCGAGAGAGGATTGCCGATGCATCCGAGCGTCTCGCAGACGCCGTGCGGCCGAGGCGGCGCAGGCACCACCGCGTGCGCAACGCCGCCATCGCCCTTGTGGTCGTCGGCGGAGTCATCGCCCTCGTGCAGTCTCCAGTGCGGGCAAAGCTGACCGGGCGGCTCTTTGGCCCGCCTCCGGACGACGAGCCGGACTCGATCACGCTGCCCGACAGCGAGGCGCGCGTGGACGAGGTGCAGGAGCCCCGGGCATCGCAGCCGGCCGCCGCGACACCGACTCCGCCATCACCCGAGGGAAATGGCGTGCCGTCGACTCCCGGCGGGCGCGTCGACACGGCTCCGGGCTGAGTCGCACATGCCGGATGACCGGCCCGGCCGGCCGCGTCCCGACGACCACGGACGGCCCGCCGGCCCGCGTCCCTTCCGGCCCGCACCGCGCATGGATTACGGGCAGCCGCTCATGCATACGCTTCGTCTTCGCGACGGTGATCGTGAGATCGAGGTCAGCGGCTCCGCCGGGTTCATCCGTCAGATGCTCGACGACATCCCGGCACTCTGGGCGCGGTTGGAAGGCGCGACCCCGCCGCAGCCCGCCTCGATTCGCATGCCCGAACCTCCGCGAGAGACTGCCCTCACTGACGGCGGCTGACAAAGCAGCATAAGATTCACGTGCCGCCGCTCAGCGGCACAACACAATGAACCTCACGCTCATCGTCATTGCCGCAGCTGTGGCGGTGGTACTGGTGGGGTGGCTGGCCGGCCTGCGGGTGGTCAACGAGCATGAACGCGGCGTCGCGTTCCGCCTCGGGCGATATCACCACACGGCCGGGCCGGGGCTGCGTTATCTGCTGCCCCTGTGGATCGACAGGATGACCAGGGTCGACGTGCGCACGTATGCGGTTGAGGCACCCTCGCAGGAGGTCCTGACGCTGGACAAGGTCCTCGTTCGCGTGCTGGCGACGGCCTACCTGCAGGTGGTCGATCCACGCCTGGTGGTCACCCAGGTCGCCGATTATCGCGCGGCAGCCGCGCATCTTCTGCGAAGCACACTGCGCAGCGTGATCGGTCAGATCACACTGCAGGTGCTGCTCACCGAACGCGAACGCGTCAGCGGGACGCTGACCGGCATCCTCGACCAGGAGACCGAGGCATGGGGCGTGCGTGTCTCGATGGTGGAGATCAAGGACGTCGAGCTCTCTCAGGCGATGCTGCGCGCCATGGGCCGGCAGGCGGAAGCTGAGCGCGAGAAGATCGCGAAGATCATCAGCGCCGAGGGCGAGCTGGAGGCCGCGCGAACGCTGACGGACGCCGCCGGAGTCATCGCGGCTTCACCCAGCGCGCTGCAACTTCGCTATCTGCAGACACTCAGCGAGATCGGGGGAGATCGCAACACCGTCGTGGTCTTTCCCATGCCCATCGACCTGGTGCAACCAATCCTGGACATACAAGCACGCGCTGCAAAGAAGGCGCGCAACGGGTCCCCAGGCGGCGATGGGGCAGCAGCTCCGCCGCCGGCGCCGCCCCCCGTCTGAGCACAGGCGGAGCACCGCCGGCACGCGCCCGGCCGTCCTTGTGCCGCGAGCGTCGTCCAAATGCGGCATGGCCGTTACACAAGAGCGGAACAATCGGCCCATGAGTGACGCGCGCACGCCCGCGGGCCTCATGGCGGGCTGGTGGCGGCTGGTCGTCGCCGCGGCCGGACTGTTCATGGTCGGGTTCGTCGCCTGCCTCGCAACCAATGCCCTGGGGTCGAACACGTACTCGTGGTTCGACGACCTCATGCAGACCGCCGCCCCCTTTGCGGCCGCGGCCGCTTGCGGGCTGGCGGCGGCCCGGCACGGCGGTCGGGTCAGGCTCGCCTGGTCACTGATCGGTGCATCGGCGTTCTCGTGGGGATCCGGGCAGGCGGTGTGGGATTGGTACCAGCTGGTCCAGGGGGTCCAGGTGCCCTTCCCGTCTCTCGCCGACGCCGGGTATCTCTCGGCGGTGCCGCTTGCGCTCGCCGGAGTGCTCTGCTTCCCGGTGGCGCACGAGCGAATCGGGTCGCAGGTCCGCAATGTCCTCGACGGATTCATCATCGCCGCGGCGCTTCTCGTGCTCAGCGGGAACACGACGCTCGGCGCCGTGTACCACGCAGGCGCGAGCGGCACGCTGGCCATGGTGCTGGGCTTGCTGTACCCACTGAGCGACGTCGCCATCCTCACCATGGTTCTGCTCCGTATCAGGAGCGCGCCCGCGGGCGGAAGCACACCGCTGCTGCTGCTGGCGTGCGGCCTGGCCTCGGCGGCGGTCGCGGACAGCGCCTTCGCGTACCTCACGGCGACGAACACGTATGGATCGGGCAGCGTGTTCGACGCCGGCTGGGTGGCCGGTTACGTCCTGATCGCTCTCGGCGCGCTCCGCCCGGTGGCGCAGCGGGTGGTCGGGCTCTCGAGGCCGGCGCCGATGTCGCGGGTACGCTCGCTGCTTCCCTACCCAGCCGTGGCAGCGGCGATGGCCATCACCATCGTCGAGCGATTCACCACGGGCACCACCAGCGATTTCACGCTGGGAACGATGCTAGCGCTGGTCGCACTGGTGCTGGTGCGCCAGTACCTGGTGGTTGGCGACAACGTGCGCCTGGTGGGCCGTCTCAGGCTGCGCGAGCGAGAGCTCGCCCGCCAGGTGCACTACGACTCCCTCACGGCTCTGCCCAACCGCAAGCACTTTCGTGACGCGGTCGCGCGTGTGCTCGATCGCGGGCAGGAGGACGTGCCGGCGTGCGCCGTGCTCTTCATCGACCTCGACGACTTCAAGCACGTGAACGACACGTTGGGACACGCTGTGGGCGACCGCGTGCTCGTCGCCGTGGGCGAGAGGCTGCGCTCGTGCGTGCGCCCGGGTGACCTCGCCGCGCGGCTCGGCGGAGATGAGTTCGCGGTGCTGGTCGAGAATCCGCCGGAGCCGGCGCAGCTCAACGCGCTGGCGCGCCGCGTCCTGCAGGCGCTGCGGGAGCCGCTCGCGGTCGACGATGCGATTCTGCCGGTCCGGGGAACGCTCGGGCTGGCAGTCTCGGACGGTGCTGCCGACACATGCGATGAGCTGCTGCGTCGCGCGGACGTCGCCATGTACGCCGCCAAGCGGGAGGGCAAGGACAGGGTCGGCGTGTACGCTGCGGTGGCCGCCTGACGAATGCGCGTGGTTAGTTCGCTGAGGTGTCTGCTGCCGGAACCTTGGTGAGCATGAGCAGCGCTGACATCGCTGCGAGCGCCGCCGCGAGCGCGATGGCAAGCGTGATCGACGCGGTGATGACGGGCCCGGCGACGGCGGAACCGAGCGGCATGCCGGCAAAGTTGAGGCTGATGGAGATGGCGAACGCTCGGCCGAACCACGCCGCGTGTGTCCGGCGTTGGCGAAGTGAATAGACGCTGACGTTCACGGGTCCTTCGGCAATCCCGATCACAACGACGGCGAGCGCGACGGCAGCGAGCGCCGGGACCAAGAACAGCAACGTGGCTACGCCGGCAAGCACACTGAATGCGGCCATGATCTGCCGCTCGCGGCCCTCCGTCTTGACGCGGCCTGCGAGCAGGGCCGCGGGGACCCCGACGACGCCCTCCAGCGCCAGCAGGCCGCCGACCACCGCGGCGTTGCCGCCCAACCGGAACACGAGCACCGGCAGCAGGACGATGACGATGCCCCACCCAACGTTGCCCGCGGAGAGCGCGACGGCGAGCCAGCGCAGAGTCGCGTTGAGCATGACGTACCGCACGCCGCGCGCCACATCCTGAAACAGCCTGCCCGTCATCACGTTCTCGACCACGGGCTCGGACACGCCGCGCAGCGCGACCGCAGCGAGGACAAACCCCAACGCGGTGACCGCAAGTGCGGTTTTGCTGCCATATGCGGCGGTGAGCCAGCCGGCCAGCGCGGGGCCCGCGATCTGCGCGACGCCGTAGCACAGGCTGTCGGCGGCATTGGCGCGATCCCAGAGATCGCGAGGTACGGTCAGTGGAAACAGCGAGCGCGCACCCGCCATGCTGAGCGTGCTCGTCAGGGAGCCGAGCGAGAGGAGCAGCAACAGCAACCAGACCGGCAGGAGATTGGCGACAGCAAGTGCGACGATCGCGGTGACGCACGCGGCAGCGACGGTGAAGTCGACGCGCATGAGTCGCCGGCGCCCGTAGCGATCGAGCAGCGCGCCGTTCACCGGGCTGAGAACGAGACCCGGAAAGATCAGAAGAAACACGCCCACGCCCGCGATGCTCGGCGAGTGATAGCGCTGGAGTGCGAAGAGAATGGTGCCGACCGTCCACATCTGCGTCGCTGTGCGCGCGAACAGCGCGCTGGCGATGAGCGGACGGAATCCCGGCACGCGAAGAAGCCGCCCGTACGTCGCGGGCGCCCGCGCTACGTCGGGCGGTGCTGCCGGAAACGTTCCTGCCATCGGCCGATTGTCGGCTCTCGCATTGCGCCGGCGCTTCGGAATGGCGATCGCGTGTAGTTCGGCGCCGACCTATACTGCGGGAGCATGGCGAAGGAGCTGATTGGCACCGCGTCGAAGGCCACCGTTGGTGTCCGAGGCGCGAAGGCAGTGGTCGTGATGCCCGCATACAACGCTGCGACGACCCTGAGTGCGACGCTCTCGGAGATCCCGAAGGGATTGGTCGAGAAGGTGATCCTGGTCGACGATGCCAGCCGCGACGGCACCGCCTGGCTGGCCTCGTCGCTGGGCCTGGTCGTCATCGCGCACCCACACAATGCGGGGTACGGAGCCAACCAGAAGACGTGCTACATGGAGGCGCTGCGCGAGGATGCGGACGTGATCGTCATGTTGCATCCGGATGGACAATACGATCCCGGAATACTCGATCAGATGATCGCCGCCGTGCGCGATGGCACGGGCGACATCGTTCTCGGTTCGCGCTTCATGATTCGAGGTGGCCCAGCCACGGGAGGCATGCCGTGGTGGAAACGGATGTCCAATCGTGTGCTCACGTTCATCGAGAACCTCGTCCTGCGCCGGCGGCTCTCCGAGTGCCACACCGGGTATCGAGCGTACAGCCGCAAGTTCCTGCAAACCGTGCCGTTTCTCCGCAACTCGAATGACTTCGTCTTTGACACGCAGATATTGTTTCAAGCAGTCGCGTTCGGCTTCACGATCGCCGAGGTGCCGGTCTCGAGCCGGTACTTCCCCGGAGCCTCCTCGGTCAACTTCATCGTCAGCCTGAAGTACGGAATCAAGACGGTCGGCGTCGCACTGCGCTATCTGTTGCACCGTTTGGGCTGGCGCTCCCGCCTCTTTCAGCGCTGAGCCACTGTCCGATCTCTCTTTTCGTCTAGCTCGCCGGAACCAGCCTGCCCACAGAGCACGCCGCGGCGGGAGTGCCTCCCCCCGCCTGGGGCAGGGCGCGATACACGGTCACTATGATCTCTGACACTTGTAGCCGGATGGTGCGGATCTCGGGGCCGGGATCGAAGAACACGGCGGCGCCATCGGCC